>JAJZET010000005.1 GCA_021805685.1 Pseudomonadota bacterium
CTCGAGCAGGCTGAGGTCCTCGGCCAGTGCGGCATCGCCGGCGTGTTCGCGGCGCAGCTCGGGCAGCAGCGTGCGCATGGTGGAGAGCGGCGTGTTGAGCTCGTGCGCGGCGCCGGCGGCCTGGGTGGCGATGGCGAGGATGCCCTCGTCGCGCAGCGCGCGTTCGTGCACGCGCTGGGTGGCGAGCTGCTGCATGCGCAGCGCGTGCGCCAGGCGGTTGATGAAAAAACCCAGCAGGAGCGCGGTGATGACAAAGTTCACGCCCATGCCGACCACGTGCAGTTCGAAGCCGCGGTCGCGCAGGCCGACCGGCATCGGCAGCGACAAGTGCCGCTGCAACAGCAGCAGGTAGGCGCTACCGGCGAGCACGGCCACCGCGAGCAGGGCGCGGATCGACAGCGCCGCAGCGGCCAGCGCGATGGGTAACACCAGCAGCGTGATGAAGGGATTGCTGGCACCGCCGGTGAAGTACAGCAGCACGCCCAGCTCCAGGGTGTCCACGCCGATGTGCGCGATGGCCTCGGATTCGCTTACCGGCCACGTTCGGCCCAGGCGCCATGCCGCCAGCACCGCGAACACGGCAAGCAGGCCGATGCAGCACAGCAAGGGCAACAACGGTATCGGCAGGTGCAGCCACAGCGCGCAGACCAGCACGGCGATGCATTGCCCGCCGATGGCGCACAGGCGCAGCCAGGCCAGCGTGCGTGCCAGCGCGAACGGACCGATACGGTGCTTGGTGTAACGGTGTGGCATGCGGCTCACGATGTGTCGGAGGCCGCCGCATGCGGCGGCCTCCGGCAACGCGGTCAGGTCGCGTCGAACTCCTCGCTGCGCACGGCAGGCAGCGGTTCCTGCCGCCCGACCGCGTCAGCATGGCTGGTCGACAGCTTCTTCATCAGGGGCAGGACGGCCATGGCCACTACGGTGCAGCCCACGCCGACGAAGCCGAGCTTGTTGAACAGGCGGGTGTAGATGTCCAGCGACTGCACCGGATCGGTGAGGCCCGACGGGATGTGCGCGTAATTGGCGACCACGCTGCCCAGGTACTGCGAAATACCGGACGCCACGAAGTAGGTGCCCATCATCAGGCCACCCATGCGCTCGGGCACGTAGCGGGCGATCATCGCCAGGCCCAGGCCGCTCACCAGCAGCTCGCCCAGCGAGTACAGGCCGTAGCCCCAGACCATGATCCACGAGGACACCTGGCCGTTCACCGCCCACTTCGCGCCGATGCCGTAGATGAAGAAGCCGGCCGCGACCGCCGCAAAGCCCCAGGCGAACTTGGCGGCCACCGAGGGATCCTTGCCCAGGCGGCCGAGCGAGTTGTAGATGAAGACCAGCACCGGGCTCAGCAGCACGATCCAGATCGAGTTGAGGTTCTGGTACTGCTCCGGGATCCACGTGAACAGGTGGGCGCCGAAGATGCTGAAGTGGAGGTCCACGTTGCGCTGCGCGAACAGGTTCAGCGAGGTGGACATTTGCTGGTAGAAGATGAAGAAGAAGATCGTCTGTACCACCAGCACCAGCGCGGCGATCAGGCCGGAGCGCTCGCCGCTGCGGCAGACCGCGATCATGTAGATGAAGACCACGAACATCGCGATGCCGGCGACCACCACGCCCCACCGCGCGACCGTCTCGCTTTGCAGGATCAGGATCGATGCGAACACCGTGGCGACGGCCGCGATCATGACGAGGAGCAGGCGCTTCTTGTCGACTGGCGCGTCGTCGGCGGGCGAACCGACATGGGCGAGCGTGCGCGACATGATCGAGTAGTTGATCAGGCCCAGCAGCAGGCCGATCGAGCAGACGCCGAAGGCGGTGTGCCAGCCCATGGAATCGCCGTACTTCGCGGCGACGACGTCGCGAATCCACGGCGTCAGTGTCATCGAGATCATCGAGCCGATGTTCACCGCCATGTAGTAGATGGTGAACGCGCTGTCGATCTTGGAATCCTCGCCGTCGTAGATCTTGCGCACGAGGTTGCCGGAGTTGGCCTTGAAGAAGCCGTTGCCGACGATGATCACGCCCAGCGCCGCGTAGGTGACCAGGGGATGATCGGAGGGGACCCAGAGCAGGGCGTAGCCGACGGCCAGGATCACCGCACCCATCAGCATCGTGCGCCGCGTGCCCAGCAGCTTGTCGCCGACCCAGCCGCCGACTGCCGGCGTGGCGTAGATCAGCGCGGTGGCCGCGCCCCAGACCAGGTTCGCCTTGGTGTCGATGAAGCCGAGCCGCTTCATCATGAAAGTGACCATCAGCACCTGCATGCCATAGAAGCCGAAGCGCTCCCACATCTCGATCAGGAAGACGGTGCTGAACGACCGTGTTTGCGAAACGGGTGGATTCTGGATTGCCATGCAACGATTCCGTGCTGAGGAGTACAACGGCCGCGCTGGGCGACCGGCGAATCGCGGCGTCGGGTGCGCCACAACCGCCGAAGCGTACCCCATCCACCGGGCGGGCCCCGCTGCAGTGCAATATGCGGCCTATGGCATCATTGCCGCTTGCTACCGCGACGCCCCGGAGATCGTCACCCCATGCCCAGCCCCGGTTTTCGCGGCAACCCGAGCCAGCTCTGGAACGCCTTTCGCTGGTCGATGCGAGGCCTGCAGGCGGGCTGGCGGCACGAGGCTTCGTTCCGGCTGGAGGCGATGCTGGCGGTGGTGCTGATCCCGCTGGGCCTGTGGCTGGGCAACGATGCGCTGGAGAAGCTCGCGCTGGTGGCGCCGGCTTTTCTCGTGCTCTCGGCTGAGCTGCTGAATTCCGCCATCGAGGCGGTGGTGGACAAGGTCAGCCCCGAATTCAACGAACTCGCCGGTCGCGCCAAGGACATGGGGTCGGCCGCCGTGTTCCTGCTGATGGTGTTGACGGTGCTGAGCTGGGGCCTGGTGCTGGGCTTGCGCTAGGTCGTTTGCGCCGCCACCTCCGTAGTGCTGGAATGCCCACCTCGTTCGAACGGAGCCTTGCCATGAAGCTGTTGCGCAATCTCGTGCTGCTGCTGGTCGCGATCAGTCTTTGTGGCTGCGGCTACAACGCCATGCAACGGCAGGACGAGGCGGTCAAGGCCGCCTGGTCGGAAGTGCTCAACCAGTACCAGCGCCGCGCCGACCTGGTGCCGAACCTGGTCGCCACGGTGAAGGGCTACGCCCAGCACGAGGAAAAGGTGTTCACCGAGGTGGCCGACGCGCGCGCCAGGGTGGGCAGCATCCAGATGACGCCGGCGCTGGCGAACGATCCGCAGGCGCTGGCGAAGTTCCAGGCTGCGCAGGGTCAGCTGGGCAATGCGCTGTCGCGCCTGATGGCGGTCAGCGAGAACTATCCCAACCTCAAGGCCGACGGGCTGTTCCAGAACCTGCAGGCGCAGCTGGAGGGCACCGAGAACCGCATCACCGTGGCGCGCCAGCGCTACGTGCAGGCGGTGCAGGACTACAACTCGATGATCCGCACCTTCCCCAACAACCTTACCGCCAAGATGTTCGGCTACACCGTGAAGCCCAACTTCAGCGTGCAGGACGAGCAGGCGATCTCCACCGCTCCGAAGGTCGATTTCGGCGGCGCGGCGCCGGCGCCCGCCGCCTCGGCGCACTGAGATGCGCGCGCGCCGCCCGCGTGCGTTGTGGGCATGGCTGCTGGCGGCGGTCATGCTGCTGCCGGCACTGCTGCATGCCGATGCAGCCGTGCCGAAGCTGGTGCGGCACGTCACCGACCTCACCGGCACGCTGACTGCGCAGCAGGTGGATCAGCTGGACGCGCAGCTGGTGGCGCTGGAGAAGGCCAAGGGCGCGCAGCTGGTGGTACTGATGGTGGGCAGCACCAAGCCGCAGGACATCGATAGCTATTCCATCGACGTCGCGATGGCGAACAAGGTCGGCCGCAAGGGCGTCGACGACGGCGTGCTGCTGTTGGTCGCCAAGGACGACCACGCCGTGCGCATCGAGGTCGGCGCAGGGCTGGAGGGGGCGATCCCCGACGCCGCCTCCGCGCGCATCATTCGCGAGTATGTCGTGCCGAAGTTCCGCGCCGGCGATTACTTTGGCGGCATCCAGGCCGCCGTCGGCGCGCTGACCCAGCTGATCGACGGCGAGCCCTTGCCGCCGCCGGCGCAGAGGGCGCCGCGGCAGCGGCCCGGCCTGGATCTCAACAGCCTGCTGGGGATCGGGTTCTTCGCCTGGATCGTCCTGCGCGGCATGCTGGGGCGTGCGCACGCCTTCGTGCGCGCGCCGCTGGGCGGCCTGGTCATGGGCGGCCTGTTCTGGCTGATGGCCTCGGTGGGCATGGGCATTCTCGGTGGCATCGTGGGTGGGTTGCTGATGCTGCTGCCGGCCGGTGCCGGCCGCTCGATCGGTGGCGGCGGCTGGGGTGGCTTCGGTGGCTGGGGCGGTGGCGGCTTCGGGGGAGGCGGGTTCGGCGGCGGCGGTGGCTTTGGCGGCGGTGGCGGCTTCAGCGGTGGCGGCGGCAGCTTCAACGGCGGCGGCGCTTCGGGGAGCTGGTGACATGGCACGCCTGCAACGCCTGCTCGCCAACCTCGGCGAGGGCTGGTTCCAGCTGCATCGCCGCTTCCCTTCCGGCCTGCTCGACGACATCGCCGCGGCGGTCGCCGAGGGCGAGCGTCGGCACCTTGGCGAGGTCCGGCTTGCCGTGGAATCGCGGCTTGCGCCGCTGGCCGTGATCGCCGGGCTGGATGCGCCCGCGCGTGCGCGCCAGGTATTCGAGCATTTGCGGGTCTGGGATACCGAGCACAACAACGGCGTGCTGATCTACGTGTTGCTGGCCGAGCGTCGTATCGAGATCGTCGCCGACCGCGGCATGGCGAAGCGGGTGGCGTCCGACGAATGGCGCCTGGTGTGCGAGCACATGCGCACGGCCTACGCGCAAGGCCAATGGCGCGAAGGCAGCCTGCGCGGCATCGAAGCGGTGCACGCGCTGCTTGAACGCCACTTTCCCGCCGATGGGGCGCCGCGCCAGGACGAATTGCCGGACCGGCCGGTGCTGCTCTGAGCCGCCTGCCGCGCCTGGCCGAGGGCCATGGGCGCGGCAGGGCTCGCCCCCGTATCAGGGAGCCGTGGCGCCCGCACCGATGTATTTGGCCAGGAACGCCTGCATGAGGTTGAGGCGATCCACGTTGTTGGCTTCGGTGTAGAAGCCGTGGCCTTCGTCGGGCTTGCTCATCCACTCGTACGGCTTGTGCGCGGCCTCCAGTGCGGCGCGCATCGCCTTGGCCTGGGCGAACGGCGCGCGCTGGTCGTCTTTGCCATGGATCAGCAGCACCGGCACGTCGATTTGGTCGGCGAGCTTGTCCGGCGAGTTCGCGGCCAGCGCGGCGTCATCCTTGCCGATCACGGTGGCGAGGTAATTCCTGCCAAACTGGTCCGTGCGGATGTCGCCCTTCTTGTACATCATCGCCAGGTCGTAGACGCCGGCGTAACCGATCGCGCACTTGAACAACTTGGGCGCGCGGATCACCGACATCATCGCCGAGTAGCCGCCGAAGCTGCCGCCGTACACGCAGACCCGGTTCGGGTCGGCATACTGCTGCTGCTCGGCCCATTTCACGCCGTCGATCAGGTCCTGCTGGATGCGCGTGCCCCACTGGAGGAAGCCGGCCTGCTCGAAGTCCAGTCCGCGGCCACTGGAACCGCGGTAATTCACCTGCAGCACGAGGTAGCCGCGGCTGGCGAGGAACTGCGCATCGCCGTCGAAGAACCAGTCGTCGTCGACGCCATGCGGACCGCCATGCGGCAGCAATACCATCGGCAGGTTGTTCATCGGTACGCCGTTGGGCACGGTGAGGATGGCTTCCAGCTCCAGGCCGTCGCTGGCCTTGAAATGCATCGGGATGCGCTCGGCCATCTTCGACGGATCGATCCAGGGCGCCGCGGCGAACAGCTTGACCACCTTGTAGTGTGCGGTGTCGATCAGGTAGTAGGTTCCCGGGTCGCGGTCGCTGCTCACGCTGAACAGCAGTTCGCGGCCGTCCTCGCTGAAGTTGATGAAATCGACGAATTCACCGGGGAATTTCTGGCTGATCGCCATGTACAGCTTGGCGGCCGGAAGCGTCGGATCGATGTAGATCGGGCGCGGCGTGCCGGTGGCGGTGATGATCGCGAACGGCTGCAGCGGCGGCGCCGTCCACTGGACGTCGTGGACGTTGCCGAAATCGTCCTTCGCCAGCACCTTGCGATCGCCGCCGTCCAGGCGTTGTTCGATCAGCTCGGACGGGCCGCCATCGGCGCTGTACATGGCGTAGACGCTCTTGCCGTCCGGTGCGGTGGCGAACGGGGCGAAGTACTTGCCTGCCGGCAGTTGCGCCCAGCGCCCGTGGATGGACTGGTACGCCACGTAGTTGAAATCGACGTTGGTGCCATAGGCGAAGCTCGCCTTGCCGTCCGGCCCTACCAGGAAATTCATCTGGCCCACGCCGATGTCGCCGATCTGGTGGCGTACGTTCTTCGTGGCGTCGACGTCGTAGAGTTCGCTGCGGTTGTCCTCTCCCTGGAGGTGACTGCCCAGGTAGAAGTGGCCGTTGGCCTTCTCCGGCAAGCCAGCCACCCAGCCCCAGCCATCGTCGGCCTGACGGGTGCTGCCACGGGTGCCGTAGCCGGTCTGGTAGCCGAACAGGTAATCCTGGTGCGTTCCATCCACGTTGGTGGCGAGGATTTCGCCGGTGGCCATGGGTTTGTCGATGGAGCCGAACTGCTTGCCTTTTTCCACCACCAGCCGGGTCGAGCTGACCCAATCCACGTTGAGCGGCACCTCGTACTTGGGCATGCGCAACATGCTGACCGGCTTGCTCATGTCGGCAACGTCGAAAATCACCAGCGAGTGGTTGTCGCCGTCGTCCATGCGCACCGAGATGTGCTTGCCATCCGGCGACAGCCGCGGCATCGACAGGTCGGCATGGCGCGCGAACGCCTCCACTGGAATCAGGCCGGTCGCGGCTGCGGCGACCGGCGAACAAAGGCACGCCGCGACCAGCGCGACGCGGATCTTGCGCAACGACATCATCCTTGTACTCCCCTGTTTGTTGGCGGCCCGGTCCCTGGCGGATGTCCCCTGCACCTCGGCTGACCGGGTATCCGTCAGTGTAGCCGTCCATCCGGCGCGTGTCCGGCTACACTGGCGGCCTTGCCTGTACCGATGCCGCGCCTCATGACGCAACCCTACGTCGTCGATATCAACCCCATCGCCTTCCACCTCGGCCCGGTGCAGGTGCACTG
The DNA here is from genome assembly GCA_021805685.1 of Pseudomonadota bacterium. Classification (GTDB taxonomy): domain Bacteria; phylum Pseudomonadota; class Gammaproteobacteria; order Xanthomonadales; family Rhodanobacteraceae; genus Rhodanobacter_A. The sequence continues at coordinate 7,218 of JAJZET010000005.1, forward strand.
GTACGGACTGATGTACCTGGTGGGCTTTTTCAGCGCCGCGGTACTGGGCGAGTACCGGCGCCGGAGGGGCCGCTTGCCGGTGACGCGCGACGCGCTGAGCGACCTGTTCTTCTACGGCATGATGGGCGTGATCGCGGGCGGACGGATCGGCTACATGCTGTTCTATTACGCAGGCGGCCCGCGCTGGATCTGGACCGATCCGCTGGCGCTGTTCCGCGTGTGGGACGGCGGCATGAGCTTCCATGGCGGCCTGGTCGGCGTGCTGGTGGCAGGGCTGTGGTGGTCGCGCCGGCACAAGCTGCACTTCATGGACACGGTGGATTTCGTGGCGCCGCTGGTGCCGATCGGCCTGGGCCTGGGCCGGCTGGGCAACTTCATCAACGGCGAGCTGTGGGGCAAGCCCACCCACCTGCCGTGGGGCATGATCTTCCCCAACGCGCAGGCCGAGGATCACACGTACGCCTTCGGCGGCACGATTGCGGACAGCACGCTGCATTACGCGGCGCACCCGGCCTGGCAAGCGGTCTATGCCCAGTTTGGGGGTCATCTGCCGCGGCATCCCAGCGAGCTGTACGAGTTGGCGCTGGAAGGAGTGGTGATGTTCACCGTGCTGTGGCTGGTGTCGATGAAGCCGCGGCCGCGTTACCTCGTTTCCGGGCTGTTCGCGCTGATGTACGGCTGCTTCCGCTTCGGCGTGGAGTTCGTGCGCCTGCCGGACATCCAGCTCGGTTATCTCGCCTTCGGCTGGCTCACGATGGGGCAGATCCTCTCGTTGCCGCTGATCGTCGCTGGCCTGTGGCTGCTTTGGCTGTCGCGCAAGGCGCCCACGCTGCAGCTGCATGAGGTGGCGACGCCGGCCAAGAGCGGTCCATGAAGGCCTACCTCGACCTGCTGCGCCACGTGCTGGAGCACGGCACGGAAAAGGCGGACCGCACCGGCACTGGCACGCGCAGCGTATTCGGCTGGCAGATGCGCTTCGACCTTGCCGAGGGCTTCCCGCTGGTCACCACCAAGAAGCTGCACCTGAAATCCATCGTCCATGAGCTGGTCTGGTTCCTGCGGGGCGACACCAACATCGCCTACCTCAAGGAGCACGGTGTCAGCATCTGGGACGAATGGGCCGACGAGCAGGGCGACCTCGGCCCGGTCTACGGCCGGCAATGGCGCGCCTGGCCTACCGCCGACGGCGGCACGGTGGATCAGATCCGCTGGGTGGTGGACGAGATCCGTCGCAACCCCGACTCGCGCCGCCTGATCGTCAGCGCGTGGAACGTGGGCGAGCTGCCGAAGATGGCGCTGATGCCATGCCACACGCTGTTCCAGTTCTACGTGGCCGACGGAAAACTTAGCTGCCAACTCTACCAGCGCAGCGGCGACATCTTCCTCGGCGTGCCGTTCAACATCGCCAGCTACGCCCTGCTCACCCACATGGTGGCCCAGGTCTGCGGGCTGGGCGTGGGCGACTTCGTGCACACGCTGGGCGACGCGCACCTGTACAGCAACCATGTCGAACAGGCGCGCCTGCAGCTCACCCGCGAGCCGCGTCCCTTGCCGCGCCTGGTGCTGAATCCCGGGGTGCGTGCACTGGAGGACTTCCGTTTCGAGGACGTCGCCATCGAGGGCTACAGCCCGCACCCGGCGATCAAGGCGCCGGTGGCGGTGTAGCGACCGCCTTGCAGCCGGTCACGCAGCGGAACCAGGCCGTGGCGTGGGGGTAGTCGATGGTCATCACGAAGTGCTCGAAGACGTTGCCGCCGACGGCGCCCGTCACGGCGCGGTCCATGTACCTCGACATGCCCTTGATGCCGAAATTGCGATCAGGACGCTCGGTGAACCAGACCGGGCCCACCGACCAGCCGCCGATCTCCACGTCCGGCACCTCGATCATGCGTGAGGCGGGTTTCGAGCCGAGCAGGTCGTCGCCTCCGTCCACCACGCGCCAGCCTGGATGTACCTTGTGCCAGCGCTCCAGCACGCTGCGTGTGATGTAGCTGGCGACGCCGTAGCCGTTGACCGTAGGTATCCCGCTGGCCTGCTTGCCTGCTGTGGTGGGATGTGCGGTGGCGCCGGTATCCAGCAGCATATCCAGCGGCTGCCCGTCCACCCGGATGACGATGCGGGCAAAGCCATCGGTTGGCCGGCCGTCGCCGTCGCGCGGAAAACCCAGCGGCACGGGATGTGCGGTGGGATCCGGACGCCAGGCCGAGCCTTGCAGCGTGAGGCGCTCGGCGGGATAGTCGAAAGTCCACACATGGCCGGGCAGATAGCCGGCGCCGAGCTGGCCGTCATCGGGGGTGACGTCGCCGCGCGGGTTTACCAGCACCACCGCGCCACAGAAGTCGGAATCCGGCGGCGGCA
>JAJZET010000097.1 GCA_021805685.1 Pseudomonadota bacterium
CGATCGCGCGCGTCGTGGACCGGTGGACTTGGGTTTCGATGGCTGGGAAGTACGGGTTTGTGGAGGACGCCAGGGTCGCGAAAAAAGCATCAAGCCCTGAAATGTTGCGCCCTTTGCGTTCTTCGCGGACAACTGCATTCAGGGGTCCGCAAAAGACGCTAAAGAACGCGAAGATGTCAGTCCAATCAAGATCCTTCGCGCCCTTCGCGGACAACTGCATTCGGGGATCCGCAAAGGACACCGAGAACGCGAAGATGTCAGTCCGATGAAGGTCTTTCGTGCGCTTTGCGGTCTTCGCGGCCAGAGGCTCTCAATTCCTCAGTGGTTTGCCGGTGGTCAGGGTGTGCTGGATGCGCGCCTGGGTCTTGGGCATCTGTGCCAGCGTCATGAAGTGCCTGCGTTCGAGACGCAGCAGCCACTCTTCGTCGACAGTCGCGCCGCGCTCGATCGCGCCGCCGCAAAGGGTATCGGCGATGCGCGCGGCAATCTCGTAGTCGTGTTCGGAGATGAAGCGGCCTTCGAGCATGTTGACCAGCAGCATTTTCAGGCTGGCGGTGCCGACGTCGCCGGCCACCGGGATCGCGCGTGCCGGCAGCGGCGGGCGCCAGCCGGACTCGGCGAGCGAGGCGGCGACGTTCTGCGCCACGTACAACAGCTCGAACGCGTTGAGCACCACCACGTCACTGTCGCGCAGCAGGCCCATCTGTTTTGCTTCCAGTGCGGAGCCCGAAACCTTGGCCATGGCGACGGTCTCGAAGATGCGCTTGACGCCCTCGAAGGGATCACCCGCGAGACCGCAGCGCGTGGCGATCTCCTTCAGGCCGCCGCCCGCGGGCAGCAGGCCGACACCGGCCTCGACCAGACCGATGTAGCTCTCCAGCGCCGCGACCGTGCGCGCCGAGTGCATCTGGAATTCGCAGCCGCCACCCAGCGCCATGCCGCGCACCGCAGCCACCACCGGCAACTGCGCGTACTTGATGCGCATGCTGGTGACCTGGAAATTGGCGATCATCGCCTCGAAGTCGGCGACCTTGCCGGCTTGCAGCAGGCCCAGCGCGCCCTTGAGATCGGCGCCGGCCGAGAACGGCTCGCCGGACTGCCAGATCACCAGCGCCTTGAACCGGCGCTCGGACTCCCCGATCGCACGCTGCAGCCCGTCGAGCACGGCGTCGTTGACCGTGTTCATCTTGGTCTTGAAGGAGACGATGCCGACGTCGTCGCCCAGATGCCACAGGCGCACCCCGTCGTTCTCGAACGCAGTGCTGCCACGATCGAAACGCTCGCCCAGCAGCGGGTCGGGGAACAGCTGGCGCGTGTAGACCGGATGCGCCGAGCGCGGCAGCGACTTGCCCGCCTTCGGCGCGAATGAACCGTCAGTGCCGTGTACGCCGCTGCGTCCATCGGTCACCCATGCCGGCAGCGGTGCATCGCTCATGGCTTTGCCGGTCCTGATGTCCTCGCTGATCCAGCCGGCGATCTGTTGCCAGCCGGCGGCCTGCCAGGTCTCGAACGGGCCCAGTTTCCAGCCGTAGCCCCAGCGGATGGCGAAATCGACGTCGCGGCACGTTTCGGCGATGTCGGCGATGTGATAGGCGGTGTAGTGGAACAGGTCGCGGAAGGTCGCCCACAGGAACTGCGCCTGCGGATCGGCGTCGGCGCGCAGCCGGGCGAACTTCTCGGCCGGGTCCTTGATGGCGAGGATCGCGGCGACCGTGTCGGAGGCCTTTTGCGCGGAGGCACGGTAGTCCTGCGTCTCGACGTCCAGGACCACGATGTCCTTGCCGGCCTTGCGGTAGAAGCCGGCGCCGGTTTTCTGACCCAGGGCGCCCTTGGCGATCAGCGCAGCCAGCCAATCCGGCGCCTTGAAGTGGCGGTGCCAGGGATCGTCGGGCAGGGTGTCGGCCATGGTCTTGATCACGTGCGCCATGGTGTCCAGGCCGACCACATCGGCCGTGCGGTAGGTGGCGCTCCTGGGCCGCCCGATCGCCGGGCCGGTCAGCGCGTCGACGACGTCGAAGCCGAGGCCGAACTGCCGGGTGTGATGCATCGTCGCCAGCATCGAGAACACGCCGATGCGGTTGCCGATGAAGTTGGGCGTGTCCTTGGCGCGAACCACGCCTTTGCCCAAGGTGGTGGTGAGGAAACCTTCCAGTGCGTCCAGCACCGCCGGATCGGTCGCGCGGTCGGGGATCAGCTCGACCAGATGCATGTAGCGCGGCGGATTGAAGAAGTGGATGCCGCAGAAGCGCGGGCGCAGCGTCGCCGGCAGCGCCTCCGCCATCGAATTGATCGACAGCCCCGAGGTGTTGGAGGCGATGATGGCGCGCGGATTCAGATGCGACGCGATCTTCGCGTAGAGGTCCAGCTTCCAGTCGAGACGCTCGGCGATCGCCTCGATGACCAGATCGCAATCGGCGAGCAGCGCCAGATGTTCCTCATAGTCGGCCGCCACGATCGTCTGCGCACGCGCCTTGTCGGCCAGTGGCGCCGGTGACAGCTTGGCGAGGTTCTGGATCGCCTTCGTTGCGATGCCGTTTTTCGGGGCCTCTCCTGCGGCGAGATCGAACAGCAGCGTCTCGACGTCGGCGTTGACGAGATGGGCGGCAATCTGCGCGCCCATCACGCCGGCGCCGAGCACGGCGGCCTTGCGGATGCGGAGAGGGATGGGTTTCATGGAAGCTCCGGGATGGGGGAAGGAAACGTGACTCCCCGGTCGCGCCGGGGCGACGGGGATCGGCAATCAGGGTGCGCGCAGGCCGGCGGCGGCGAACCGCACCAAATGCTCGGCGGCGCGCTCGCGATGGCTCTGCTCGCTGGTGCCGCCCTTGCGCTTGATGACACCGAAGTCGGCCATCGCGTAGGTCAGTGCGCCGGCGACGATGTCCAGTCGCCAGTACAGCTCTTCCTTGTCGAGGTGCGGCAGCATGTGATGAAACACCACCACGAACTCGCGCAGCACGTGGCCATAGTTGTCGGACAGGAATCGGCGCAGGCGATCGTCGTGTTCGGCATAGGCGCGCGCCAGCACGCGCATGAAGGCGCCGCCGCCACTGCGATCCAGCGACAGCTGCAGCGCCGGCCGGATGAAGGCGTCGAGCGCGTCCTCGAGCGTGGCGTCTGCACGCTTTTCGACCTTGGTCAGCGCAGCCTGGCGGCGCGCGTTGAGGTCGTCGAGGCGGCGGCGGAACACCTCCTCGATCAGGTTTTCCTTGGATCCGAAGTGGTAGTTCACGGCGGCCAGGTTGACATTGGCGGCGGCGGTCACCTGGCGCAGCGAGGCGCCGGCAAAGCCGTAGCGGGCGAACAGCACTTCCGCGGCGCCGAGAATGCGCTGCTTGGTGGAAAACTGGGAAGCGTTCACGGCAGCCGGTACTCGATCAAACGACCGTTTGAAGGATACGAGCGCTTTGCGGTGTGGTCAAACCGTCTGCAGGAGGCGGACAAAGGGCTTGCCGCGGGCCTCGAAAACGTCAACAATCCGTGATCTAAGCCCGCAATTTGACGCAAGTTTGCCCCATCATCGCCGGCACCTGACTGATTCCCCCACCTTTTTCCGGAGCACCGCAGCATGACGCTGGAGCGCACCCTTTCCATCATCAAGCCCGACGCCGTCGCAAAGAATGCAGTCGGCGCAATCCTTGCGCGTTTCGAACAGGCCGGTCTGCGCATCGTCGCGGCGCAAATGCGGCATCTCTCGCGTCGCGAGGCCGAGGGCTTTTACGCCGTGCATCGGGAGCGGCCGTTCTTCGCCGCGCTGGTCGAGTTCATGATTTCCGGCCCGGTGATGATCCAGGTCCTGGAAGGCGAGAGTGCCGTTGCCCGCAACCGTGACCTGATGGGCGCTACCGATCCGAGGAAGGCGGCGCCGGGCACCATCCGCGCCGACTTCGCCGACAGCATCGACGCCAACGCGGTGCATGGTTCCGACGCCGTCGACACCGCGGCAGCCGAGATCGCCTATTTCTTTGCTGCGACCGGGATCTGCCCACGAGGCTGAGGACGATGACGTGACCGCGGCGACGAAGGTCAACCTGCTCGACTTCGACCGCGAGGGTCTGCGCGCGCTGTTTGCGCGGATCGGCGAAAAGCCGTTCCGCGCCGATCAGGTGATGAAGTGGATCTATCACCACCACGTCGACGATTTCGGGCAGATGACCGATCTTGGCAAGGCGCTGCGCGGCAAGCTCGCCGACATCGCCGAGATCGCGCCGGCCGCTACGCTGCTCGACAAGCACTCGGTCGACGGTACGCGCAAGTGGCTGCTGGGCATGGACGGCGGCAATGCGGTTGAGACCGTGTACATTCCCGAGCCGACGCGCGGCACGCTGTGCGTCTCCTCGCAGGTCGGATGCGGGCTGAACTGCCGGTTCTGCTCCACCGCCACCCAGGGCTTCAACCGCAATCTCGCCGCCAGCGAGATCATCGGCCAGGTGTGGGTGGCGGCGAAGGCGCTGGGCAACCAGCCGCACCAGCAGCGGCGCATCACCAACGTGGTGATGATGGGCATGGGCGAGCCGCTGCTGAACTTCGACAACGTCGTGCGTGCAATGAACGTGATGCGCGACGACCTCGGCTTCGGACTGGCCAACAAGCGCGTCACCCTGTCCACCGCCGGTCTGGTGCCGCTGATCGACCGTCTGTCGGAGGTCTGCGACGTGTCGCTGGCGGTGTCGCTGCATGCGCCCAACGACGAGCTGCGCACCGAACTGGTGCCGCTCAACAAGCGCTACCCGATCGCCGAGCTGCTGGCAGCTTGCGCGCGCTATGCGGCCAAGCGTCCGCGCACGTCGATCACCTTCGAATACACCATGATGCGGGATGTCAACGACAGCCCCGAACTGGCGCGCCAGCTGGTCAAGCTGATGCGGCGGCTGCCGGCCAAGGTGAACCTGATCCCGTTCAACCCGTTCCCGGGCACGGGCTATCGGCGTTCCGAGCCGGATGTGATTGCCGCATTCCAGAAGATCCTGCTCGAGGCCGGCGTGCTGACCATGCTGCGGCGCACGCGCGGCGACGACATCGACGCCGCCTGCGGTCAGCTCAAGGGACAGGTGCTCGACCGCACCCGGCGCCAGGCCGAATTCCGCAAGCGCATCGAGGAGGCCACGGCTCATGCGGCATAACGCGATCATCCTGGTAGGTGTGTGCGGCCTCGCTCTTGCCGGCTGCCAGTCGGTGGGCGGGCTGCGTGGCGAGACCTCGCAGCAGAAGGCACGCCAGGCTGCCGAGGTCCACACCGAACTGGGTCAGCAGTACCTGCAGCGCGGCGATTTGCAGACCGCCCTGCAGAAGCTGCTGCTGGCGGAAAAGTATGATGACAGTTATGCACCCGAGCATACCGTGCTGGGCGTGCTCTACGAGCGCATCAAGGAATACCCCAAGGCCGAACGCGAATACAAGCGCGCTTATGCCCTGGAACCGACCAAGGGCGACGCCAACAACAACCTCGGTGCGTTCCTGTGCCGCATCGGCAAGGTCGACGAGGCATTGCCCTATTTCAAGCGCGCGGTAGCCGATCCGTTCTATCACACGCCGGATGTCGCCTACGCCAACGCAGGAACCTGCCTGCTCAAGGTGGGCCAGCTGCAGCCGGCGCTGGCCGACTTCAAGCAGGCGTTGGCGCTCAATCCGAAGAATTCCGATGCCCTGTACCAGACCGCCGTCATCCTGCACAAGCAGGGCGATGACTTTCACGCGAGCGCCTTCGTGCAGCGTTTCGAGGCGCTCGGTCTGGCCAGTCCCGCCGTGCTCAAGCTCGGCTATGACATCGAGACGAAACTGGGCGACCAGGAGGCCGCCCGTTCCTATGCCCGTCGGTTGCGCGACCAGTTCCCGGACTCGGAGCAGGCCCGCAGTCTCCCCTCCGGTTCGCCGCCATGACTTCCGCTGAAACCCCCGCATCGTTCGCCCGCCATCACGACGGTGCTGCCGGATCTGTCGAGATGCGCCTCGCCGTCGCCGAGACGCCAGCGGACACTGTGCTGGGTGAACGACTGATGGTCGCGCGTCAGGCGCGTGGCTTGAGCCTGGGGAGCTGCGCGCAGAAACTGCGGCTGCCGACCGCGGTACTGCAGCGGATCGAGCAGCACGGCATCGATTCCGGCGATTCGCCGATCTATCTGCGCAGCCAGCTGCATGGCTACGCGCGATTGCTGGGCGTGCCGGCGGCCGAGGTCGACGCCGCCCTGGCTCAGCTGGCAACACGCGAGCCGCCGCTGGTGATGACCGGCAACGTGTCGCATCTGCGGCTGGCCATCGAGCGGTATGCAACCGCGGCCACCTACATCGTGCTGACGGCGGTGATTGCGGTGCCGGTGGTCTGGATCGGCCTGCGCGGCGGTCTGGATCGCGATCTGGTCCGCATCGAGCCGCTGGACGCGCCTGCGCTGGCGCAGGCGCAGCCAGTGCCGAGGCAGTCGGTACATGCCGACATCCCGCGGACGCGACCCGCGGCGGCAGTCGGCAGCGAGCAGCCGTTGCTGGCATCGATCGCGGCGTTTCCTGCGTTGGAGCAGGGTGCGAAAGCGCCGGCGCCGGCGTTGCCGGCCACGGATGCCACAGACAACCTGCTGCAGATCAGCCTGTCGGCGCCAAGCTGGGTCGAGGTTACCGCCGCCGATGGCAAGCACCTGGAGTACGCGTTGCTGCCGGCGGGCACCACCCGCACCTATCGCAGCGCGCAGGCGCTGCAGGTGCGCATCGGCAATGCCGATGCGGCCAGCGTGGAACTCGACGGCAAGCCGTATCCGCTCGACGATCATCGTCGCGCCAACGTCGCCAGCTTCAGCATCGACGCCCCGTCGGGCCGCGCCTGAGCGCCATTTTGCGTTATCCTCCGCGCTCCCCGCGCGGCGCTTGCGACGCGCGTGTTCCCCATCGTTGCCGGTGACTTGATGGCTTTCGACGCATACGACGATTACGAGCAGGGCGAGCAGGTTCGCCAGTGGCTCCGCGCCAACGCCGCCTCGATTCTGGTTGGCATCGTGCTTGGTCTGCTGCTGATTTTCGGGTGGCAGCAGTGGCGTGCGCATCAGCAGCGCTATCGGATGGCGGCGGCCGAGCAGTATCAGGTGCTGCAGCAGGCGCTGCAGGACAAGAACGACGCCTTGGCAACGGCGGCGACCAAGCGCCTGATGAAGGACTATCCGGACACGATCTTCGCAACGTTCGCGGCTGCCGGACGTGCCGAACACGCCGCCAGTGCGGGGCAGTACGCGCAGGCGATCACCGCGCTGGACTGGGCCGAGCAGCATGCCGGCGATGCCGCGCTCAAGCACCTGTTCGAGCTGCGCCTGGCCCGGCTGGAGCTGGCGCAGGGACAACCTGCCGCGGCGCTGGCACGTCTCGACAAGCTGCCGGCGGGCACCTACGCCGGCATGAGCCAAGCCCTGCGCGGCGATGCGCTGCTGGCGCTGAAGCGCCCCGCCGAGGCACGCACCGCCTATGCCGCCGCGCTGGCGGCCTTCAAGCCGGATGCGCCCGAGCGCGCACTGGTGCAGATGAAGTTCGATGATTTGGCCACCGCCGGGAAGCAGGGTTCATGATGCGCAAATTCGTTGTGGTGATGCTCGGTGCGCTGGCGCTGTCGGGCTGTGGCCTGTTCAAGACCAAGGACAACATCCAGCCGCCGACGCCACTGGCCAAATTCACGCCGACCTTGACCGTCAAGCAGCTGTGGGAAACCGGTGTCGGCAACGGCGCCGGCAACTCCGGAGTGCGCCTGGAGCCTGCGGTCGCCGACGGCGTGGTCTATGCGGTCAGCACGAACGGTGATATCGAGGCGCTGGCGCTCGCCAGCGGCAAGCGACTGTGGTCGGTCGGCACCCACTGGCGGGAGAAGCGCGACACCCGTTACAGCAGCGGGCCGGCCGTGGTTGGCGATCTGCTGGTGGTGGGCACGCTCGACGGTCATGTCTACGCCTTCGACGCCAAGACCGGCAAGCCGCGCTGGCAGGTTACGGTTTCGTCCGAGGTGATCAGCCCGCCGGTCATCGTCGGCGATCGCGTGCTGGTGCGATGCAACGACAGTCACATCTACGCGCTGGCGGCCAGTGACGGCAAGCAGCTCTGGCTGTACGACCGCGGCAGCGTTCCGACCCTGAGCCTGCGCGGCAACGGTACCTTGCTGGTCGCGGGCGGTGCGGTGTTCTTCGGCAGCGACGACGGCAAGCTGGTGGCTCTCAATCTCGCCGATGGCAGTTCGCTGTGGGAGCAGCGCCTGGCGACCGGCGAGGGCCGCACCGAAATCCAGCGTCTCGACGACTCCGATGGCAGCCTGGTGCTCGACGATGGCGTGCTCTACGCCAATGCCTACCACGGCAGCGTCGCCGCGGTGCAGGCCGAGGGTGGCCGCATCCTGTGGTCACGGCCGCTGTCGGGCTATACCGGTGTCGCCGTCGGCGGCGGCACCCTGATCGCAATCGACGATGCTTCCAATGTCTGGGCGCTGGACAAGACCAGTGGTGCGGACGTGTGGAAGCAGAACGCACTGGACTGGCGCTGGCTGTCCGCGCCGGCGATCCAGGGCAAGTACGTGGTGGTTGGCGATCTGCAGGGTTATGTGCACTGGCTGGATCTTGCCAGCGGCCAGTTCGCGGCCCGCGAGCACCTTTCCGGCAAGGCGATCCGTGCGCGACCGCTGATCGTGGGCGATATCGCCGTGGTCGCGGATGACGTCGGCCACATCGCCGCCTACCGCATCCAGGCGCAATGACGCCCCGCCGCCGCCGATGCTGCCTGTTGTCGCCCTGGTCGGACGTCCCAACGTCGGCAAATCCACCCTCTTCAATGCGCTGACCCGCAGCCGAGACGCGCTGGTCGCGGATCGACCCGGTGTGACCCGTGATCGCCATTACGGCGTCTGCCGACTCGGCGCGTCGCCGTTCGTGGTGGTGGATACCGGCGGTCTTTCGGGTCACGACGCGGACATCGACGTGCTGACCGCGCGCCAGGTGCGCCTCGCGATCGCCGAGGCGACGGTGCTGGTGCTGGTCACCGATGCCCGTGAGGGCCTGCTGCCGCAGGATCGCAGCGTGCTCGACGAGCTGCGCCGCAGCGGCAAGCCGCTGCTGATCGCGGTCAACAAGACCGACGGCCTCGATGAACAGGACGCCCTCGCCGAGTTCGCAGCGCTCGGCATCGCTGCCACTCTGCCACTGGCGGCGGCGCACTCGCGCGGACTGGAAGGGTTGCTGGACGCTCTTGCCGGGCACCTGCCGCCTGCGGCCGGAACCGAAGCCGAGGCAGTCGTCGACGCCGGGGTGCGCGTCGCCATCCTCGGACGCCCCAACGTCGGCAAGTCGACCCTGGTCAACCGTCTGCTGGGCGAGGACCGCCTGGTGGTGTCGGCCGTCGCCGGGACCACCCGCGATCCGATCCGCGTGCCGCTCGAGCGCGACGGGCACCACTACGTGCTGATCGACACCGCCGGCGTGCGGCGTCGCGGCCGGGTCGAGGATGCGCTGGAGAAATTCAGCGTGATCAAGACTTTGCAATCACTCGAGGCGGCCGAGGTGGCGGTGCTGCTGATCGACGCCGGCGAAGGCATTACGGATCAGGACCTGGCCCT
>JAJZET010000006.1 GCA_021805685.1 Pseudomonadota bacterium
ACGCCAGCCACATCGAGAGAATGGTGAGGGCCACGTCGGTCGCCCACAGCTGCCACGCGTGCATGCGTCGTTCCGGTGGCGCGGCACTGCCCGCGCGTGACGCGATGCTAGCGCGGTCGCTGGGCCAGCAGGCGCACGACGCGAGCGGGCCCGGCGTGGCCGCGACCCTCGGCCAGCAGCACTTCGCCGCTGAGCAGTTCGAGGATATCCAGTCCCGGGAAGTCGCCGCGCAACAGTTCGGCGGTATAGAGCAGTGCGGGGTCGCGCGGGCCGCCGGAATGGCATTGCATCTGCTCCGGTGCGAAGGCCTCGAGGATCAGCAGGCCGCCGGGCCTCAGCGCCTGCGCACAGCCGGCGTGGGTGCGAGCACGCAAGGCGGCCGGCAGATGCACATAGATGCTGGCCATCACGTCATACGCCGCGTGCGGCCACTCGAAGTGCGCGAGATCCGCCTGCAGCGTCGCCAGGGTCACGCCGCGTTGCTGCGCCAGGGCGCGCGCCTTGTCCAGACCCCTGGATGACTGGTCGAGGCTGGTGGTCGCCAGCCCTTGCTCCGCCAGCCAGACACCGTTGCGGCCTTCGCCGTCGGCGATGGCCAAGGCATCGCCGGTGCGCGGCAGGCGCCAGCCCTGGCTCGCCAGCCAAGCGTTGGGTGCGGTGCCGTAGTGGTAGGCATCGTCGCCGTAGCGCTCGTTCCAGTGCTCGGAGGTCATGGACGGCCCCGGACTCAAAGCACCTTGTCGATGGTGATCATGACCGGCGTCGTCTGCCGCACCGGCACGGTCGCACTGCGCCCTTCGAGATCGCCCGCGTGCGGCAGCGGCTGTCCGGATGCGGAAATGCGCGCGGTGATCACCACGTCGCGGACCGACGACAGGTTCATCGCCGGCGACATGCCCATGCCGTCGGTCAGGACCACGGTCGCCGGCAGCCGTGCGGGAAGCTTGCGCACCGCCAGCGGCATCGGCGGGCCCCCCGGCGCGCGTGCGAACACGAACAGCACCGCGTCGGCGGGCACGCGCCCGGCGAGAGTCGGCGCGATGCCGACCGTGACCCGCAGGCGGGGCGCCGTCGCCGAATTCGCCGCGGAGACCGAGGTTACGGCAGCCGGCGCGGTGCTGGTCGCCGCGATGGTGGGTGGCAGACCGCCGCGCGCTTGCGCCAGTGCCACCTGCTGGCTGACCGCCTGGGCGATCTGCGAACCGGCCGGCAGCAGCGGCAGCAGACGCTGCCAGACCGCGACCGCATCGGCATAGCGGCCGCGCTGGAAATCGCTGATGCCCAGCAGCCACAGGCCGCGCTGGTGTTCGGGGTTGATCATCACCGCGCGTTGCAGCCGCGAGCGGGCAAGATCGCTGATGTGGTGCTGCGGGCTGGCCATGGAGTCAGCCTCGGCCCAGGCCACCAGCAGGTCGGCGTCGTCGGGTCGCAGCTTGAGCGCATGCGCGAACGCAGCGGCCGCGGCGTCGGGCTGCTGCATGGTGGCGTAGGCCTGACCGAGGGTCGTCCAGCCGTCGGCGTCGTCCGGATGGGCGTCCAGCTCGCGGCGCAGGTCGGCGACCGCCTGTTGCGGGGTCAGATCGCGCGCAATTTCGGCGCCCGGAACCAGCGCTGCCGGCGTGCCCAGCAGCCGATACAGGCCCAGGGTCGCCAGCGGCAGCACGAAAGCCAGTCCCAGCGCCAGCGCATACAGACCGCGCCGCTGCGGCAGTCCGCGCGATGCGCCCACCAGCGGGATCAGCACGAAGGCCAGGCCCAGCGCGATCAATGCCGCGCAGGCAGCGAGAAAAGGGGCATTCACCAGTCTTCGTCTCCACTGTCGGCCGGGGCGGCGTCGGCGCGGCTGCGCCGGCGCAGGTACAGCGCGGCACCCGCCGCGCCGGCCAGCAGCACTGCGAATGGCCCGAACCACAGCACGTAATTCGAGGGTTTCAGCGGCGGGTCGTAGAGCACATAGTCGGAGTAGCGCGCGACCAGGTACTGCTTGATCTGGGCGTCGGTCCTGCCGGCCTGCATCTGCTGGAACACCTGCAAGCGCAGATCCTTGGCCAGGCCGGCATTGGAATCGGCGAGGCTCTCGTTCTGGCAGACCAGGCAGCGCAACTGCCCGGTGAGATGCTGGAAGCGCTGCTCCTGGGCGGCATTCTTGAACGGCAAGGCGTCGATCGCGCTGTCGGCCCGGGCCGCGGACACGGTCAACAGCAGGGCGAGGGCCAGCAGCAGGGCGCGCACGTCAGATGCCCGGCGCCGGCTGCACGCCCAGCTTGCGCAGTTGCGGCGCCAGCTGGTCGCGGATCACGCCGGGTGTCAGCGGACCGATGTGCTTGTAGCGAATGATGCCGTCGGCATCGATCAGGAAGGTCTCCGGCGCGCCGTAGACGCCGAAATTGATCGCGGTGTCGCCGCTCTGGTCGGTCACCACCAGGGTGTAGGGATCGCCGCGCGCGGTCAGCCAGGCCCTGGCATCGGCCGGCTTGTCCTTGTAGTCGTAGCCGATCAGCGGCAGCCCCAGCTCGTGCACCTCGGCCATCAGCACCGGATGCTCGTCGCCGCAGGCGAAGCACCAGCTGGCGAACACGTTGAGCAGGTAGGGTTTGCCGAGCAGATCGGCCTTGGTCACGCGCAATGCCGGATCATGCAATCGCGGCAGATCGAAGGCCGGTGCCGGTTTGCCGATCAGCGGCGAGGGCACCGCGGTGACATCGTGGTGGGCGTTCCACCACAGGCCGTAGCCGAACAGCGTGACCAGCAGCAGGAAGCCGGCCAGCGGCAGCAGGCGGTTCATGCGGCGGACTCGCGCGGCGCCAGCGTGGCGGTACCGGACACGGGCATGGCGCGTGCGTTGCGTGCACGGAAACGGCGATCACCGGAGGTGATGAAACCGCCCAGCATCATCAGCACGCCGCCGAACCACAGCCAGCGCACGAACGGCTTGTCGTACAGGCGCAGCGCCCAAGCGCCGTGATCGCCGAGCGGCTCGCCCAGCGCGACGTAGAGATCGCGCATCACGCCCGCGCTGACCGAAGCCTTGGTCTGCACCTGGCCTCCGCTGTAGACGCGCTTTTGCGGATGCATCACCGCCACCACCGCGCCGTCGTGCAGCACGGTCAGCCTGCCCTGTTGCGCGGTCCAGTTGGGGCCGCGCACCTCGTGCACGCCATCGAAACGGAAATCGTAGGCGCCAATGCGCTGGCTCTGACCGGGATCGAGGCGCACGTCGCGCTCGACGCTGAGCGCCGTGGTCAGCAGCGCGCCGGCCAGGAACACGCCGACGCCGGCGTGGGCAACCAGCATGCCCACCATCTCGGCGGGATAGCGACGACCGGCCGGAGCCTCGCGCCAGCGCTTGCGTGCGTAGAGCACGACGCCGGCGCCGACGTAGCACGCCGCCACCGTGCCCAGCACCGCGCGTGCGTCGCCGCCGAGCAGGAGGGCGAGGATGCCGCCGAGCAGCGCGACCGCGCCGGCGATCAGCAGCACCCGCCACAGCGCGGTGCCGTCGGCCTTGCCCCAGCGTGCAAACGGCCCGAACGGGATCAGCAGCACCACCGGCGCCATCAGCAGGATGAACAGCGAGCCGAAGTAGGGCGGCCCGACCGACACCCGGCCCAGGTGGAAGGCGTCACCGACCAGCGGATACAAGGTGCCGATCAGCACCATCGCCGCTGCCGCGGTCAGCATCAGGTTGCCGATCACGATCAGGGTCTCGCGCGAGAGCAGGGCGAACGGCTTGCCGCCGGCGACCTTGGGCGCGCGCAGGGCGTAGATCAGCAGCGAACCGCCGACCACCACGCCGAGGAACATCAGGATGTACACGCCGCGGCGCGGATCACTGGCGAACGCGTGCACGCTGGTCAGCACGCCCGAGCGCACCAGGAAGGTGCCGAGCAGCGACAGCGAAAAGGCGAAGATCGACAGCAGCAGGGTCCAGGCGCGCAGGCCGCCGCGCTTTTCGGTGACCGCCTGGGCGTGGATGAGCGCGGTGCCGATCAGCCACGGCATGAACGAGGCGTTCTCGACCGGGTCCCAGAACCACCAGCCGCCCCAGCCCAGTTCGGCATACGACCACCAGCTGCCGAGCACGATGCCGGCGGTCAGGAAGGCCCAGGCGAAGTTGGTCCACGGACGCGCCCAGCGCACCCAGTCGTCGTCGAGCGCGCCGCCCAGCAGCGCGGCGATCGCAAATGCGAACGCCACCGAAAAGCCCACGTAGCCCATGTACAGCATCGGCGGATGGATGATCAGGCCCGGATCCTGCAGGACCGGGTTGAGATCCATGCCGTTGCCCGGTGCCGGCAGCAGGCGTCCGAACGGACTCGAGGTGAACAGGGTGAACAGCAGGAAGCCGACGCTGACGAAGCCGAGCACGCCGAGCACGCGTGCGGCGAACTTCGGCGGCAGATGGCCGGAGAATGCCGCCAGCGCCACCGTCCACACGTTGAGGATCAGGATCCACAGCAGCAGCGAGCCCTCGTGCGCGCCCCATACCGCCGAGAAACGGTAGTACCAGGGCAGGCTGAGGTTGGAGTTCTGCGCCACGTAGGCGACCGAGAAGTCCTGGGTCATGAAGGCCCAGGTCAGCACGGCGAACGAGATCGCGACAAACACGAACTGCCCCGCGGCGGCGGGGCGCGCCACCGCCATCAGCGCGGCGTTGTTGCGCCAGGCGCCGAGCAGCGGCAGCACGCACTGCACCAGCGCCAGCAGCAAGGCCAGGATCAGTGCGACCTCGCCCAGTTCGGGGATCACGGCGTGCCTCCGGCGGTTGCCGGCATGACGACGTGGTGCTTGGCGTGCGCCTTGGCCATCGCCTCGGCCAGTTCCTTGGGCATGTAGGTCGCGCTGTGCTTGGCCAGCACTTCGCTGGCGACGAAGGTGCCGCCTTGCATGCGGCCGGTGGTGATCACCGCCTGATTGGCGCGGAACAGGTCCGGCAGGATGCCGGTGTACTCGACCGGCAGCGTGCGGTCGCCGTCGGTGACAGTGAAGTCCACCTTCAGCGAGTGGGGGTCGCGCACGATGGAGCCGTTCTCGACCATGCCGCCGAGCCGGAAGCTGCGGTAGTCGGCGGCCCTGCCGGCCAGCACCTGGCTGGGCGTGAACAGGTAGTTCATGTTTTTCTGCAGGCCGTAGATCACGGCGCCGGTGGCCATGGCCACGGCACCGAGAATCAGACCGACGAAAATCAGGCGACGCTTGCGGACGGGATGCATGATCAGGGACTCCTGCGCGCGCTTTGACGGGCGATGCGGGCGCGAAGTTCCTTCAGCACCCTGCGGCGGCGCGCCGCAGTGGCGATCAGGTCGGCGGCGAACACCACGAAGAACGCCGCATAGGCGGGCCAGACGTAGACGGCATAACCGCCCATGGCCAGGAACTTATCCATGCGGCGCATCCTTCAGCGCGATCGCGCGCGCCCAGTCCTTGCCACCCTCGAGTTCCAGCAGGGCGACCCGGGCGCGGCCGAGCAGGCTCCAGCCGAGATAGAGATGCGTTGACAGCGCCATCGTCAGCAGCGGCCACAGCATCGACCAGGTGATCCGCGACGGCCCGAACAGGCGCACCGTGGTGCCCTGATGCAGGGTGTTCCACCACACCACCGAGTAATGCACGATCGGCAGGTTGACCACGCCGATGAGCGCCAGGAAAGCCGCGGCGCGGGCGCCCTGGCGGGTGTCCTCGAAGGCGTGGTAAAGCCCGATCACGCCGAGATACAGAAACAGCAGCACCAGCTCCGAGGTCAGCCGCGCGTCCCAGGTCCACCAGGCGCCCCACATCGGTTTGCCCCAGAGCGAGCCGGTGACCAGGGTGACGAAGGTGAACGCCGCGCCGATCGGCGCTGATTCCATGGCCAGGATCTCGGCCAGTTTGACCCGCCATACCAGGCCGACCAGTCCGCAGCCGGCCATGAAGGCGTAGGTGAACAGGCTCATCCACGCGCACGGCACGTGGATGAAGATGATGCGGTAGGCGTCGCCCTGCTGGTAGTCGGCCGGCGCCAGCAGCAGACCGCCGTAGAGGCCGATCACGGCGGTGATCAGGGTCGCGGCGATGAACCACGGCCG
This sequence comes from Pseudomonadota bacterium, assembly GCA_021805685.1. Lineage (GTDB taxonomy): Bacteria > Pseudomonadota > Gammaproteobacteria > Xanthomonadales > Rhodanobacteraceae > Rhodanobacter_A. The sequence continues at coordinate 6,066 of JAJZET010000006.1, forward strand.
CCAGCGTCCGGCGAAGGCATAGAAATACGGCGGCGAACCCATCTGGTGATACCACAGCACCAGCCGGTTCCAGAGCGTAGGCGAGGAGTGGGCGTTCATGCGTCGAGGGCGATCCGGAGCGCGGCGGCGCAGGCGGCAGGCGCCAGCACCAGGGCAAGCACGAGGGCTGCGCCCAGCCAGGCGAGCGGTGCGATGAAGGGAAGGCCTTGCTGGGCGGCGGACACCGCGCCGGCGGCAAAGATCACCACGGGCACCATCAGCGGCAGCAGCATCAGGGCCAGAAGCATACCAGAGCGACGGGTGCCGACGGTCAGCGCCACGACCAGCGCGCCAAGCAGACTCATCAGCGGCGTCGCCAGCACCAGTGCGGCCATCAGCACCGGCAGCACCGCGGTCGGCAGGTGCAGCATCGCTGCCAGCAGCGGACTGGCCAGCAGCAGCGGCAGCGCGGTGGTCAGCCAGTGCGCGAGGATCTTGGCCGCCAGCAGCAGTCCCAGCGGCTGCGGCGCCAGCAGCAGCTGTTCGAGGCTGCCGTCCTCCCAGTCGGGGCGGAACAGGCCGTCCAGCGAGAGCAGCATCGCCAGCAGCACGGTGACCAGCACCACGCCGGCGGCGATCCGCGAGAGCAGGGCGCCTTCGGGGCCGAGCGCAAACGGGAACAGGGTGGCGACGATCAGCGCATACAGCACCGGAAGCGCCGCCTCGCCGCGCCGCCGCCAGGCCAGCAGCAGATCGCGGCGCAGGACCGCGACATAGCCGGCGCGTGCCGAAGGCGCGCTCACGACAGGGCGATCCGGCGCGTGGCGTGGTCGCGGAAGGACACCGCGCCATGCGTGGTGACCAGCGCCGCGCCGTGGCCGGCGACGTGGACGTCGAGCAGCCGGTTGACCAGCGCGATACCGGCGCGATCGAGATTGGCGAACGGTTCGTCCAGCAGCCACAACCGCGCCGGCAGCAGGCGCAGGCGCGCCAGCGCAGCGCGCTTTTTCTGGCCCGCGGACAGCTGGCGCACCGGTACGTCGGCGTAACCGTCGAGGCCGACCTCGGTGATGGTGTCGGTGATGCCGCAGCCTTCACGCTGTCCGTAAAGGCCCGCAGCGGTGGCGAGATTTTCGCGCACGCCGAGATCCGCCTTGAGACCCAGCTGGTGTCCCAGCAACAGCGCGATACCGGCAGCGGCGGGGTCGCTCGGAGCGAGTCCGTCCACTCGCGCGCTACCCGAGCTGGCGCGCAGCAGTCCGGCCAGGATGCGCAGCAGGGTGGTCTTGCCGCTGCCGTTGTCGCCTTCGATCAGGCCGATCTCGCCGCCGGCGAGATCGAAGTCGAGTGGCCCGAATACCGGCTCGTCGCGGCGCGCGAAGGCGAGCTCGCGAACCTCAAGCAAGGTCGCGGCGGCGGGGGAAGGGCGAGGATTCATGCGCGGGCGGACTCCAACGCCCATTTTGCCCATTCGCAACCCGCAGTGTCCACGCGACCGAGCGCCGCAGCCCGATTTGCGCGGTACGGTCGCAGGCGTGCCGGAGCCGCGCCGTCCGCCGGCTGCACCTGCAGCGGGCGCCTCGACAGGTCGCGACCCGTCGGCGGTTCGCCCGCGGCATTTCCGACGCCACGCCACGCTCAGGGCGGCGCATCGTCATAGCTCACCGCCAGCACGCTGAAGCGTCGTCGCCCGCCGGGCAACTCCGCTTCGACCTCGGCGTTGACGCGCTTTCCCAGCAGTGCGCGGGCCAGCGGCGAATCCACGCTGATCCAGCCGCGCCGGGCATCGGTCTCGTCGGGACCGACGATGCGATGGCAATGCTCGTCACCGCGGTCGTCTTCGAGCCGGATCCAGGCGCCGAAATACACCGCATCGCGGTTGCCGGGAGCGCCTTCCACCACCTTCAGCAGCGGCAACCGCTTGCTCAGATAGCGCACCCGCCGGTCGATCTCGCCCAGCTGCTTCTTGCGATAGGTGTACTCGGCATTTTCCGAGCGATCGCCCTCCGCGGCAGCGGCGGCCAGCGCGCGCACGACCTCCGGCCGCAGGTGCAGCCACAGCTCGTCGAGTTCGGCTTTCAGGCGCGAGTGGCCGTCGCGGGTGATGATCGCCGTCGACGCCGGCGCCGGTGGTCGCCAGCGGCCCATCAGTGTGCGTCCTGCCGGCGCCGCGCAGGCACTCGCAATGAAGGATGAAGCGAGGGTTCGGATCGGAATCGACTCATGGGGCCTCCGCCGGCAGCCGCGATTGTAGGCAGTGCCTCGCCGCGGTGGGCCCCGGCGTTGCGCACGCGACGGATATCGCCGATATTCACCGCGCCCGGCGCTGCGCTGCCGGCGGCGCGATTGCCGCCGTGGCCGCTGCCGACTGACCGAGGTTGCCCCGACCGTGCCTTTGCGCCCCGACTTCTCTCGTGTGTCGATGACGCTGGTTGTGACCGTCGCCATCGTACTGTCCGGCTGTTCGGCCGCGCCAACGCGTCCGCCGGCTGTCGCGGCCGTTTCATCCGCCAACGCCGAACTGTATGCGCGGCTGGATGCCGACGTGCGCCAGTACAACGACGCCCAGAACCAGCTCGAGGCCGGCGATCCCGCCGCCGTGGACGCCCGCAGCCAGGCGCTGGCCGATCTGCGCATCGCCGCCACCGCCTGTGCTGCGCGCAGCGGCTGCGACAGTGCGCGCTTCATCGTCGCCTACGATCGATTGCTGCGTGTCGAAGCGGGAGAAAGCGACACCGGTGCCACCGATGCCGACGACGCCACCACCGAGAATGGCGAACCCTCGCCGGTGCTGCAGGCCGTTCCGGAGGCGCAGCGCTCGGTGGCCCTGCTGCGCAATCACCAGCTCTCCGAGTTGATCGCCAGCAATGGTCCGATCAAGGCCGCGCTGGAGGAATGGCTGACGCAGATGCGGCCGCAGCTGATCAATACCTACATCAACTACCAGTACCTGCGTTACCAGATGGAGCCGGCGTACCGCAAGGCCGGCCTGCCCGAGGCGCTGCTGTTCGGCATCATGGCCAAGGAGTCGGGCGGCCGCGTGCACGCGGTCTCGCGCTCGGGCGCGGCAGGCCCGCTGCAGTTCATGCCGGCGACCGGTCGGCGTTTCGGCCTCGGTGTCGTGGACGGCTTCGACCAGCGCTTCGATCCGCGCCTCGAGGCGGTGGCCAACGCCGCCTACATCAACGAGCAGTTGAAGGCCTTCAATGACAATCTGGAGCTGACCATCGCTGCCTACAACGGCGGCGAGGGGTTCGTCAGTCGCCTGGCTGCGGCGCACGCGGCCGATGCCAGCTTCTGGAATCCGAAGATTTATTTCACCCTGTCGCCCGAAACGCGCGAATACGTGCCGATGGTGCTGGCCGCGGCGTGGCTGTTCCTGCACCCCGAGCGCTACAACCTGCATTTCCCGCGCGTCGACGGGGCGCCGGGACACGTGGATCTGCTTGCCCCGACCTCACTGGCCGAGATGACCGTC
>JAJZET010000132.1 GCA_021805685.1 Pseudomonadota bacterium
CTGGACGACGCCGAGCGCCGCGAGGTGCTCAGGGCGCAGGCTGGCCTGCGCGGCATCGAACTGGACGAAGGCGTGCTGGACTGGCTGTTCGCCCGCCACACGCGTGACCTCGGTGCGCTGCTGGACCTGCTCGACAAACTCGACCAGGCCTCGCTGGCGGCGCAGCGGCGGGTGACGATTCCTTTCCTGCGCGAGCTACTGAAATAGCGCAAAGCCTGGCCGCCGAGGAGGATCCAGCATGCCCGATATCCAGTTCAACAGTGACGAGAAGGATATTCTCGTGCGCAAGATCAAGCGCTACTTCGCTGAAGAATTGAGGCAGGAGATCGGCGGCTTCGATGCCGAATTCCTGCTGGACTTTTTCGCCGGCGAAGTGGGGGCCTATTTCTACAACCGCGGCTTGTACGACGCCCAGGCCATCCTTTCCGGAAAGCTCGATGAGCTGGGCGAAGCGATCTATCAGTTGGAGCGGCCGACCGAGTTCCGCCGGTAACGCCAGGTGCCGCTCAGGCCTTCAGCAACTCCGGCGTGGCGTGCGCGCCGATCGCATCGGTCATCGCCTTCGCCACGTTGAGGTTGCCGGCGATGAGGTTGCCGCTCTCGGGGATGCCGTCGCGGCCGGCGAAGTCGCCGTAGCGGCCGCCCGCCTCGTGCACGAGCAGCACGCCGGCGGCCATGTCCCAGGGCTTGAGGCCGATTTCGAAGTAGCCGTCGTAGCGGCCGGCGGCGGTGTAGGCGAGGTCCAGCGCGGCGGAGCCGGAGCGGCGGATGTCTTCGGCCAGGCCGAGCAGGGCGCGGGTCATCGCGAGCTGCGCGTCGAGATGGGCGCGCTGGCGGTAGGGGAAGCCGGTGGCGATCATCGCGCCGCCCAGGTTCTCGCGCTTGCTGACGCGGATGCGGCGATCGTTGAGGTAGGCGCCATCGCCCTTGCTGGCGGTGAACAGTTCATTGCGCAACGGATCGAACACCACGCCATAGACCGGCACGCCCTTGTCGAGCATGGCGATGGAGACGGAAAAGTGCGGGATGCCGCGCAGGTAGTTGTGGGTGCCGTCCAGCGGATCGATCACCCAGGTCAGTGGGCCCCTGCCGATGGCGCTGCCCTCTTCGCCGACGATGGCGTGGTCGGGGTAGGCGCGGCGCAGTTCCTTGACGATCTCGGACTCGGCCAGCTTGTCGACTTCGGAGGCGAAGTCCATGCGCTGCTTCTCGACGACGGTGAGGCCGTCGATGCGGTTCATGTAGCGCAATATCACGTTGCCGGCGGCGCGCGCGGCGCGCACCGCAATGGTGATGGCGGGTCGGGTCATGGCTTCGGCTTGGCAAAAGAGCAGGGTTGCGGCCGGCGATTCTAGCAGAGCCGGACCGTTGGCTGGCGTATCCTAGGGGGTCTTCCGTTTTGCCGATCCCGCCCATGAACGCTTCCGACCTCGCCTCGCTGTTCCGCTTCGTGCTGGTGCGCACCTCGCATCCCGGCAACATCGGCGGCGCGGCGCGGGCGATCCGCACGATGGGCTTCACGCGGCTGGAGCTGGTGGCGCCGCAACGCTTTCCCGACCGCGAGGCGGATGCGCTGGCGGCGAATGCGGTACAGGTGCTGGCCGACGCCGGCGTGCACGGGACGCTGGTCGATGGCCTGGCCGGAACGAGCTTCGCCCTGGGCCTGTCGGCACGGCGGCGTGGGGTGAACCTGCCGGAGTTGTCGCCGCGCGAGGGGGCCGCGCAGGCGCTGGCGGCGGCCGCACGCGGCGAGCAGGTGGCCCTGCTGTTCGGCAACGAGCGCACCGGGCTGGAGAACGAGGAACTGGCGACCTGCCATGCGATGGTGCGCATTCCCAGCGTGGAGGATTTCAGCTCGCTGAACCTCGCCCAGGCGGTGCAGGTGATGGCCTACGAGCTGCGCCTGGCGATGCTGGGCGACGCCTTGCCCGAACCGCCGCCGGAGCACGACGAGCCGCCCGCCGATGCCGCGCAGATGGAGCGCTTCTACTCGCACCTGGGCGAGACCCTGGACGACATCGATTTCCACAAGGGCCGCGAGCCGACCACGATCATGCTCAGGCTGCGCAAGCTGTTCCAGCGGGCCCAGCCCGACCAGCGCGAGTTGCGCGTGCTGCACGGGATCCTGGCCGACGCGCAGCGCATGGCGATGCTGGCGCGGGCTGCATCCGCATCGCCGCGATCGACCCGGGGAGTGCAGGTCAATCAGGCTGAGCCTGATTGACGGAGGCGCGCTTTTTGCCCTGACTTCAAGCGCCGCCGTTACCCTTCTGCATCGTCTCCGTCCTCCTGCTTCGGCGCGCGGCTGACCAGCAGCTTGTCAATGCGCGCGCCGTCGAGGTCCATGACCTCGAAGCGGATGTCCTGCCAGGCGAACACCTCGCCGACCTGCGGGATGTGGCCCAGTGCGGCCATCACCATGCCGGCGGCGGTGCGGAACTCGTGTTCGGACTCGCCGGGCAGGCGATCGAGGTGCAGCAGCTCGCGCAGGTCGTCGGTGGCAAGGCTACCGTCGATCAGCCAGCTGCCGTCGGCGCGCTCGACGATGGGGGCGTTCTCCGCAGCGTCGCCGTGGCCCAGCTGGCTGGCACCGACCACGGCCGCGAGCAGGTCGTTGACGGTGACCAGTCCCTCGATGTCGCCGTATTCGTCCACCACCAGCGCCAACGGGGTCTCCGCATCGCGGAACTCTTCCAGCAGGTCGAGCGCGCGCGCGGTGCCGGGCACGTAGAGCGGCTTGGCGAGGTGGTCGAACAGTTGCGGCCGACCGTCGGCGAAAGACTGCAGCAGGAGCTTCACCTCGACCACGCCCACCACTTCGCTCTCGTCGCCACGGTAGACCGGATAGCGCGAGTACGGCGTCTGCCGCATCACTTCGACGTTTTCCTCGCGCGGCGCGGCCATGTCCAGCCAGGCGATGCGCACGCGCGGCGTCATCACGCTGTCCACGCTGCGGTCGCCGAGGCGCAGCACGCGGTTGACCATGTTGTGCTCGTCGGCGTCCAGCACGCCCTGTTCGGCGCTTTCGGCCACCAGCAGGCGGATTTCCTCTTCCGTGGCGGCGGCGTGGTTGTGGCCGCGCACGCCCAGCAGGCGCAGCAGCAGGCTGCTGGAAGCGTTGAGCAGCCAGACGAACGGCGCGGTGGCGCGCGACAGCAGCAGCATCGGGATGGCCGCGAGGACCGACACCTTCTCCGGCGCCGACAGCGCGAGGCGCTTGGGTACCAGCTCGCCCACCACGATCTGGATGAAGGAGATCAGCGCGAAACCGAACACCACGCCGACGATGTGGGCGTAGGGCTCAAGCCATGCTACGCCGTCGTGGTGCAGCAGGTCGGCGATATGCGAACCGAGCGCATCGCCGGCCACCGCGCCGGTGACCAGCATCGTCAGGGTGATGCCGACCTGGATGGTGGAAAGGAAGTATTCCGGTTTCTCGGCGTGCCGCAGCGCCACGCTGGCGCGGCGGCTGTCGCGCGCCATCTGCTTCAGGCGGCTCTTGCGCGAGGCGACCAGCGCCATCTCGGACAGCGCAAAGAAGCCGTTGCAGAGGGCGAGCACGAGGACGAGCGCGATTTCGGTCAGCATCGCGTGGTGCGTGGGGCGTAGCGCATGGCACAAGTGTAACGGCTGCCGCAGCCCAGGCTCCATGCGGCAGCCATGCTGCGATGCGTTGGAACCGTACTGTAACATTCGTGTGGGACCTCATCACCTGGTGGATGAGCCTGCCTTCCAGCTCCAGCCATGCGCTGGTGGGCGCGCTGGTAGGTGCTGCGGTCGCCGAGGCGGGCGGCCGGTTCGATGCGGTGGTGTGGTCGCACGGCGGCGCGCACTGGTGGCTGGGCAAGGGCGTGATTCCCACGGTGGTGGTGCCGATGGTGGCCTCGCCGGTCGTGGGCCTGCTGATCGGTTTCCTGCTGATCGGTGGCCTGTACGCGGTGCTGGCGTGGTTCTCGCGCCAGCAGAGCTGGCTTCGCCTGCTGGGCCGCACGCCGTTCGTCAACAGCTTCTTCAGCAAGGAGCAGATCGCCTCGGCCAGCGCGATGGGCCTGGCGCACGGCATGAACGACGCGCAGAAGATCATGAGCCTGATCGCGGTGGCGCTGGCCAGCGCTACCGCGGCGGGCCAGTTCGATCACCTGCCGGCGTGGTTGCACTTCCTGCGGGTCAGCGGGTCCGCCCACGGTGGTTTTGCGGTGCCGGCGTGGGTCGCGGTGGTGTGCGTCCTGACCATGGCCGCCAGTACCGCCGGCGGCGGCTGGCGCATCATCAAGACGCTGGGCCAAAAGATGGTGAAGCTGCACCCGATCAACGGTTTCGCCGCCGAAGGCAGCTCGGCCATCGTGATCCTGGCCGCCTCGGCGTTCGGCCTGCCGGTGTCCATCACCCACGCGGTGTCCGCGGCGATCATGGGCGTGGGCTCGGCCAAGCGCTCCAACGCCATCAAGTGGTCGGTGGTGGAGCGCATGGTGTGGGCGCGGATCCTCACTTTGCCGGTCACCGCGCTGATCGCCTGGGGCTTCATCGGGATCGCCCGCCTTTGGGGTTGAACCCGGCAGGCGCGCGGCGCACGCGCCGCTAGAACGCGTCGTGGCCGCTGGCGACCAGTTGTTCGAGCTGGTCGCCCAGGCTGCCCAGCTCCACGATCACGCGTTGCAGTTCGATTTCGTCGAGCAATTCGTAGGGCCGGTTCTCGCACAGGTGCAGGTAGGGCGCGCCGTCCAGGTCGGTCACGGCCAGGAAGCCGCAGCGCTGCGCCCAGTTGAAGCGCAGGCAGCGTTGCGCGTCGGTGCCCGCCAACGGGCCGATCGGCGTGGAGATCCGCAGGTAGCGGTGGCCCGATTCCGTTTCCAGCTCGGCCAGGTAGATGCCCTGGTGGCGTCCATGCGGCAGGTCCAGGTCGAAGCTGATCAGGTAAGGATCGTTCTGGCGCAGCCCGTGCAGGCTGCCGAGGTGGGAACGCACGGCTTCGAAATGGTGCATGGTCGCTCCCCGGCTCTGGTCGATGGCCCTGCTACTCTGACACGTCCGTCGCAAGCCTTGGTCAAGGCCTCGTTATCGCCCCATCGGGTCATCGCCATGCAAGACAGCCACGCCCGAGTCTACGCTGCCATCGCTGCGATCCCGCCGGGCCGGGTGGCCAGCTACGGCGCCATCGCCGCCCGCGCCGGCCTGCCCGGTCGGGCACGGCTGGTGGGCCGGCTGCTGGGCGAGGTGCCGGATGGCATGGAGCTGCCCTGGTTCCGCGTGCTGCGTTCCTCCGGCGAGATCGCCCTGCCCAGGGGCAGCCGCGGCTTCCGCGAACAGGTACGGCGGCTGCGCGCCGAGGGCGTGGAGGTGAAGAACGGCCGCGTGGCGCTGTCGGCGTTCGGGCTGGATGCGGACCTGGATCGGGCGTTGTGGGGGATGTAGGGGGATTTGCTGCGGCCGCAGGGATCGAGAGTCGTTTCGTGCGCCCTTTGGGCGCCCGAGCTACGTTCTCTTTGTTTGTCCAAAGAGAACGTAGCCAAAGAGAAACGACACCCCGGTTGGCGCTTGCCGCCCATCCATGGGCGGCAAGTCCGTGAGGCGGGGCCGGGCTTTTCGAGCGGGCATCCCTGCCCGCGTGAAAAGCCGAGTCCATCCATGGGCTCGCCCGCTGCGCGGCCTTTTCGTCCCCGCCTCACCGCCGCCCAGGGGGCCCGCAAAAACAGGCGCGCATCCTGCGCACCAGAAGCAACTGCAGAGCGCCGCGCCAAGCGCGGCGCTCTTGCTTTGGCTTTTCGGGAAGTGCGCGCCGGCAGGCGCTCGAAACCGCTCTGTCGCTTGCGCAGTCCCAAGCGATGCCCATGACGCGCCAGCGCCGATCACCCCTCCGCGCGATCAAACCGCCGGATGAACTCTCGCACCTGCGGATAGACCACCTCGCGCCAGCGCCGGCCGCTAAAGATGCCGTAGTGGCCGGCGCCCTCGATCACCCGGTGTGCGCGGCGCTTGGCCGGGATGCTGCTGCACAGGTCGTGCGCCGCCTCGGTCTGGCCGAGGCCGGAGATGTCGTCCAGCTCGCCCTCCACGGTGAGCAGGGCGCTGCTCCGGATGGCCGACGGAGTCACCCGTTCGCCGGCCACGTCCCACAGGCCGCGCGGCAGCAGGAATTGCTGGAACACGGTGGCGATGGTGTCGAGGTAGAACCTTGCCGGCAGGTCGAGCACCGCGTTGTATTCGTCGTAGAACCGGCGGTGCGCCTCGGCGTCGTCGAGGTCGCCGCGCAACAGGTTCTCGTAGAAGTCCCAGTGCGATTGCAGGTGGCGGCTGGGGTTCATCGCGATGAAGCCTGCGTGCTGCAGGAAGCCGGGATACACCTCGCGGCCGCGGCCGGGGTAGTTCGGCGGCACGGTATGGATCACGTTGCCCTTGAACCAGGACAGCGGCTGGGTGGTGGCGAGGTTGTTGACGCTGGTGGGGCTGCGCCGCGGGTCGATCGGGCCGCCCATCATGGTCAGGCTACGCGGGGTGGTTTCGCCGCGCGCGGCCATCAGCGACACCGCGGCCAGCACCGGCACGGTGGGCTGGCACACCGACACCACGTGCAGCGACTCGGCGCCGATGTGACGGATGAAGCGCTCGATCAGCGCCACGTAGTCGTCCAGCCCGAATGTGCCCGCTTCCCCCGGCACCATGCGCGCGTCCACCCAGTCGGTGATGTACACCTTGTGCTCGCGCAGCAGGGTGCGCACGGTATCGCGCAGCAGCGTGGCATGGTGGCCGGAGAGCGGCGCCACCACCAGCACCACTGGGTCGTTCTTCATCGTCTCGACGGTGGCCGGGTCGTCGCTGAAGCGTTTGAAGCGCTTCAGCTGGCAGAACGGCGTGTCCAGCGCCACGCGTTCGATCACCGCGATCTCGTGGCCATGCGCCTCGACCTGGTGGATGCCGAAGGCGGGCTTCTCGTAGTCCTTGCCGAGGCGATGGATCAGTTCGTAGCCGGCGGCCAGCCGCTGCGTGCCAGGCCACGACGCGAACGGGTTGTTCGCATCGTTGAGCATCTGCGCGCTGGCGTCGGCAAAATGGCTGAGCGGGCCGAGGAAGGCGCGTTGCCACTCGTGGATCTGGTAGAGCATGCGGCGACCCATCTGGCTAAAAGTTCGCCATTTTAGCGCGTACCGCCGCGCGCTGCTGCGCTGCGGCATGGCGGGCGCCGACGACCGGTCAGGAGGCGCGCTGGCAGCACACTTCGCTGTCCGCGGCGATGTCGTGCAAGGCGCGGCGACGCGGATCGAACAGGGCGGTGGCAAACCACAGTGCCCATGCGGCAGGCACGGCCCACAGCGTGGCGCGCAGGCCGAGCATCGGCTCCAGCGCCAGCAGCAACATCGGCGCGGCAGCCACCACGACGCGGACCACGGCCTGCGTCAGGCTGATCGTGCCGCCGTCGTCGCGGCTCACCCGGATGCGCCACGGCCGCATGCCCACGGTCTGTCCACCACGGCGCCATGAGCTGATGAAGTAGGCGGCGACCACGGTGCCCTGCAACAGCTGGTACCAGAGCGGAACCACCGTGCGTGCGCCGGTCTCGATCAGGCGGCCGCCGGTAGCGAGCTGGCACAGCAGGCCCACCACCATCACGATCGCCAGCACGATCAGCAGGTCATAGACCAGCGCGGCCAGGCGGCGCCATAGCGGGCAGGGCAGGTTGGCGTTGGCATTCATGGCTTGCGCTCGCGGCGCGCGATGCCCAGCATCGTGCGCATGAAGAAGGAAGAAGCTCCAGCCAGTATCGCCGAAGCCGACGCCGTGAGCATCGAGGCATTCATCGAGCGCGTATGGTCGGAGGATGGCCTAGCCGACCGCACGCTGGAGGCCTACCGGCGCGACCTCGTAGCGTTGGCGCGCTGGCTGGCCGGCCGCGGCCGCTCGCTGCGCGACGCGCAACGCGAGGAGATCTCCGCCTACCACGGCGCGCAGCCGGCGGCGGTGCGTTCGATGGCACGCCGGCAGTCGGCGTTTCGCCGCTACTACGCGTTCCGGGCCCGCGAGGTGCCGGGCTTCGAGGATCCCACCCTGCTGATCGAGCGTCCGCGCATGCCGCGCAGCTTGCCCAAGGCACTGGCCGAGCGCGAGATCGAGGCACTGCTCAATGCGCCGGACACGGAAGCCACCCTGGGTTTGCGCGACCGCGCAATGCTGGAGCTGATGTATGCCTCGGGCCTGCGCGTATCCGAGCTGGTGGAGCTGCCGCTGGCCGCGCTGAACCCCCGGCAGGGCGTGCTGCGCGTCACCGGCAAGGGCGGCAAGGATCGCCTGGTGCCGGTGGGCGAAGTGGCGCTGGGCTGGATCGAGAGCTACCTCGCCGCGGCCCGCCCCGTGCTGGCGAAAGGCCGCCAGCCCGCGGCGCTGTTCCTCAGCAAGCGCGGCGAGGGCATGTCCCGGCAGATGTTCTGGACCCTGGTCAAGCGCTACGCGCTCAGGGTCGGCATCCAGGCGAAGCGCATATCGCCGCACGTGCTCAGGCATTCCTTCGCCACCCACCTGCTCAACCACGGTGCCGACCTGCGTGCGCTGCAGATGCTGCTCGGCCACAGTGCGCTCAGCACCACGCAGATCTATACCCTGGTGGCTAAGGAAGGCCTGAAGCGCCTGCACGCGCAGCACCATCCGCGCGGGTGAGGCGGCGCTGCTGTGCGAGAATTGCGGCTTGCGCGCCGCCTTCCCCGCGGCCATCGAGGTGCAAGATGCTGAAGAAGTGGTTGCTGGCCGCGTGTATTGGCGGCTTTGCCCTGGCGGCCTGTGCGGCCGACAACCCGCCCACGGCCAAGGCGCCGGTCGCGGCGGCTCCGACGCTGGGCGCCGGCGTGGATGCGGCTGCGCTGCAGGTGGTACGGCAGGCGATCGCCAAGCTGGTGCCGGGCGTGCAGGTGGACGTGGTCAACCGCGCCCCGCTGCCGGGCTTCTACCAGGTGATCGCCGCGGGACACCTGGTCTACGTGAGCACCGACGGCAAGTACCTGATGAACGGCGACCTGATCGACCTGGGCACCCGGAGGAACGTCAACGATGCCGCGTGGGCGGCGTTCCGCAAGGCCGAACTGGCCAAGCTGCCGGCGGCCGCACACATCGAATACGCGCCGGCCCACCCGAAGTACCGCATCACCGTGTTCACCGACGTCACCTGCCCTTACTGCCGCGTGCTGCACGAGCACATGGCCGAACTGAACAAGGCCGGCGTGGCGGTGGATTACCTGGCGTGGCCGCGCGCTGGCGTCACCGATGCCGCCGGCCGGCCGACCGAAACCTACAAGGCGATGGTTTCGGCGTGGTGCGCCGCCGATCCCAAGGCTGCGCTGGATGCTGCGTTCGCGGGCCGCATGCCGAAGCAGGCCAGCTGCGCCAACCCGGTGCGGCAGGAGTACGAGCTGGGCGAGAAGCTCGGCGTCAGCGGCACACCGGCCATCGTCACCGCCAGTGGCCGGATGATCGGCGGCTACCTGGCGCCCGCGCAGCTGTTGCAGGTGTT
>JAJZET010000035.1 GCA_021805685.1 Pseudomonadota bacterium
GAGCCCCCGCCGGCGCTGATCCAGCGTGAACCGCGCCGACTGCACCGTGCCGAACTTCCGCCGGCGCGGCCGCTTCGCCCGACCGCCGAAGAAGTTGCGCCAGGCCGTGTCGAAGTCCCGCAGCGTCTGGTTGAACGGTTCGCGCGGCAGCGTGGCCAGCCACGCCGTTTCCGGGGCCTGCCGTAGCGCAGTGTACCGGCGCGACAGGTCGATGCCCGACAGCTTCGTGCCGTCCGCGCGCCAGGCCGCATCCTTCTCCCGCAGCGCCCAGTTCCACACCCACCGCCGCGCACCGAACAGCCGCGACAGCACCCACGCCTGTGCCGGCTTCGGCGACAACCGCACGCGGTACGCGCGCTCGAGGGTCGGTGCGTCGGTCATGGGTGTCTTGTATCAGCCAAACCGCTCACGGGTTGAGACAGCTGGCCATTCGCCGCCGGACGTCCGCCTCGCTCCGCGTGATCGCCGAAGTGGCTGCACACGGGCCGCATGCGGCACGCTCCGATTCGACTCCGGGGGCCGGCGGGGTCTTCGTCGTCCGTGACTCATCCATTGCCTCGACGTATTCATGGCACGCTGATCCCCACTTTTCGCAGGGATGCGAATGATCCCCGGGATTGCCCGACGGCCGCAACCCGCCCGGCAGGGCCAAGCGGTCCCGCGCAAGCTAGAATGCGCGGTTAGCCCATCGCCCGCGCCCCTTTATGTCCATCCATCTCGACGAAACCCGCCGCCGCCGCACCTTCGCCATCGTCAGCCATCCCGACGCGGGCAAGACCACGCTGACGGAAAAGCTGCTTCTGTTCGGCGGCGCGATCCAGATGGCCGGCTCGGTGAAGGGCCGCAAAGCCGCTCGCCACGCCACCTCGGACTGGATGGCGCTGGAAAAGGAGCGCGGCATTTCGGTGACCTCGTCGGTGATGCAGTTCCCCTACGAAGGCAAGATCGTCAACCTGCTCGACACCCCGGGCCACGCCGACTTCTCCGAGGACACCTACCGGGTACTCACCGCGGTGGACTCCGCGCTGATGGTGATCGACTGCGCCAAGGGCGTGGAGGAGCGCACCATCAAGCTGATGGAGGTGTGCCGCCTGCGCGACACGCCGATCATGACCTTCGTCAACAAGCTCGACCGTGAAGGCAAGTCGCCGATCGAGCTGCTGGACGAAGTGGAATCGGTGCTCGGCATCGCCTGCGCGCCACTGACCTGGCCGATCGGCATGGGCAAGCGGCTGAAGGGCGTGTACCACCTGCTGCTGGACGAGGTGCACTTGTTCGAGCCGGGTAAGAACTTCACGCGGCAGGATTCGACCATCTTCAAGAGCCTGGACGCGCCGGGACTGGAAGCGGCGATCGGCAGCGAGGCACTGGCCGAGCTGCGCGAGGAGCTGGAACTGGTGCAGGGCGCCGCGCCCGCCTTCGACCTCGACGACTACCTTGCGGGCAAGCTCACCCCGGTATTCTTCGGTTCGGCGGTGAACAACTTCGGCGTGCAGCTGCTGCTGGACTTCTTCGTCGAGCATGCGCCCGCGCCACGGCCGCGCGCCACGACCACGCGCGACGTGCAGCCGGAGGAGGAGAAGCTCACCGGCTTCGTGTTCAAGATCCAGGCGAACATGGACCCGGCCCATCGTGACCGCGTGGCCTTCATGCGCGTCTGCTCGGGCACCTACACAGCCGGCATGAAGATGGTACAGACGCGCACCGGCAAGGAGGTGCGCATCGCCAACGCGCTCACCTTCATGGCCTCCGACCGCGAGATCGTGGAAATCGCCTATCCCGGCGACGTGATCGGCCTGCACAACCACGGCACGATCTCCATCGGCGACACCTTCAGTGAAGGCGAACCGATCCACTTCACCGGCATCCCGAACTTCGCGCCGGAACTGTTCCGCCGTGCGCGCCTGCGCGACCCACTGAAGATGAAGGCGCTGCAGAAGGGCCTGGCGCAGCTGTCCGAGGAAGGCGCCACGCAGTTCTTCCGTCCGCTGATGTCGAACGACCTGATCCTTGGCGCGGTAGGCGTGCTGCAGTTCGACGTGGTGGCCTATCGCCTCAAGGACGAGTACGGCGTGGACGCCGCGTTCGAGCCGGTGACCGTGGCCACCGCGCGCTGGGTGCACTGCGACGACGCGAAGAAGCTGGAGGAGTTCCGCGAGAAGAACGCGATGAACCTCGCCATCGACGCCGCCGGCGAACTGGTCTACCTGGCGCCGTCGCGTGTAAACCTGCAGCTGGCGCAGGAGCGCTCGCCGGCAGTGCGTTTCTCCGCCACGCGCGAGCATGCGACGGCTGTGGAGATCTGACGTGGTGGCGCGTGGCGGAAGTCACGCAGACGGACTACCGGGCGCCAGCTAGGCTTTGCGTCACTTCATCCAGGGGATCGCAAGCATGCATGGCACGTCACCGCTCGCCTACGTCACGCCGGCCACGGCGCCATCATGGAAGCGCTGGCTGATCTGCTCGCCGCTGGCGCGCATCGCGATCTTCCTGTTGCTGTTCATCGTACTGAACCGATCCAGCTCGGCACTGCTCCACGTGCTCATGCTCGGCACCGCCAAGACCCCGATGACCTCGGCACTGGGCT
Organism: Pseudomonadota bacterium; assembly: GCA_021805685.1. Lineage (GTDB taxonomy): Bacteria > Pseudomonadota > Gammaproteobacteria > Xanthomonadales > Rhodanobacteraceae > Rhodanobacter_A. Next base: position 2,588 of record JAJZET010000035.1, read on the forward strand.
ATCTCGTGGTCGTTCTGCTGCCGGTCATCCTCACCTACGCGTTCCTGGTTCGCGTCGTCGAACGCCGCAAGCCCGAGGAGCTGGCGCTGCGGCGCTGGCCCGATGCGCTCCTCGGTGTGCTGGCGGGCAGCCTGTTGTTCAGCTCGGTGGTGGGCGTGCTCTGGCTGCTGGGCAGCTATCACGTGATCGGCTTCAACCCCCATGCCGACTGGCTGCCACCCCTGCTGTTTGCCGGCATCGGTGCCGGCATCGCCGAGGAAATCATGTTCCGTGGCGTGCTGTTCCGCGCCACCGAAGAGGGCTTGGGCACCTGGGCGGCGCTGCTGGTCTCGGCGCTGTTCTTCGGCTTCGCCCACGCCGCCAATCCCGGCGCCACCGCATGGAGTTCGTCGGCCATCGCGATCGAGGCCGGCCTGCTGTTCGGCCTGCTTTACCACGTCACCCGTTCGCTGCCGATCTGCATGGGCCTGCACGCTGCATGGAACTTCTGCCAGGGCACGGTCTACGGCATCCCGGTCTCGGGCCTCAAGGCCGACGGCTGGCTGGTGTCCACCCGCACCGGCCCCGACTGGCTCAGCGGCGGCGTGTTCGGCGCCGAGGCCTCGGTGGTGGCGCTGACATTGTGCTCGCTGTGCTCGATCGCTTTGCTGATCGTGGCGCTGAAGCGACACACGCTGGTGCCGCCAAGCTGGCGCCGACGCTGACGGCAGCGCAAACGAAAACGGGGTGCCATCCGGCGCCCCGTTTTCGTTTTTGGCAATGCATGGAATATCAGGCAGCGTCAGCCAGCCTCTTCCTGCGTTCGTCCGCACGCGTCACCGCCGCACGCAACTCGGACGGATCGAAGTCGTCCACCGAGATGAACTCGAATGCCGCCTCGTGCACGCGCTTCAGCAGATCATGTTCGGCCTGGCTGATGACGTTGGCGGCAAGCGCCTCGCCCAGTTGGCCGTTGTAGTCGTGCGCCTTGAACTGGCCGGCCTTGAGACCCTTCAGGAACTTGCGCTCCACCGGCTCGGCAGCGATCACGTCGGGCAGCAGGGCGTCCATGCGGCCCACCGTGTTGTTGACCGTAGGGGTGAGGTAAACCCATTCGGTGAGGCGTGCGCGCGCCTCGTTCGGCGCGGTGAGCAGCGCGGCGACGCGGCGACCCAGGCGGTCGGACGGCGGCACTTCGCGTCGACCCAACGGGAACACCAGCACGCGCAGCAGCCACGCCACCGGGCGCACCGGGAAGTTGCGGATCGCGCCGTCCAGGGCGTTCTGGATTAGCCACATGCATTCGTGGAAGCCCCAGGCCAGGAACGGCCGGTCCGCCTCCGGCCGGCCGGTGTCCTCGTAGCGCTTGAGCATGCTGCTGGCGATGTAGAGGTAGCTCAGTACGTCGCCGAGGCGCGCGGAAAGCTTCTCCTTGAACTTCAGCTTGCCGCCCAGCACGCCCATGAAGGTATCGGCGCACAGCGCCAGTGCCGCGGAGTAGCGGTTGAGCTTCTTGTAGTAGCGCCGGGTATAGGCATCGCCCGCGGCGTCACCCATGCGCCCGCCAGAGAGGCCCATGGCAAAGCTGCGCACCGCGTTGGAGATGCCGAAGCCAAGGTGTCCGAACAGCGCCTTGTCGAAGCTGCGCAGGCGATCGCCGTAGTCGGCGATGGACAGCGCCTGCATTTCCTTCAGCACGTACGGATGGCAGCGGATCGCGCCCTGGCCGAAGATCATCAGGCTGCGCGTCATGATGTTCGCGCCTTCCACGGTGATCGCGATCGGCACGCTGTTCCAGCCGCGCCCGGCGTAGTTCTTCGGGCCGAGCTGCACCGCCTTGCCGCCGTGCACGTCCATGGTGGCGCCGGCCACCACGCGCGCCCATTCGGTGGCGTGGTACTTGGCGATGGCCGAGGGTACCGCCGGCTTCTCGCCACGATCGACCGCCGCCGCGGTGGCGCGTGCCAGGGCCGTGCTGGCGTAGGTGAGGCCACCGATGCGACCCAGCGCTTCCTCCACGCCTTCGAAGCGGGCGATGGCCAGGCCGAACTGCTTGCGCATGCGCGCATACGCGCCGGTCGCCGCGGCCGAGCCCCGCATCGCGCCGGTGGCGTTCGACGGCAGCGAGATCGCGCGACCCACCGACAGGCATTCCACCAGCATGCGCCAGCCATGGCCGGCCATGTGCGGGCCGCCGATCAGCGTGCTGAGCGGCGCGAACACGTCCTTGCCGTGGACCGGACCGTTCTGGAACGGAATGTTGAGCGGGAAGTGGCGGCGACCGATCTCCAGCCCGGGCGTGGAGCGCGGCAGCAACGCCAGGGTGATGCCGAGGTCCTCCTTGTCGCCCAGCAGGTGCTCCGGGTCGTACATGCGAAAGGCGAGGCCGACCACGGTGGCGATGGGCGCCAGCGTGATGTAGCGCTTGTCGAAGGTGAGCCGGATGCCCAGCGTCTCGACGCCATCGACCACCTGCTTGCAGACGATGCCCACATCAGGAATCGAGGTGGCGTCGGAGCCTGCATAGGGCCCGGTGAGCGCGAAGCAGGGAATCTCCTCGCCCACCGCAAGGCGCGGCAGGTAGTGATTCTTCTGCTCGTCCGAACCGTAGTGCAGCAGCAGTTCTGCCGGGCCCAGCGAGTTCGGCACCGCCACGGTGGATGCCACCGTGGCCGACATGGTCGAGAGCTTCTGCAGCACCGCCGAGTGCGCCAGCGCGGAGAACTGCAGGCCACCGTACTGCTTCGGGATGATCATGCCGAAGAAACGGTTCTTCTTGATGAAGTCCCAGATCTCCGGCGGCAGGTCGGCCAGCTCGTGGGTGATCTGCCAGTCATCGATCATGCCGCAGAGTTCCTCCACAGGGCCGTCGAGAAAGGCCTGCTCTTCCACGCTCAGTTCGGGCCTGGGCTGCTTCAGCAGTTCGTGCCAGTCCGGCTTGCCCGAGAACAGCTCACCCTCGAAGCCGACAGTGCCCGCCTCCAACGCGGTCTGCTCGGTCTCCGAGAGCTTCGGGGTCACCTTGGCGAACATCTTCAGCAGCGGCGCGGTGACCTGCGTGCGACGGAAGCCGTCCATCAGCAATGGCACGGCGATGCCCAGTTCGACCACGAGCAGCAGGAAGGTCGTCCAGTGCGCACCGGTGGCAAGACCGACGAGGGCGGTGGCGACGACCGTCGCAATTGCCCAGGTCCGCAGGCTGCTGCGATGGTAGGCACAGGCACCGGTAGCGATGAGCGCTGCCAGCAGGGTGAGTGTCACGGCCATCTCGACTTCCTCGTTGCGGTTAACCGGCGCGGGCGTCCGCGTCGTCCAGTGATTGAATGAAATGTGCGATCTCGTGGGTGAACGCGTCGTTGGCGTCGCCCACCAGCATGTGCGTGGCGCCCGGCACCACGGCATGGCGCGCATGCGGCACCAGTTGCAGGAATTCCTCGACGGTGGACTGCGACACGACATCGCTGCGCTCGCCGGAAAGCAGCAGCACCGGCACGCTCACCTGCGCCGCGGCGGCGAACAGGCGTGGCTGGTAGCGCTCGCTCTCGGCGATCAGGTCGCCGGCCAGCAGGGCCGGATCCCAATGCCAGCGCAGGCGGCCGTCGCTGCCAATGCGCATCAACGGGCGCAGCTGCTCCTCGCTCTTGCGGCCGGAGCGGTGCGGCAGGTAGGCGGCGATTTGTTCGGTCGCCTGGGCGTAATCGGCAAAACCTTCCGGATGGGCCTGCATGAAGGCCAGGATGCGTTCCACGCCCCGGGTTTCCCAACGCGGCGTGATGTCCACCAGCACCAGCGCGCGAAACGGCGACGGCCGGGTCTCGCCCGCCGCCACCAGCCCCAGCAGGCCGCCCATCGAGGCACCTACCAGCACCGGCGGCTCGGGTTGTGAGCGCGCAAGCAACAGCAGGTCGTCCACGAACTGCTGCATGTGGTAGCCGCCATCGGGAACGTGCCCGCTCTCGCCGTGGCCGCGCGCGTCGTAGCTGATGCAACAGCAACCCCGTGCCGCCAACGCAGCGATCGAGCCGGTCCACGCGCCACGCGTCTGGCCGAAGCCATGAGCGAACAACAGGGTAGGCGCACCGCCCGCATGGTGCGTCTCCACGGCCAGCGGCAAGCCGTCGCTGGCAGCGACGGATGCGGCGCGTGCCCGGATGGCGGTCGACATATCCATACGGTCGAGTATGGATCGTACCATCCTGCGCCGTCAATCCTCCTGCGTAGATTACAAAGCCCGGCGCAGCGGCTACCATACGCGTATGGATCCAAGCCAGAAACCCGAACGTACCCGCCTCACCGCGGAGGACTGGGAAGTCGCCGCCCTGCAGATGATTGCCGACCAAGGCGTGGGTGCGCTGGCGGTCGAGGCGCTGGCGCGCCAGCTGAACGTCACCAAGGGCAGCTTCTACTGGCATTTCCGCACCCGCGAAGCCTTGCTCCAGGCCGCGCTGGAACGCTGGGAGCAGTACGGCGAAAACGAGGTGCTCGGCCAGATCGAGCAGATCGCCGACCCACACCAGCGCCTGCCCGAACTGTTCCGCCGCGCGGCGCACGAAGTGCAGCCGCACCGGGTCTATGCCGCGCTGCTGAAAGCACTGGATCACCCGCTGGTGGTGCCGGTGATGGCTCGGGTTTCGCAGCGGCGCACCGAATTCCTGAATACCGCCTACCGCGAAGCCGGCCTGCCACCACGCGAGGCACTGAACCGCGCGAGGCTCACCTATGCCGCCTACGTCGGCTTCCTGCAGCTCAACTTCACGCTGGGCCTGCCTCGCCTCAACCACGAGGAGTTCGACGCCTACGTGGAGCATATGATCGCCACCCTGATCCCGGCCTGAGTTCCGCCGCAATCCGCTCCTGACGGCGCCATTCGGCGCCGTTTCCATATCCCGCATATATTTACGGCGCAACTTTCATCGTCGCGGCGCCGGGGTTTGCTGCACCCATCCTTGCAATGCCAGTGCCTGCAAACTACGGTTCTTTCACTTTTTTTCTTGAAGACCAGTGAGGACACGATGGCAAGCACTCTGGAAGCGCTCAAACGCTGGGTGGACGACGTCGCAGCAATGACACGGCCCGCAAACATCCACTGGTGCGATGGCTCGGACGCCGAAAACCATGCCCTGATCCAGCAAATGCTGGCCGACGGCACGCTGATCGAACTGAACCAGCAGACCCATCCGGGCTGCTACCTGCACCGTTCCCACCCCGGCGACGTGGCGCGCGTGGAACACCTCACCTTCGTCTGTCACCGAAACCGCGAGGACGCCGGCCCCAACAACCACTGGATGGACCCGGCCGAGGCGCACGCGAAGATGGATGCGCTGTTCAACGGCTGCATGGAAGGCCGCACCCTGTACGTGATCCCGTACTGCATGGGCCCGATCGACTCGCCGCTGTCGCGCTGCGGCGTGGAGATCACCGACAGCCCGTACGTGGTCGCCAACATGCGCATCATGACCCGCATGGGTGCCGCGGCGCAGGCGCGCATCGAACGCGAGGGTTCGTTCGTGAAGGGGCTGCATTCCACCGGCGAACTCGACCCCGAGCGCCGCTTCATCATGCATTTCCCGGAAGAACGCATGATCCAGTCCTACGGCTCGGGCTACGGCGGCAACGCGCTGCTGGGCAAGAAATGCCACGCGCTGCGGATCGCCAGCCATCAGGCCCGCGACGAGGGCTGGCTGGCCGAGCACATGCTGATCGTGGGCATCGAGAATCCGCAGGGCGACACGCACTACATCGCTGCGGCCTTCCCCTCCGCCTGCGGCAAGACCAACCTCGCCATGCTGATTCCGCCGGAGGCTTACCACAAGGCAGGCTGGAAGGTGTGGACGGTCGGCGACGATATCTGCTGGATGCGCCCCGGCCCCGACGGCCGCCTATACGCGATCAATCCCGAGGCCGGCTTCTTCGGCGTGGCGCCGGGCACCAGCACTGCCACCAATTCCAACGCGCTGAAGTCGATCGCGCGTGACACCATCTTCACCAACGTCGCCGTCACGGCCGACAACCAGCCGTGGTGGGAAGGCCTGCCGGGCACGCCGGTCACCGACTGGCAGGGTCGTCCGTACGATCCGGCCAATGGCCCTGCCGCGCACCCGAACTCGCGCTTCACGGTGAGCGCGAAGCAATGCCCGACGTGGTCGCCCAAGGCCGAGGACGCACAAGGCGTGCCGATCAGCGCCATCGTGTTCGGCGGCCGCCGCCCCTCGCTGCTGCCGTTGGTGATGGAAGCGAGCGACTGGACGCACGGCGTGCTGATGGGTGCCGCGATGGGCTCGGAGACCACCGCCGCCGCCACCGGCGCAGTCGGCGTGCTGCGCCGCGACTCGATGGCGATGAAGCCGTTCTGCGGCTATCACTACGGCGACTATTTCCAGCACTGGTTGTCGTTCGACCGACCCGGCGCGAAGCTGCCCAGGATCTTCCACGTCAACTGGTTCCGCAAGAACAAGGACGGCAAGTTCCTCTGGCCGGGTTTCGGCGAGAACCTGCGCGTGCTTGAATGGATGATCGCGCGGGTGGAGGGCAAGGCACGCGGCGTGGAAACGCCCATCGGCACCCTGCCCGCCTCGGGCGAGCTCAAGCTGGATGGCTTGCACTTCAATCAGCTCACGCTGGCCGAGCTGCTGGCCGTGGACCAGGCCGGATGGCAGGACGAGCTCGCCGCCATCGGCGAATACCTCGACAGCTTCGCCCCGCGCATGCCAGCGGCGCTGCACGCGGAACAGCAACGCGTAGCGCTCGCCCTGGGAACCCCCGAACGCGAAGCCGCCACGGCCTGAGCCCTGCCGGGCAGCCATGCGCTGGCCATCGCCGAACGGCATCGCCACGGGCTTCACGCTCGTGGCGATGCAAACCCTTTCGGCATCCCAGGCATCGAACTTGGCAAGATGATCG
>JAJZET010000044.1 GCA_021805685.1 Pseudomonadota bacterium
GTAACAACACCCATGAACAGGCAACCGAGTCGCCTGCTGTGCCAAGGCATGGCCATCCTGCTGCTCGGGGTGGCCTGTGCATCGGGCGCCGCTGCCGCCGACGGCAGCAGCGACCACGCAGGCGGGACCTGGCAACCGGCGCCGTACACGCTGGGCCACGGCCTGTACTTTCCCGGCGTGGGGCTGCGGGTCGGCGGCTACGCCGACTTCAACTACTACGACGTCCAGGGTGCCCGGTCCAATTACGACGTGCGCGACCTCAGCCTGTTCCTGACCCAGGACATCGGCACGCGCTGGCAGCTGTTCGGCGAGGTCGAGGCCGCCAACCCGGTGAACAGCCGGGGCCACACCGATGTCGACAACACCCAGCTGGATGTCGAACGCCTCTACATCGACTACCACGCCAATCCGTACGTCAATCTCCGCTTCGGCAAGTTCCTCACCCCGATCGGCGAATGGAACCTGGTGCATGCCGATCCGCTGACCTGGACGATATCGCGCCCGCTCTCGACATCGGCGGCCTTTGCGCTGCACGCCGCGGGGGCGATGGTGTTCGGCACGGTCCCCGTGCGCGGCAGGGACCTCGACTACTGGGTGTTCGCCGACGACACCAAGAACCTCAACATCGGCAACAACCAGGAAAATGCGTACACCAACCTCGGCGCCACGCAGACGCTGCAGAACCGCTTCCGGCACGCGCTGGGCGGGCGGGTGCTGTACCACCTCGGCGATGCGCTGAGCATCGGCGCCTCCGCGCTGAGCTACCAGCTGCAATCGCCGCGCGACAAGTACTTCCTGGGCGGCGTCGATTTCAACTGGACCACGCGCTACGTCGGCTTCACCGGCGAGGCGATCTACCGCAGGAGCTCCGACAACCGGCCCGACGAACGCGGCGGATTCGTGCAGACGGAAATCCCGCTGTGGCGCCGGCTCTACCTCATCGAGCGCTATGAGCGCTACCGGTCCTCGATGCCGCAGCAGACCAGCACCATCCGCACCACCGCGATCAACTTCAAGCCGATCGAAGGCATCGTGCTGAAGCTGGAATATCGCGAAGGAACGGGCAACCTTGCGCTGGCCCCCTCCGGGTGGCTGGCTTCCGCCGCCATCCTGTTCTGAGCAGCCATGCGCGGACGCACCCGGCAATGGTTGCTGATGCTGGCCGCAGGGGGCCTGCTGGCGTTCGCCCACGCCTCCGTGGCGGCATCGCTGCAACTGGCCATCATCACTGCACCCGGCGCGCCCCGGCTCAAGCTCGACCGCAACACGCTGCGCAACGTGTACCTCAAGAAGATCTTCGTGGACGACCGCGGCCAGCGGCTCACGCCGGTCAACCTGCCGAGCGGAACCCCCCTGCGCGGTGCATTCGCCCGCGCGATCCTGCGCATGGACGACAACCAGCTCCAGGACTACTGGGACAAGCAGTATTTCCAGGGCGTCAGCCCGCCCTACGTGCTGGCGTCGCCGGATGCGGTGGTCCAGTTCGTGGCGAAGACACCCGGCGCGATCGGCTACGTGGCGGCCTGCCAGGTGAACGCCTCGGTGCGCGTGGTGATGACCCTCGCCCTGCCGACCCGCCCCGGCGACCAGCCGCCGGCATGCCCGGGGCGCCGCGCCGCGCCCTGACCCGGCACGGGCACGCAAATCCTTGCAGACCAAAGTTGCAGGTTGCGTGCTGGCGCGCCTGCGCAGCAAGGCACCTTTTCCATGCATATCAGCCAGTTGAATGCATGGCACGGAATTCGCTGAAGCGAGGCGACCGCATTAACCCCTTCCTCTGCCGTGCCTGGTGCCGCTTGAAACCCATTTCGACGCCGCGTTGCGATACGCCCCTCCCGCGCCAAGGCATTTTCCGCATCCTGGTCTGCCGGCCCAACCACCGCCTCGGCAACACCCTCCTGCTGACGCCTTTGATCAGCGAACTCGAGCGGCACTTCAAGGGAGCGGAGATCGACCTCATCTCCGAAGGCGACATCGCGAAGGAAGTGTTCGGCAGCTACTTCAGCGTGCGCAACGTGTATTGCCTGCCCAAGCGCGGCTTCAAACATCCGATCCCCTTCCTGCGGCTGATCCGCCAGGTGCGCAGGACCCAGTACGACCTCATCGTCGACCCCTGCGTCGATTCCGGCTTCAGCCGGGCGCTGACGCGCCTGCTTCGCGGCACGCACAAGCTCGGCTTCAGCGACGCCGAGGGGCGCGACGGCCTGACCCTCGCGGCACCGGTCGAGGTCGCGGGGGCGCACATGGCCAAGCGGCCGGTGAACCTGTTGCACTGGGCGCTGGCGCTGGACGGCGCGCAACAGGACGAGGTGCCCACGCTCGACATCCGGCTGACCGGCCCGGAACGGCATAACGGCCGGCAGGCGATCGAGCAGTTGCTGTCCGGATCGCGCCAGTCCGCCCCGTCGCCCGTCGTCGGCCTGTTCGCCAACGCCACCGGCAACAAGCGCTATCCGGCCGCGTGGTGGCGGGAGTTCATCGATACCTTCACGACGCTCTGCCCGACCGCCAGCATGCTCGAACTGATTCCGATGCATGGCCGCTCGATGCTGGGCGCGGAGTGGCCCGGGTACTACTCGTCGGACATCCGTCGCATGGGCGCGGTGATGGCCAACCTGGACCTGGTGATCACCGCCGATTGCGGGGTCATGCACCTTGCCGTGGCATCGCGCACGGCGACCCTCGGCATGTTCCGCCGATTGCGGGGTCATGCACCTTGCCGTGGCATCGCGCACGGCGACCCTCGGCATGTTCTCCGTGACCGATGCATCGGTATACGAGCCCTACGGCGACGACAATCATCCGCTGCGGACATCCGGGCTGACCGCCAGCCAGGCGGCCCGCCAGGTGGTCGAGAACTACCCGTGGCTGCTGGCAGGCGAAACACGCCCAGCGACAGCTTCGCAGCCGGACGGCACCGCGCCGGCCTCGTGGCCGGCGCGCGCCCTGGCAAAGGCCTCGACGCAGGAGGATCTGTGACTGACGCAGGCTCCGTGTGGATGGTGGTCGGCATGGGCAGCCAGGTGATTTTCTCGGCGCGCTTCGTGATGCAGTGGATCTACAGCGAATGGCGGCGCGAGAGCAGCATCCCGATGGCGTTCTGGTATGCGAGCGTGATCGGCAGCATCGGGCTGCTGGCCTATGCCATCGAGCGGCGCGATCCGGTGTTCATCGTCGGGCAGGCGACCGGCCTGCTGGTCTATGGCCGCAACATCCAGTTGCGCTGGCGCGAGGCCCGCGCAGGCGTGGCGGAGGCGGCGCGATGATCCACGCAAACGCACAGTCCGTCTGGATCGCCGTCGGCCTGCTGGGGCAGGCGCTGTTCGGCGCACGCTTCGTGGTGCAGTGGCTGCACAGCGAGATCCTCGGCAAGAGCCGCTTTCCGCGCCTGTTCTGGCAGATCAGCGTCGCCGCCGGCGTGCTGATCCTCGGCTATGCCATCCACCGGCGCGACCCGGTGTTCATCTGCGGCGAGACGACCACGCTGGCGATCTTCTGCCGGAACCTGCAGCTGGTCAGCCGCAAGAAAACGGCCGCGACCCAATCCCAATCCATCGATGGAGAAGCGCCATGAACGGCACGCTCGACGCCCGCGCCGCCCGCCCCGGCACCGCTTCGCGGCAGCCGTCGCGCGCACTGCTGTGGATCGCGGCGCTCGGCATTCTCCTCGGCTTCGCCTTCCAGGGGTCGCGCGGACTGTGGGGGCCGGACGAAGGTCGCTACGTGGACGCCGCGCTGCAGATGATGGATTCGGGCAACTACATGGCCCCGGCCTACAGCCCGGCAGAACTGAACTTCTCCAAGCCGCCGCTGACGTACTGGATCATTGCCGGATCCATGCAACTGTTCGGGCGCAACACCTGGGCGGCCAGGCTGCCCTACGCGCTGGCCTACCTCGGCACGCTGCTGATCCTGCTGGCGATGGGACGCAAGGCCTGCCCGGACAAGCCGTGGCTGGCGCCGCTGCTGTACGCCACCTCCGTCTTCACCTTTTTCACCTCGAACATCATCAGCACCGACGTGCTGCTGACCCTGACCGAGGCCATCGCCGTGCTCGGCTTCATTCTGTTCGCCTGGCCCGGTTCCGCAACACAGGCGCGGTACGGCCGCCTGCTGATGTGGCTCGGCTTCGGCCTGGCCTTCCTCACCAAGGGCCCGCCCGGCCTGCTGCCGCTGGTGGCGATGATCGCGTTCACCGCGCTGTGCGACGGCTGGCGCGCGGTGGGCCGGCTGTTCGCTCCGCTGGGCCTGCTGGTGTTCCTGGTGGTCGGCTTCACCTGGTACGCACTGGCGATCTCCAGGTACCCGGGACTGCTCCACTACTTCGTCTACGACGAGGTCTACGGGCGGATCTTCACCAAGATGTACGTGCGCCACGCGGGGACCTTCGGCTGGCTGGTGGTGTACGCCCCCGTGCTGCTGTTCGGCACGCTGCCGTGGTGGGCCGGCACGTGGCGTGCGGCCAGGACGGCGGCCAGCCCGTCGACGTGGCGGGCATGGCGCGGGACACGCTCGATCCAGCTGTTCCTGCTGCTCTGGTTCGCCCTTCCGATGCTGGTGTTCTGCCTGTCGAAATCCCGGCTGCCGCTCTACCTGCTGCCGCTGTTCCTGCCGCTGGCCCTGCTGGTGGCATCGCGGATGGCGCCGACATTCGACCTCGCGCGTCGCCGCACCGCGCTGCTGCTGGCCGCATGGGTGATGGCGCTGCTCGCGGTCAAGGCCTGGGCTGCCTACGGCTATCGCGCCAGGATCGACGAGGGCGCCGCTGCCCGGGAAGTGGCCGCAACCGCGGCCGGCGCCGACTACCACGCGCTGGTATTCGTGGAGAACGCCACCAACCGCTACGCCATCGAGGAACAGACGCCGTGGGGCATGCGCATGTACCTCGAAAAGCCGGTCTACGGCATCCGCTGGATGGACACGGACGCCGCCGCGCAGATCTGCGCGGCGCTGAAGGCGCAGGGCCAGTCCCTGCTGCTGGTCGACCGTGTGATCGCCCGCGGGGACCTCGAACGCGCACTGGGCCATTGCCACGCGTCGGCCACGCCGGTCGGCAGCTGGCGCAAGGACCAGCTGTTCGTTGCGCGCCCCTGAAGCATCCGCTTCCCCCCTCGCAGTCGACCAGGAAAAAACCAACATGTGCGGCATTGGCGGCCTCTTGATGAACCAGCGCGAATCCTCTCCGGGGGAGATCGCGCGCCAGGTGCAGGCCATGCTGTCCGCGATGCGCCATCGCGGACCCGACGGGCAGGCCGAATACGCCGACGGGCACCTCGGCATGGGCGCCAACCGGCTCGCGATACGCGGCATCGACCAGGTGCAGCCGCCGCTGTTCGTGCACGAATCCGGCGTCGTCGTGGCATGCAACGGCGAGATCGACAACCACCGCACCCTGCGCGCCGAACTCGCCGAGCAGGGGCATGCGATCACGTCGAGCAGCGACGTCGCCGTGATCGCCCCGCTCTACCTCGAGAAGGGCCTCGGCTTTCTCGAACACCTCGACGGCGTGTTCGCGCTGGCGCTGTGGGATCCCGCGGAGCAGCGCCTGATCCTCGCCCGCGACCGCACCGGCGAAAGACACCTGTACTACGCCACCTCCGCGCAGGGCTTCTGGTTCGCTTCGGAACTCGCCGCGCTGCAGCTGGCCGCACCGGCGGACGCGACGATGGACCGGCAATCGCTGGCCTATTTCCTGCGCTCGGGCTACTGCCCGTCGCCGCGGACGCCGTTCGCCCAGCAGTTCAAGGTCTGTCCCGGCGAGATGATCGTGCGCGAGAGGAGCAAGACCCGCTACATGCGCTATTGGGCGCCGCCGATCGGCCGCAAGCCGGTGGCGCCGCCCAGCACTGCCGCCTTCGACACCATCTTCCGCAACGCGATCGCGCGGCAGACCGATGTCGACGTGGATTACGGCGTGCTGCTCAGCGGCGGGCTGGATTCGTCGCTGATCACCGCGGTGGCGCGCCAGGTCCGTCCGGAACGCCAGCTCAAGGCCTACTGCGTCCGCTTCGAGGAGAGCTCTTTCGACGAAGGAAGCAACGCGCAGACCGTGGCCCGCCTGCACGACTGTCCGCTCACCACGGTCACGCTGGGCGCGCACCAGGTGCCGCAGATGCTGCGGCAGCTCATCCACACCACCGGGGAACCGCTGGCCGACCCGGCATGGCTGCCGCTGTTCCATGTCACCGAGCGCGCCGCATTCGACGTCAAGATGCTGCTCGGCGGCGAAGGCGCGGATGAATTGTTCGGCGGCTACCCGACCTACCTCGGCGCGCTGTGGTCGCCGCGCTACGACCGTCTGCCTGCCCCCCTCCGCAACGGCGTACGGCGGCTTGTGAACGCGCTGCCGGTGAGCGACGCGAAGGTCGCGGTGTCCTTCCTGCTCAAGAAATTCATCGCCGGGCAGGCGCACCAGGGCCTGATGCGACACCTGTTCTGGAACGCAAACCTCTCGCCGGAGTGGATCCAGCGGCTGGGCATGGACTGGCCGGCCGAACAGGCCGAGCATCGCGAGCAGTCCCTGCTCGACCTGGTCCAGGCCTACGACTTCGGCCACTCGCTGCCGGACGCGCTGATGGCCAAGGCCGACCGCGGCGGGATGTGCCATGGCCTGGAGCTCCGCGCGCCGTTCCTCGATCGCGCGGTGATCGAATACGCCAGCACCCTGCCGCCCGACGCCAGGATCCAGCGGCTGCGCACCAAGGCGTTCCTGAAGGACTATGCACGCCGCTACCTGCCGCCGGAAATCGTCGAGCGCCGCAAGCGCGGCCTCTCGGTGCCGCTGGGCCAGTGGCTGCGCGGCCCCCTGCGCGACTGGGCCAGCGAGAAGCTGGCGGGCGAAGCGCTGCGCGATGCCGGCATCCGGACCGACGCCGCGCTGGCACTGATGGAGCAGCACCAGCAGCGCCAGGGCGACCACGCGCGCGGACTGTGGAACCTGATCGTGTTGTCCGAGTGGCTGGAATGGGCCGCGGTGGCGCACCGTGGCGGCACGGCGACGGCGGCCGCGGCGGCACGTCCCTGCCGCGACACCCACGCGGTTGTGCCGATGCCGGGCGTCTTCGAGCAAGGCAGCGGGGCTGGCGCCGCCGCGGTCCTGGCCGGCAACCACACCGGCTAGGACTGGCGCGCGGACGGTCGGCAGGCCGGCGGCGCGCCAAGCAACCCGAAGCGAACCTGGCTCAGAAGAAGTACCGGATGCTGGCGCCGGCACCGTAGTCCGGGCTGCCGTCGGCAAAGCCGCCGAGCAGGTACAGCTGCAGGCGTGCGGCATCGGTCAGCTGGCGGCTCCAGTAGGCCGTCAGCTCGCTTTGCGCGCCGCCGCCCACGGCGATCTTCTCGTGGTACAGGTAATACGCCCCGACCGTGTCGTCCGCGCTGGCGTGGTAGCCGACGCCGAGCGTGGCATCGAAGCCGTTCTTCAGCTGGATGTACGACGAGTTGCCGTACTCCGTCCAGCCGACCGAGCCATAGGTCGTCCAGCTGTCGTAGGACTTGCGGATGTCCAGCGCGACGCTGTAGTCGTTCTTGCCGGTGCCCAGCCCCTTGTCGGCGTCGGCCGTGCCGAACTTCGCCAGGCCGGTCAGCCCCATGCCGAACGAGCGATCGGCGCTCTGCACGAATTCGTAGCGTGCCGACGCGGTGACGTCGCCGAGACCGGAAGCCGATCCGGTGGTCACCACCGTGCCGTTGACGATCGTGGCGCCGGGGTTGCCGCGCCCGGCCGAGCGCCCGCGGCTGACCGGGTTGCGGTTGTCGACCCGGCCGATGCCGGGGATCACGTCGCTGGAACCGCTGACGTCGATGTACGGCACGCTCAGCCGGAACGCCCAGCGGTCGCCGGTGTAGCCCAGCGTCAGCGGTACCGACCAGATGTCGGTGGTGGTGTCCAGGCCGTATTTGCCGCTGCTGTAGTCGAAGCCGGCCGACAGGTTCCACGGGCCATGCTCCGGAGTGGCCGCATGGGCGGTGGCGAGTCCCAACGCCAGCGAGCCGGCCAGGGCCAAAAGACGCTTGTTGTTCATGGTGTGCTTCTCCTTCACGTCGCTCGCGTGCGAGCGGGAAAACCAGTCGTTAGCCTTGTCCCGGCATCCGATTCGACGCCGTCCGCCGGCCGGCGGTATTGATCAGGATCAACCGATGCCGGCGCCGCGGCATGGGATCGGCCCGCCTGCGCGCGGAACGACGGGCATGCCGCGGCGATGCCGGCCGGGGACGTGTGGCGTGGTACCGAGGCTCGCCTTCCTTCACGGGCTCGGCACCGGGTTGTCGTGCACGAACTCGATCACCGCGCGAGCGTCATCGGCCGCCTGGGTGAACGCGTCGAGCTGGGTGCCGGTGTAGTTGGTGCCGCCGAAGACGGCGTCGAGGATCGGCGCGGTGACGGTGCTGTAGGTGCCGTCGCCGTTGCTCTTCAGGTACGTCACCGAGCCGCTGTAGGTCGCGCTGCGGTCATAGGTGGTGCTGCTGAAGTCGTAGTAGCTCTTGCCGTCGGTGCCGACGATGGGCTTGGCGCCGGTGATGCCGAGGATGGCGTCGGTATAGACGACGGTATCGTCGCTGATCGAACCGGCCTTGTCCGACGCCGCGGCCAGGAACGAGGCCGCCTGCAGCAGGTCGCCCTGGGTGGTCGACTTGTCGACCAGGGCGGACAGGTTGCCCAGCGAGACGCCGTCCTTGGGCACGAAACCCGGCAGGTAGCCGTTGTTCAACAACGCCTGGTACAGCGCGAGGTTTTCCAGCGGCGAGTCGATGGTCGAGGTCGTGCCGTCGACGGTCAGCACCAGCCGGCCGGATGCGTCCGTGGTGATCGCGGTGGCGCTGTTCAGCGCCGTGATCGCCTCGTTGTAGGACTTGTCCAGCACCTTGTCCGGCGAACGGGAAACGCTGAGGCGGCTGAACTCCACCGGCACGACCAGGTCCTCGTAGCCCGCGACGATGTCGCCTTCCGGCGTCAGCGGAATCGGGTTGCCGTCCGCGTCCAGCGGCTGCACGTGGCCGTACTGGTCGAGGATCGGCACGCCGTTGGCGTCGCGCAGGATGACGTTCAGGTCGCCGAGCAGGTCGCCCTTCTTGGTGCCGGCGCCGGTGGGCTTGCCGGTGCTCGACCGGCCGCCGCCGTACTTCGGCCCGCGGCGATCCGAGCTTTCGTCCGCAGCAGCGGAACTGGAACCGGAATCCTGCTGGCCGTGCAGCACCTTCGACTCCACCGACGTGCT
>JAJZET010000088.1 GCA_021805685.1 Pseudomonadota bacterium
GCTGGCGCGGCAGGTCCACCTCCATCACCTTGACCTTGACGATGTCGCCGGCCTTCACCGCGTCGCGCGGGTCCTTGACGAAGGTGTGCGACAGCGCCGAGACGTGGACCAGGCCGTCCTGGTGCACCCCGATGTCGACGAACGCACCGAACGCGGCGACGTTGGTGACGCGACCCTCGAGGATCATGCCGGGGCGCAGGTCCTTCACGTCCTCCACGCCCTCGGCGAAGCTGGGCGCCACGAACTCGGGACGCGGATCGCGGCCGGGCTTCTCCAGTTCCTTGAGGATGTCGCGCACGGTCGGCACGCCGAACTGCTCGTCGGTGAACTGTTCGGCCTTGAGGCCGCGCAGGAAGCCGCTGTCGCCGATGATGTTGCGTACCTCGCGGCCGCACTGGGCGATGATCCGCTCGACCACCGGATAGGCTTCCGGATGCACCGCGCTGGCGTCCAGCGGGTTGTCGCCGTTGGGCACGCGCAGGAAGCCGGCGCACTGCTCGAACGCCTTGTCGCCCAGTCGCGGCACCTTCAAGAGTGCCTTGCGGTTGGCGAACGGGCCGTTGGCGTCGCGATGCTTCACCACGTTCTCGGCCACCGACGCGCTGAGGCCGGCCACACGCGAGAGCAGGGCGGCCGAAGCGGTGTTCACGTCGACGCCGACCGCGTTCACACAGTCCTCGACGCGGGCGTCCAGCGCACGTGCCAGCTTCACCTGGTTCACGTCGTGCTGGTACTGGCCGACGCCGATCGCCTTGGGCTCGATCTTCACCAGCTCGGCCAGCGGATCCTGCAGGCGGCGCGCGATGGAGACGGCGCCGCGCAGGCTCACGTCGAGGTCGGGGAACTCGCGTGCGGCGGTCTCGGACGCCGAGTACACCGAGGCACCCGCCTCGCTCACCACCACCTTCGACAGCTTGTGCTCGGGGTGGCTCTTGGCCAGCCCCTTGATCAGCTCACCGGCCAGCTTGTCGGTCTCGCGCGAGGCGGTGCCGTTGCCGATCGCGATCAGGTCGACGCCGTGCTTCTGGCACAGGCGGGCCAAGGCGGCCAGCGACTCGTTCCACTGCCGCCGCGGCTCGTGCGGATAGATGGTGTCGGTGGCCAGCAGCTTGCCGGTGGGGTCGACCACGGCGACCTTCACGCCGGTGCGGATGCCCGGGTCCAGGCCCATCACCGTCTTGGCGCCGGCCGGGGCGGCCAGCATCAGGTCCTTGAGGTTGTCGCCGAACACGCGGATCGCTTCGTCCTCGGCGCCTTCGCGCACGCGACCGAACAGGTCCAGCGTGAGGTGCAGGTGCAGCTTCACGCGCCAGGTCAGGCGCACCGTCTCGCGCAGCCAGGCGTCGGCGGCACGGCCGCGGTCGACGATGCCGGCATGCGCGGCCACACGACCTTCGCCCTCGGCGTGGCCCTGCTCGGGATCCAGGGCGGGCGACAGCTCCAGCTCGATCACGCCCTCGTTGCGCGCGCGCATCAGCGCCAGCAGGCGGTGCGAGGGGATCTTGCCGATCGGTTCGACGTGGTCGAAGTAGTCGCGGAACTTGGCCCCTTCGTGCTCCTTGCCTTCGACCACCCTGGCGCGGATCTGGCCCTTGTCCCACAGCCAGTCGCGCAGCTCGCCGACCAGCGCGGCGTCCTCGGCGATGGCCTCCATCAGGATCGCGCGCGCGCCGTCCAGCGCGGCGCGCACGTCGGCCACGCCCTTTTCCGCGTCGACGAAGTCGGCGGCGAAGGTTTCCGGGTCGCGGGTGGGATCCTCGCGCAGGCCCAGCGCCAGCGGCTCCAGGCCCGCTTCGCGGGCGATCTGCGCCTTGGTGCGGCGCTTCGGCTTGTAAGGCAGGTAGAGGTCTTCCAGCCGCGCCTTGGTGTCGGCGGCGAGGATATCGCCCTTCAGCGCGTCGGTGAGCTTGCCTTGTTCCTCGATGCTGGCCAGCACCGCCGCGCGGCGATCTTCCAGTTCGCGCAGGTAGCGCAGGCGCTCCTCGAGCAGGCGCAGCTGGGTGTCGTCGAGGCCGCCGGTGGCTTCCTTGCGGTAGCGCGCGATGAACGGCACGGTGGCGCCGCCGTCGAGCAGATCCACGGCCGCGCGCACCTGGTCGGGCTTGGCGGCGATGTCCTGGGCAATGCGTTGTTCGATGCTCTGCATGGGATGAAGCAGATCCTTCGTGTGGAGCGAGCAGGTGATGATAGCAAGCAGGCCCCGCCAGCTTGCCTCGGCCAATCGTCCGGAGTCGCTCCGCGACTGCACTGGCGGGTGCCAAAGAAAACGGCGCCGGGGCGAACCCCGGCGCCGTGCCTGCGAAGAGGCGAATCAGGCGTTGAACGAATCGCTGCCGCCGGCGGACTTCGCAGGCGTGTCCTTGAACTCGCTGGCGCGGCCATTCAGCACCAGGGTGCCGGCGATCAGGTCATGCAGCCCCTGCTTGCGACTAGTGAAAGCCACCATCAAGAATCCGATGAGCAAGATGATCGCGCTGATGATCTTGGCGCCCCACCGACCCAGTGCGCGAAGGAAACTGATGCGCTTGCCTTGCAGGTCGGTTACGCGAATGCCTAGTGCCAGTTTGCCGACGGTGGCTTGCCAGGCCGAGCTTTCGCAAATGGCGAAGTAGAGCCAAGTAATTACGGTGGAGGCAAGGTTGTAGTGCGCCATTGACGAGTAGTAGTGCCCGTATGCCTGCATGAAACCCATGCCACCGAGCATCTCTTGCTTCATCGTGGCTTGGGCGGCGGCATCCGCAGCCGACATTCCAAATGGTGCGCCAATCAATTTGACGACAATGACCAACAGAATGGTATCGATGATGTAAGCCGCCACGCGCTTCCAGAAGCCCGCGTAGTCCTCCAGTGCGGCGGTGGTGGTCTGCGGCAGGTGCTGCATGGGCGTGGAGGGTGCCGAGTAGGAGTTGTCCGCGGCGGGCGGGGCATCACGCGTCACGTCGGGGAACAGCACCGACAGCGGTTGCCAGTCGGCGAGGCCTTCGCGCCACGCGAGGTCGCTGCCGCTGACCTGGCCGCTGCGCAGCCATGCCCGCACGTCCTCTTCCTTGTATGGGCCATGGCGTTCGCCGTTGCGGCCGATCCAGATTTCCATTGCATGCACTCCCCGTGTGGTGAATGCGGCGATGATGCCATGGCACGGGGCCGCCGGGGGCGGCCCGGAAACGGGGAAGGAGGAACCTCAGGCGGCGTGGCGCCGGAGGTGCACCAGCAGCAGCGAGATCGCCGCCGGGGTGACGCCGCTGATGCGCGCGGCCTGGCCGATGGTGGCTGGCTGCGAGCGCTTGAGCTTGAGCAGCACCTCGGCGGAGAGGCCGCGCACCTTGTCGTAGTCGAAGCTGGACGGGATCGCGGTCTGTTCGTGACGCCGCTGGCGTTCGATCTCCTCGCGCTGGCGCTCCAGGTAGCCGGCATACTTGGTTTGCACCTCGACCTGGGCGGCCACGTCCGCGCGATCCACCGCGGGGCCGAGTTCGGCGACGCTGGCAAGCATCGCGTAATCCAGTTCCGGACGGCGCAGCAGGTCCAGCGCGTTGGTTTCGCGGCTCACCGCGATACCGAGCTGGCGCTCGATCGCCGCGCCCAACGCATTGGTCGGCGCGGCCCACAGCGCGCCGAGGCGCTGCGTCTCGCGCTCGACCGCGTCACGCTTTTCGCGCAGCGCATCGAAGCGCGCCTGCGGCACCACGCCCAGTCCGTGGCCCTGTTCGGTGAGGCGCAGGTCGGCATTGTCCTCGCGCAGGTGCAGTCGGTATTCGGCGCGCGAGGTGAACATGCGGTACGGCTCGATGGTGCCGTTGCTGGTGAGGTCGTCGATCAGCACGCCGATGTAGGCCTCGTCGCGGCGCGGGTACCACGGCGCCTCGCCCTGTGCGGACAGCGCCGCGTTGAGGCCGGCCACCAGGCCCTGCGCGCCGGCCTCTTCGTAGCCGGTGGTGCCGTTGATCTGGCCGGCGAAGTACAGGCCGCCGATTGCCCTGGTCTCCAGCCACGGGTTGAGCCCGCGCGGGTCGAAGTAGTCGTATTCGATGGCGTAGCCGGGCCGGGTGATGTGCGCCCGCTCGAAACCCCTGATCGAATGCACCAGCGCCAGCTGCACGTCGAACGGCAGCGAGGTGGAGATGCCGTTCGGGTAGATCTCGACGGTGTCCAGCCCTTCGGGCTCGATGAAGATCTGGTGCGAGGTCTTCTCCGCGAAGCGCACCACCTTGTCCTCGATGGACGGGCAGTAGCGCGGGCCCACCCCCTCGATCTGGCCGGTGTAGAGCGGCGAGCGGTCGAGCGCGCCACGGATCAGCTCGTGCGTGCGTTCGGTGGTGTGGGTGATCCAGCAACTGACCTGGCGCGGGTGCTCGTCGCGCGCGCCAAGGTAGGAGAACACCGGCGCCGGGTCGTCGCCGCGCTGTTCTTCCAGCCCGGTGAAGTCGATGCTGCGCCGGTCGATGCGTGGCGGGGTGCCGGTCTTGAGCCGGTCCGCCGCCAGCGGCAGCTCGCGCAGCCGCGCCGCCAGCGCGCTGGCTGGCGGGTCGCCGGCGCGGCCGCCGGCGTACTGGGCGGGTCCGACATGGATCTTGCCGGCGAGGAAAGTGCCCGCCGTGAGCACAATCGACCTGGCGCGGAAGGAAACGCCCATTTGCGTCACCACGCCCACGGCGCGACCGCCTTCCACGATCAGGTCGTCCACCGCCTGCTGGAACAGGTCGAGATTGACCTGGTTTTCCACAATGTGACGTATCGCGGCACGATAGAGCGCGCGGTCGGCCTGGCAGCGCGTGGCCCGCACCGCCGGCCCCTTGGAGCCGTTGAGCGTGCGCCACTGGATGCCGGCGAGGTCCGCCGCGTGGGCCATGGCGCCACCCAGTGCGTCGATTTCCTTCACCAGGTGGCCCTTGCCGATGCCGCCGATGGCCGGGTTGCAGCTCATCGCACCCACGGTTTCGATGCTGTGGGTGAGCAGCAGGGTGCGCGCGCCGGTGCGCGCGGACGCCAGCGCGGCCTCGGTGCCGGCATGGCCGCCACCGATCACGATGACGTCGTAGCGGGAGGGATGAAGCATTGTTGCCATGGTGCCGAATCGGGATGGGTATGGTACCGCGCGAACCTTCATGAGGTTTGGCACGCAAGCTGCTTGAAGTGGCTCGCACTTTCATGGGCACCGGCTGCGCGAGCACGCGCGCCGGGATCGGGCGGACAGGGGCCTGATCGCGCGTCACGGAAGGAAGCGGGACGGCGCCCCTCGGGGCGCCGTCGTTTTTTGTGTGACGGAGAACCCTGGCCATCGCATCGGCGGTGGCCCGAGCATCCCCATGGTGTTGAAAAAACGAAACCCCGCAGGGTTGCGGGGTTTCGTCGTAGAGATCTGGCGCCCGGTGGTCTCAGGAACAGGGGGAATCCAGGATGACCGTGTTGCCGGGCGCCAGAAACCTTGAAACTTCAATGTTGCCTGGCCGCTTTTCCCCGCCAGGACGTGGTTCGATCTTGGCCGCGAGCAAGTGAACCCGCGGTGACTGGAATGCAAATTTCTGCCGAGGCATGGCAGGTGTTGACGTACCGCGTCAGTTTCAAATGGACGCCCAAATGCACTGTGTGATCAGCATCACACTTTGGCATGGCCGATGCATTGTCTCCGGCAACCAACTACCGGAGAGCCGTCATGGGCATGAACATCGATTTCGAGAAGTTCTTTCCGCATCACGATCTGCTGATCGAGATTGGCCGCATCGAGATGGCGATGGAAACCCTGCAGGAGCGCGCCGAGAACGAGCGAGCCATGCTGCAGCCGCGCCTGGAATCGCGCATGGTGCGCCTGCGTACCGCGCTGAAGAGCCTGCCGGTATGAGCGGCGATATCTGAGGCGCACCCTGGGCGCGATGGCTTTGACCTGGTCGAGACGCCAGAGCCATCGCGCACAAGGCGCGCCATAGCACGACGAAGCGGCAGCCCCTGGTTGCCGCTTCGCGTTTCAGCCCTTCAGCATGTTGCCCACGATTTCGGCGAGGTTGCGCGAGAGCCTGTCGTGGGCCGCCAACGATGCCAGCGTGGCATAGGCCGCTTCGCGACGCCGTGGCTCCAGTCGCTGCCAGCCGTTGAATGCGGTGGCGAGGCGGGCGGCGATCTGCGGGTTGAGCGTGTCCAGCGCGAGCAGGCGCTGCGCGTACAGCCGGTAACCGGCACCGTCCGCCCGGTGGAAGCCGGTGGGATTGCCATTGGCCCAGGTACCCAGCAAGGCGCGGGCGCGATTCGGGTTCTTCAGGGTGAAGGCGGGATCGGCTTCCAGCGACTGCACGCGGGCGAGCGCACCGTCGCCCGGCAACTGCGCCTGCAGCGCGAACCACTTGTCCAGCGCCAGCGGATCGTTTGCGTAGCGTTCGCGATAGTGCGCCAGCGGTTCGGCGCTGCGGGCCGCGTCGTGGCGCGCCAGCAGGGCGAGCGCGGCAAGCCGGTCGGTCATGCTGGGTGCGCCACGATACTGCGCGGCGGCGTGATCGCAGGCGGCGGCGGGGGCCAGTAGGGCCAGCAGTTGCAGTACGCGTTGCTTGAGGCTGCGATTGGCCTGGCTGGCGGCGTCGATGGCCGCCGTGGCCTGGGCCGCGAGCACGCGATAACGTGCGTCCAGCTTGTCGGTGCCGATGCGTGCGGCGAGGCGCTGCTGCAATTGCTGGCGCAAGGCGTGGATGCGCACCGGATCGACCACCGACTCGCGTTCCGCCAGCTCGACTTCGCCAGGCGGGCTGAGCAGGCCGGCGAGCAGGGCAGGATCGAGCCGCGGATCGTCGAACAGGGCGGCCAACGCACTGCACCACGCATCGGCGGCATCGGTGTTGGCGCCATCGCGCAAGGCATCGCAGGCGCGCTGCGCGAGTTGCTGGCCGGCTTCCCACCGGTTGAAGCCGTCCGGGTCGTGGGTCAGCAGCAGCGCCAGCTCGGCCGGCGCGTAATCGCACTCCAGGATCGCTGGCGCGGAGAAGCCGCGCAGCAGCGAGGGTACCGGGCGGTGCTCCACGTTGCGGAACACGAAGCGTTGTTCGGCGTCGGCCAGCACCACCACGATCTCGGTATCGCCCGCCCGGCGGCTCCCGTCCAGATGCAGGGGCTGCATGCGCCCGTCGGCACCGAACAGCGCCAGCTTCACCGGGATCGGCAACGGCTGCTTGTGCGGTTGCTGCGGGCTCGGCGGCGTGTGCTGCGACAAGGTGAGCGTGTACTCGCGGCGCGCGGCATCGTAGGCGCCATGTGCCTTCAACCGCGGCGTGCCGGACTGGCCGTACCATGCGAGGTAGGGTGAAAGGTCCGTGCCGTTGGCTTCGCCCAGCGCGGCGAGGAAATCCTCGAGGGTGGCGGCGCGGCCGTCGTTGCGGGCGAAGTAGAGCTCGCTGCCGCGGCGGAAGCCCTCCGCGCCCAGCGCGCCGGCCAGCATGCGCACCAGCTCGGCGCCCTTTTCGTAGACCGTGGCGGTGTAGAAATTGTTGATCTCGCGGTACTCCGCCGGCCGCACCGGATGCGCCAGCGGGCCGGCGTCCTCGGGAAACTGCGCGCGGCGCAGCAGCGACACATCCTCGATGCGCTTCAGCGGCGCCGAGTTCATGTCGGCCGAGAAGCACTGTTCGCGATAGACGGTGAAGCCTTCCTTGAGGCTCAGCTGGAACCAGTCGCGGCAGGTGACACGGTTGCCGCTCCAGTTGTGGAAGTACTCGTGCGCGACCACCGCTTCCACGCGGCGGTATTCGTCGTCGGTGCTGGAGTCGGCGTCGGCCAGCAGGCACTTCGTGTTGAAGATGTTGAGGCCCTTGTTCTCCATCGCGCCCATGTTGAAGTCGTGGGTGGCGACGACATGGAACACGCCAAGGTCGTAGTTGCGGCCGTAGACTTGCTCGTCCCAGCGCATCGAACGCACCAGTGCGTCCATCGCGTAGTGGCAGCTGGCGATGGCGTCGGCCTCGGCCCAGATCTTCAGCTGCACGTCGCGGCCATCGGCGGTGCGGTAGTCGCGCTCGATCTTTTCCAGCCGACCAGCGACCAGGGCGAACAGATAGGCGGGCTTGGGATGCGGATCGACGAAGCGTGCCCAGTGGCGGCCATCGGGCAGCTCGCCTGCGCCGTCGGGATTGCCGCCGGCCAGCAGTACCGGGAAGCGCGTGCGATCGGCGCGCAGGGTCACGGTGTAGATGGACTGCACGTCGGGGCGGTCCGCGAAATACGTGATGTGGCGAAAACCCTGCGCCTCGCATTGGGTCAGCAGGAAGCCGGTCTCGCGCGGGCCGGAAAGGTACAGGCCTTCCAGCGCGGTATTCGCGGCGGGGTGCACGCGCACGCGCGTTTCCAGCACGCTGCCGTTGCGGACGCCATCCACTTCGATGCCGCCTGCGGTGACGCGGTAGGCGTCGGCCGCCAGCGTCTGGCCGTCCAGAGCGATGGAAAGCAGCTCGAGGTTTTCGCCGTCGAGTCGCAGCGGCTCGTTTTGCGCGGGATCGCGGCGCAACAGCAGCTTTGCACTGACTTCGGTGGCATCGATGCCCAGCTCGAAATCCAGCTCCACCCGCTCCACCCGCCACGCGGGTGCGCGGTAGTCGGCAAGGCGGATCGGCAGATTGGCGGCGTCGGGTCGAGCGTTCATGCGAGGACAATCGGGGGCGGGGATGGATCAGGCTAACATGCGGCATCCTGCCCCTCACCTTCAACGGAGTCCGTCGATGCCGCGATTTCTTGCCGCCGAAGCCATGCTGGGCACCCAGCCCGTGGTGCAGCTGGAGGATGCCGAGGGCGGTCGCCGGGTGCGCATCGCGCGGCTTGGCGCGGCACTGCTGAATTTCGAGGCGGACGAGGGCGGCGCCTGGTTCGACTATGCCGACGGCTACCGCGACGACGCGGAGATCGTCGCGCGTTCCGGCTCGCGCTTCGCGATCATGGTGCCGTTCGGCGGCCGCATCGCCGATGCGCGCTACAGCTTCGACGGCCAGCCGCAGGACCTGCAACCTGGGGTGGTGGGCGGCGCGCGCGCCAGCCGCCATGGCTTCGTGCGCGGGGCCACGTTCGAGCTCGCCGCGCTCGCGGCCGACGCGGAGCGGGCGCGGGTCACGCTGACCACCGACGCGATTCGCCCGCAGCCGGGCTATCCGCATGCCATCGACCTGGCCGTGACTTTCACGCTCGACGCCACCGGCCTGGCGCTGGACGTCGCGATGCG
>JAJZET010000131.1 GCA_021805685.1 Pseudomonadota bacterium
CGTGAGCGACGACAGGAGACGTGCGTCCGCAGGGCGGAAAATTACACTCCATCGCTATCGCAGTGGCCGCCATGCCATAGATCGTGTCTATCAAAGGCAGTGCGAAACCCTGCTTCTCAACAGCCTGATAGGAGAATTCAATGCTGGCGAGCCGGAACCTTGCGTCTCTTTCCCAGCCTGAGGTTGATGTCGATGTTGCAACTACGACCCGTTTGCGAAAACTGTGGAGCGGCACTGCCGCCGCACGCCACCAATGCCCGCATCTGTTCCTTCGAGTGCACTTTTTGCAGCGAATGCGTTGAGCTACTCGGCAACGTCTGTCCGAACTGTGGCGGTGGCTTCTGTGAGCGGCCGATTCGCCCGCAAACGGAGTGGAAAGAAGGAAACTTCCTGGGTGCGGCGCCGGCTGAGACTAGGTCATTCGTGCGCCCGGTCGACTTAGCCGCACACAAAAACTTCGCTCTGCCTATCAGTTCCTTGCCGCCAAGTTTGCGTTGATGCGTGTCTGAGCAGGCAAGACTATCGAAGTCTTACCCGGAGATGTATGGGACGGCACGGACGCCTGGGCGGCCTTGCGCCCACGATGTTCGAGGAGATCAACTCAAAAAGCAGCGCTAAACGTCTACGAAAGCCGGGGCGTACCACCAAGCTCGCGCGGGCTACAATCTTCGAGCACTGCTCGCCTTGCGGCCGGCCATGACTCGACACCAGCAGGTAGGTCTGCGGGCATTTCTGGCGGGTGCAATGGCTAGTTCACGCTAAAACAGACACTTGGGCCGCTTATGCTGCTGATGATCGACAACTACGACAGTTTCACCTTCAATCTCGTGCAGTACCTGGGCGAGCTGGGGCAGGAGGTGAAGGTGGTACGCAACGACGCGCTGGACGTGGCCGGCATCCGTGCACTGAAGCCCGCGCACATCATGATCTCGCCGGGGCCGGGCACGCCGGACGACGCGGGCGTGTCGCTGGACGTGCTACGCGAGCTGTCGGGCGAGATACCGGTGTTTGGCGTGTGCCTGGGCCACCAGGCGATTGGCCAGGCCTTTGGCGGCAAGGTGATCCGCGCTAAGCGGATCATGCACGGCAAGACCTCGCCGGTGCGCCATCGCGGCCAGGGCGTGTTCGCCGGGTTGCCCGACCCGTTCGAGGCGACCCGCTACCACTCGCTGGTGGTGGAGCAGGGCTCGCTGCCGGACTGCCTGGAAGTGACCGCGTGGACCGAGAACGCGGACGGCAGCGTCGATGAGATCATGGGACTGCGCCACAAGACCCTGCCAGTCGAGGGCGTGCAGTTCCACCCCGAGTCCATCCTCACCCAGCATGGCCACGACATGCTGGCGAATTTCCTCGGCCTGCCGCGGCGGAAGCTGGCGGCATGAGCGCGCGCGAGATCACCATCACGCCGCAGGAGGCCCTGCAGCGCACGATCGAGCACCGCGAAATCTTCCACGACGAGATGATCGCGCTGATGCGCCAGATCATGGCGGGCGAAGTGAGTCCGCTGATGACCGCGGCCATCGTTACCGGTCTGCGCGTGAAGAAGGAAACCATCGGCGAGATCACCGGCGCGGCGCGCGTGATGCGCGAACTCGCACACAAGGTGAAGGCGCAGGGTGACACCAGCCACCTGCTCGACATCGTCGGCACCGGCGGCGACGGTGCGTCCAGTTTCAACATCTCCACCGCCTCGATGTTCGTGGCGGCGGCGGCCGGTGCACGGATCGCCAAGCACGGCGGGCGCAGCGTGTCATCGAAGTCCGGCAGTGCCGACGTGCTGGAGGCGCTGGGGGCGCGCATCGACCTCGCGCCCGCGCAGGTGGCGGCGTGCCTGGACGAGACCGGCATCGGCTTCATGTTCGCGCCCAACCATCATCCGGCGATGAAGGTGGTGGCGCCGGTGCGCAAGGAGATGGGCGTGCGCACGCTGTTCAACATCCTCGGTCCGTTGACCAACCCGGCTGGCGCGCCGAACATCCTGATGGGCGTGTTCCATCCCGACCTGGTGGGCATCCAGGTGCGCGTGCTGCAGCAGCTCGGTGCGCGCCGCGCGCTGGTGGTATGGGGCCGCGACGGCATGGACGAAATCTCGCTGGGCGCGGCCACCCTGGTCGGCGAGCTGCGCGACGGCGTGGTGCGCGAATACGAAGTGGAGCCGGAGGACTTCGGCCTGGCGATGGCCTCCAGTCGCAACCTGCGCGTGGCCGACGTGGCCGAGTCCAAGGCGATGCTGGAGCAGGCGCTGGCCGGCGAACGCGGCGTACCGCACGACATCGTCTGTCTCAACGCGGGCGCGGCGCTGTACGCGGCGAACATGGCCGGAACGATCGCCGAGGGCATCGCGCTGGCGCGCGCCACGATTGCCAGCGGCGCAGCGCATGCGAAAATGCGTGCCTTCGTGGCGGCGACACAGCGGCTGGCCGGGATGGCATGATTGGCCCGGGGGTGCGATGACGCTCGCCCCGCCACGATGCTCCGGCCCCGACTCCCCCAAGCCCATGACCGACATCCTCAATCGCATCCTCGCCCGCAAGGCGGAAGAAGTGGCCGAACGCCAGGCCCGCCTGCCGCTCGCCGAACTCGTCGCACGCATCCACGACCTGCCCGACACGCGCGGTTTCGCCGCGGCGATGGAGGCGAAGATCGCCGCGGGCGAGCCCGCGGTGATCGCCGAGGTTAAGAAGGCCAGCCCCAGCAAGGGCGTCATCCGGCCTGACTTCGACCCGGCGGCCATCGCCAGGAGCTACGAGAAGGGCGGCGCGGCCTGCCTCTCGGTGCTCACCGACAGCGATTTCTTCCAGGGCAGCGAAGCCTTCCTGCAGCAGGCGCGCGCGGCGTGCTCGCTGCCGGTGCTGCGCAAGGACTTCATCATCGACCCGTACCAGGTGCACGAGGCGCGCGCGATCGGCGCGGACTGCGTGCTGCTGATCGTCTCGGCGCTGGACGACGACGTGCTGCTGCAGCTCTCGCTGCAGGCCGCCGAGCTCGACCTCGACGTGCTGTGCGAGGTGCACGACGAGGAGGAGCTGGAGCGCGCGCTGGCGTTGCCGGTACCGCTGATCGGCGTCAACAACCGAAATCTGCGCAGCTTCGAAACCTCGCTGGAGACCTCGCTGCGGCTGCAGGAGCTGATGGAGTACGACCGCATCCTGGTCGCCGAATCCGGCATCCGCACGCCCGAGGACGTGGCGCAGCTGCGCGAGGGCGGCATCAACGCGTTCCTGGTCGGCGAGGCGTTCATGCGCGCCGCGGACCCGGGCGCGGAACTGAAGCGCCTGTTCGGCACGAAGTGAACCCCATGCAGCTCGAAGGTATCGAATCGCCCGCGGCAGCGGGCGACGACGCGGCCCTGCCGCGCGTGGCGCTGTTCGACTTCGACGGCGTGCTGCTGCACGGCGACGCGTTCGGGTTGTTCATCCGCAGCCGCTACCGGCGCGCCTGGCTGCGCAAGCTGCTGGTGGTTCCCTGCCTGCCGTGGCTGCTGCTGATGCTGCCGTTCTCGCGCCGCCTGGTGTCGCGCACCCTGGTGCACGTCGCGTTGTTCGGCACGGGCGAGGCGCGCTATCGGGCGCAGGCGCAGGCCTTCGCCACCGAGCTGGTGCAGCACTCGCGTCGCTTCAACCGCGATGCGCTGCGCCAGCTGCGCCGCCACCAGCAGGCGGGCGACCGCGTGATCGTGGTGACCGGCTGCGAGCACGCGCTGGTGGGCGGCATCCTCGAACAGCTCGGATTGGGCGATGTGGAGCTGCTGGCCTCACGGCTGCGCGCCACCGGGCTGGGCATGCGCACCGGGTTCCACAACGTCGGTGCGAACAAGCTCAAGGCGCTGGCTGCGCACGGGGTGGGCGCATGGAACGTAGCCTACACCGACTCGCTGGCGGACGTGCCCATGCTCAAGCCCGCCGCCGAGCCGGTGCTGGTCAACGGCACGCCCAAGCTGTGCAAGCGGATGGACGCTGCGCTGGGGCGGGTGGTCGGGCGGGTGGAGTGGCGCTGAGTTTGTCTGGCTTTGCTGCTTGCATGGGGCCTGTTTCTTAGGCTTTTGCTAGGGGCAAGGTGGTTTTGGGTGATTGCCGCAAGGGACAAAGCGGCTTCGGTCGCCTGCTGGCGCCCGGCTCAAGGACGGGCGCGTGGTATGCGCGGATATCCCGGATCGCTACGACTGCACGCAGCCCGAGCTGGTGGCGCTGCCGCAGCGGAAGATCGGCCCGTTGCTGCAGAGCTGAATCGACGGATTCAAAGCCGGTATGCCACCGTCTTCATCACCATCGAGCTGGCCTGCATCAGTTGCGGGACCGGGAATGGCAGGTCGATGCCGCCGCGTGCCTGGGCGTTCTGCGCGTGGCGCACCTCGTCGGCCTGCATCTGTGCCAGCACCGCGCGCGAGCGCTCGTCCTGCGCCGGTAGGCGTTCCAGGTGTTCGGCCAGGTGCGCTTCCACCTGGCGCTCGGTTTCCACCACGAAGCCCAGGCTCACCGCGTCGCCGGCCAGCGCGGCCAGCGCGCCGATGGCGTAGCTGCCGGCGTACCACAGCGGGTTGAGCAGGCTGGGGCGGCTGTCCAGTTCCCTCAGCCGCTCGCCGCACCAGGCGAGATGGTCGGTCTCCTCGGCGGCGGCGCGCAGCAGGTGTTCGCGGTTCGCCTCGTTGCGGGCCAGTGCGGCCTGCCCGTCGTAAAGCGCCTGTGCGCAGACCTCGCCGGTGTGGTTAATGCGCATCAGGCCGGCGGCATGGCGACGCTCGGCGTCGTCCAGTTCCGCCGGGGCGATGCCGTGCGCGGGCGAGCTGCGATTGGCCTCCGGCGCGCCGGCCACGGTTTCCAGCGCGCGTTCGATACCGGCGAGCAGGCGATCCAGCGGGCTTAGCGTGCGTGCGTTCATGCGGTCTTCTCCAGTTGCTGCGCCAGCAGGCTCAGCGGGTGTTGCGTGGTCCAGGACACAGCATCGTCACCCGCGGCGAGATGCAGGCGGCAACCGATATTGGACGACAGCAGTCGCGCGGGCGCCAGCGCGGCAAGCGGTCGCAGCACGGCTTCGCGCAACTGCGACGCGCGTTCCGGGAATTCGAGAAGGTGGCTGCCAGCTGCGCCGCAGCAGCTTGGCGACCGCGGCAGCGGAGCGATCTCGAGCTGCGGTACGCGGCGCAGCACCTGCAGCATCGCGGTTTCGCTGCGCGCCACGTTGGCCTGGGTGCAGGGCAGGTGCAACGCCACGCACAGGGGCAGTGG
The DNA here is from genome assembly GCA_021805685.1 of Pseudomonadota bacterium. GTDB lineage: Bacteria > Pseudomonadota > Gammaproteobacteria > Xanthomonadales > Rhodanobacteraceae > Rhodanobacter_A. Next base: position 5,226 of record JAJZET010000131.1, read on the forward strand.
GCGGAAGTGCAGGCGCTCGGCGCGTTCGGCCAACAGGCTCCATGGATCGAGCACGGTCACGTCGGGCAGCGCGTGGCGCAGCGTGCCGAGGCAACCCGGCGTCACGCTCAGCAGGCGCGTGGCGCCGCTGGCCTGCCATGCCTGCCGCACGCGCCGGGCGGCTTTTCCCGCCGTCGCGGCTTCGCCGCCATGCAGGTCCATGGCGCCACAGCAGAAGGCGGGCAGCACGTGGACGCGGTAGCCGGCGGCGCGCAACAGGGCCAGCGCTGCCTGCTGCGCCTCGGCATCTTCCACGCTCGCCACGCAGCCAGGGAACAGGGCGAGTTCGGCCCTCGCCGCATCGCCTTGCGGCAGGGGCATGGGCGGAGTGTCCGGCACCAATCGCAGCGCGGCGCGCCAGGGTGAGTAGGCTGGCAGGCGGCGAGCCAACAGCCGGCTCCACTGCGCCGCACCGAGCCTCGCGCCGATCCAGCGCAGCGTCCGCAATATTCGAGGGCGCTGCAGCAAGCCAAGCAGGCGACGCGGTCGCCGTGGTGCCGGGCCGAGCAGGGCGCGCGTCCCGATCAGCAGTTCGTCGTAACGCACCTCGGCGGGGCAGGCCCGTTGGCAGCTCAGGCAGCCCAGGCAGTGATCCAGGTGGGCGCGCAGATCGGCCGTCGGATCAGTCGCGCCGCGGGCCAGTGCGGCGGCGATGGCGATGCGCCCGCGCGGCGACTCCGCCTCGCTGCGGTCCAGCGCATAGGTGGGACAGGCCGGCAGGCACAGGCCGCACTGCACGCACTGGTCGGCCAGGTCCGCGATGCGTGTGGGGGGCTGTTCAAGTGCCATGCGGGGCATGCTATCATTGCCAGCTCACAGCCCACCGGATCGGTGGACTTGCGCAAGCGATGACGGCTCCGCTATCATCTCGCGCCTTTGCTTCACCGATTATTGTGCAACCGCCCTCGCCGGCGGCATACGGGTATCTCGAAATGAAAACTTTCAGCGCCAAGGCAGAAAGCGTCAAGCGCGACTGGTTCGTGGTGGACGCCACGAACAAGACGCTCGGTCGCCTGTCGACCGAAATCGCGCGTCGCCTGCGCGGCAAGCACAAGCCTGAGTTCACCCCGCACGTGGACACCGGCGACTACATCGTCGTGGTCAACGCGCAGAAGGTGGCGGTCACCGGCGCCAAGCTGGACGACAAGATGTATCACCGCTTCACCGGCTACGTCGGCAACCTCAAGACCACCAGTCTGAAGGACATGCTGGCGACCCACCCGGAGCGCGTGATCGAGATCGCCGTCAAGGGCATGCTGCCGAAGAACGCGCTGGGCCGCGAGATGTACCGCAAGCTCAAGGTGTACGGCGGCGCCGAGCACCCGCATGCCGCGCAGCAGCCGCAGGCGTTGGAAGTCTAAGGAACCATCATGGCGATTCAGCAGAATTACGGCACCGGCCGCCGCAAGACCTCCGCCGCCCGCGTGTTCCTGCGCAAGGGCACCGGCGCGATCGAAGTCAACGGCAAGACCCTCGACCAGTTCTTCGGTCGCGAGACCTCGCGCATGATCGTGCGCCAGCCGCTCGAACTGACCCAGAACACCGACAAGTTCGACATCAAGGTCACCGTTGAAGGCGGCGGCATCACCGGCCAGGCTGGCGCGATCCGCCTCGGCATTGCCCGCGCGCTGATCGAGTACGACGAAAGCCTGAAGTCGCCGCTGCGCAAGGCCGGCTTCGTGACCCGCGACGCCCGCGAGGTCGAGCGCAAGAAGGTCGGCCTCCACAAGGCCCGCCGCGCCACGCAGTTCTCGAAGCGCTAACCGCGCTTCGACGTGCGGCGCTCCAGGTCAGAGCGCGCCGACACGCCAAGGTTTTGGGAGATCGTCTAATGGTAGGACTGCAGACTCTGACTCTGCCTATCTAGGTTCGAATCCTAGTCTCCCAGCCAAAAAAATGGGCCCCGCCATTGGCGGGGCCCATTTTTTTAGCTGGGAGGTAGGGGAGTCGGACCCCGTTCGACAATTTTGTTTGGAACAAAATTGGACAGCGCGTTAGCGCTGGCCCCGTAGCGCGCAGCGCGGAGGGGTGAGCCCCATGGATGGGGCGAACAATCCTAGCCGCAAAGTCGCAAGGTCCCGTAGATGATTGAAGAAACATCAAGAACGAGCATAAAGACGCTCAAGCCGATGAAGGTCCGAGATCTTCAAATCGTCTAGGTACGAGCTTGCCCTTGCTAACGTGATTCTTCGCTCGCTTAGGGAATCGAACTCTCCTCTAGGGACTTGTTCTTATACCCGTCGCCGACCCAAAAGCCAGTTTCCTTCATACCAGCGTAGTAGCCACCCCAAACCCGATTGCCATCACCGCCGCCACCGCCAGGCACGCACTCCCTGGCCGGACACGGTGCGCATCCGCCCGCGGCGTCAAGCGCCACACAAGAAGCGCGCCGACCAGCATGTCCGCCACCAGCGCCCATCGCAGCAGCCCGGAGGTGAGCAGCGGCCGAAACGGTGGCTGCAGGTGTCCCTCATACGCCGCCACGCCGACCACCATCAGCATGCCGAGCAGTGTCCACAGCAGGCAAGCGAGATAGATGCGGTTGAACACCACATCGCAGCGTTCGGTCCAGCGCAGCACGACCCAGGCGATCAAGGCACAGAACAGCGCAGCGATGCTGCCATAGAGCACCCACCACACCAGGCTGCTGACAACGGTGAGCAGGACGTTCATGCGATGTGCCTGAAGCCGAGACGGCGCAGCAGCTTGGCCATCAGCCATGCGGGGCCGATCAGCAGATAAGCGAGGTCGGTAAGGAAGCTGGGTTTGCGGCCTTCGAACTTGTGGCCGATGAACTGGCCTATCCACGCCACCACGAACACGCCGACCGCAAGCCAGCGGAGATCGGCAGCACCGAGCCGTGCATAGAGGAAATTGGTGAGCAGGCCGAGCGCCGCGAACGCGACCAGCAGCGCCAACGCCAGCGTACGCGAGCGCTTCCAGTACCAGTAGAACGCCAGCACCATCACCACCACCGCCCAGGCGCCGGGACGCAGCCACGCCTGCGGCACCGGTATCGTCCACAGCAGGGCAATCACCGACCATACGATGGGCGGCACGCAGCACCAGTGAAAGACCTGATTCACCGGGTTGCGGTGATCGTTGCTGTAGCTGTCCAGCCAGTCCTGCATGCTGCGCCGGTCGGCGGCTTGCGTGGTCATGGTGCGTTCCCCGGGAGGCTCAGGGATGCAATAGCAACATGCCGGCGGCGCCTACCGCAAGCCGCTCAATCCAGCCGGATGCCCGCCAGCCGTTCCAGTGCTTCGGCGTACTTGGCCGCGGTGCGCGCGATCACCTCGTCGGGAATCACCGGGCCGGGCGCGGTCTTGTTCCACGGCTGGGTTTCCAGCCAGTCGCGCACGAACTGCTTGTCGTAGCTGGGTGGGCTGATGCCCACCTGGTAGCTGTCGGCGGGCCAGAAGCGGGAGGAGTCCGGCGTGAGCATCTCGTCCATCACGTAGAGCCTGCCGTCGGCATCGGTGCCGAACTCGAACTTGGTATCGGCGATGATGATGCCGCGTGCGGCGGCATAGGCGGCGGCCCACTGGTAGATGGCCAGGGTCGCGTCGCGCACCTGCTCGGCCAGTTCGCGGCCCACCGCGTTCACCACGGCATCGAAGCTCACGTTCTCGTCGTGGTCGCCTACGGCAGCCTTGGTCGACGGGGTGAAGATCGGCGCGGGCAACTGCTGGGCCTGCTTGAGGCCGGCGGGCAATGCGATGCCGCAGATCGCGCCGGTCTTCTGGTAGTCCTTCCAGCCCGAGCCGATGATGTAGCCGCGGGCGATGGCTTCCACCGGCACCGGCTTCAGCCGGCGGGTGACCACGGCGCGCTTTTCGTAGAGCTTCAGGTCGGTGCCGCGCGGCAGCACGTCGGCCAGCGGCACGTCGAGCAGGTGGTTGGGCACCAGGTGCGCGGTCTTGCCGAACCAGAAGTTGGAGATCTGGGTGAGCATCTCGCCCTTGCCCGGGATCGGGTTGGGCAGCACGACGTCGAACGCGGAAAGCCGGTCGGTGGCCACCATCAGCAGGCGCTGATCGTCCAGCGCGTAGACGTCGCGCACCTTGCCGCGATGGATCAGTTCCAGGCCGGGCAGGTTCGATTGCGGCAGGGTGGTGGGCACGACGGCGGTTCCGTGGGCGAAGGGGGAACGCTCATTGTAGCGGCTGACGCCGGTGTCGCCGCGGTGGATCGCGGGCGGCGCTGCTAGAATTCGCGGCTTTGAACCCGGCGTTCGTCGATGCGCATCCTGCTGACCGCGGCACTCAGCCTTGTCGTAGCCTCCCCGGCGCTGGCGCAAGCGGCGCCGCCCAGGCCGTCGCGGCTGGGCCTGTGCGCGGCCTGCCATGGTGAAACCGGCGAGGCAGTGGTGCCCGGCGTGCCCAACCTCGCCGGGCAGCGGCTGGATTACCTGCGGGCGGCCTTGCAGCATTACCGCGACGGCAGCCGCGACGTGCCGGTGATGCGCGCCGCCATCGGCCCGCTCAGTGATGCCGAGCTGGCTGCGCTGGCACGCTGGTACAGCGCCCAGGTTCCGACGCCGGCGGCCAAGCCATGAGGTTTACCTACACCTTCTGGTTTGGCTTCTTCGGTCTGCTGATCGGCCATCTGCCCGGTGCCATCACCGGCGCCATCATCGGCTTCGTGTTCGACAACCTGCAGCACAGCCAGCGCAAGCAGGCCACGCCGGAAGCAGGCGGCTTCATCGGGCCATTGTTCGCCTTGCTCGGTGCCGTGGCGAAATCCGATGGCCGCGTGTCCGAAGCGGAAATCGCCATCGCCGAACGCATGATGACGCGCATGGGGCTGGACGCCGCGCAGCGCCAGCAGGCCATCGCCAGCTTCAATGCGGGCAAGCAGCCCGAGTTCGACGTCATCCCCACCATCGACGGACTGCGCCGTTGGGCCGGGCTACGCCGCGACCATGCCTTCCCGGTGCTGGACGTGGTGATCGACACCGTACTCGCGGAAGGCAGTCCCGCGCCTGAGAAGATGGCGATCCTGCGCCAGCTCGCCTTCGCCCTGCGCGTCAGCGACATGGAGCTGATGGCGCTGATGGCGATGAAGGGCTATGCGTGGAACGCGGGCGGCGCGTACGGCCGCGGAAGCCAGGGCTACGGCGGTGGCGGCTATGTACCGCCGCAACGCAATACCCAGGGGCCCGATGCCTATGCCGTGCTCGGCATCGATCGCAGTGCCGATGATCGTGCGGTAAAGCGCGCCTATCGCAAGCTGATTTCCGAACACCATCCCGACCGCCTCGGGGACCTGCCCGAGGCCATGCGCAAGCAGGCCGAGGCGCGCGCCAGCGAGATCAATGCGGCCTACGAGCGCATCAAGTCGGAACGCGGGTTCAAATAACCGGGAAGCACCAGCATGAGCAAGCAATCCGCCATCATCGCCCCCTCCATCCTTGCCGCCGACTTCGCGCGGCTGGGCGAGGACACCGCCGCGGCACTGGCCGCGGGCGCGGACTGGGTGCATTTCGACGTGATGGACAACCATTACGTGCCCAACCTCACCATGGGTCCGATGGTGCTGCAGTCGCTGCGCAAATACGGCATCTCCGCGCCGATCGACGTGCACCTGATGGTGAAGCCGGTAGACCGCATCGTGCCCGACTTCGCCAAGGCCGGCGCCACGCTGATCAGTTTCCATCCCGAGGCCACTGAGCACGTGGACCGCACCATCGGACTGATCAGGGATTCGGGCTGCCAGGCCGGGCTGGTGTTCAACCCCGCCACCTCGCTGGATTGCCTGGACTACGTGCTGGACAAGCTCGACCTGGTGCTGATCATGTCGGTCAACCCCGGCTTCGGTGGCCAGAAGTTCATCCCGATGGCACTGGAGAAGCTGCGCCGCGTGCGCCGCATGATCGACGAGCGCGGCCTGTCCGTGCGGCTGGAAGTGGACGGCGGCGTCACTGCGGAAAACATCGGTGCCATCGCCACCGCGGGGGCGGATACCTTTGTCGCCGGCTCGGCGATCTTCCACGCCAAGGATTACCGCGCCGAGATCGCCTCGATGCGCGCAGCCCTGGGCTGAAGCATTTGGTGGGCATCGGTGAAGCGCCGGGATGGTTGGTTTCCCCGCGCGTGCGCCGCGGCCGAATGCGACGGCCTTTACCGGTGCAACAAAAAGCCCCGGTGCGGGGAGGCCGCGCCGGGGCAAACGTCATCGCCTGACGTGCGAGGAGACACCATCGACTGGCGCCGTGGCGCGGATACGGCGGCTGGGGAGGGGAGGCGCCGCATCCGCGCCATCCACGGCAATGGAGGCGTCAGTCGGTAGGTCAGACCGGCTCTGGCCGGAATGGTTCCCCAAAAAGTTGTGCGTCTACGCTGACGGCGTGTGGTCCATTGCTTACACAAATGGCTGTCGCCCCTCTGCAAGCTGCCAATTGCCAGGCATCTGATTGATGGCAAGTGCAAGATGACGGCATGTGCTCGATCCGGAGCGACAGACTCGGCGATACCGTACGTACTCGTCGCAAGGCGAATCAGCTCAGGCGACTTGTTACGAATCTCTACGGATCATGGTTCAGTCCGCCTCGAACGCCCCGCGTAGCCATTGCATCCGCGCATGATCGGCGGGGCCGTCGTAGCTCACCACGTCGAAGCGACAGGGGCGTTGTGCGTGCTGCGGGTGGGCAGCCAGCCACAGTTGCGCGGTGCGGATCAGCTTGTCCTGCTTGCCACGCGTGATCGAAGCGAGCGCATCGCCATGGCCGGCGCGCACGCGGTAGCGCACTTCGACGAACACCACGGTGTCGCGGTCCAGCATCACCAGGTCGAGTTCGCCATGGCGGGTGGTGTAGTTGCGGGCCAGCGGTGTGAGACCGGCGCGCTCGAGCTCGGCACCGGCGCGTTGCTCGAAGGCGGCGCCGGTGCTGCGCATCAATCGCCGGTCGACGATGCGGCGGCCGGTTGCGCGCTGCTGCTGGCCGGGGCCGGGCTGCTGGCGGAAGGTGCGGGCAGGTCGTCCACCTGCAGGTTGCCGGTGAGCGGACGGGCGAGACCGTTCTGGAATTTCGCCCAGGTCAGCACGCGGCTGATGCGGCCGAAGGCGTTGGCGGTGAGTTGGCCGGTGGCGCCGGGCAGGTAGCTGCCGGGGTGGCTGCCCAGCCAGTCCAGGTAGGGCACCAGGTTCCACGCATCCATGCCGAACGCGAACAGCCGTGCACTGCCGTCGCGTGCGGAGGGTAGCTTGGCGGCGATGTCGTCGCGGCGGGGCAGGCCGGGCTGCGCATTGAACAGCCACGGCGCGTCGCAGAACTCCACGCCATCGAGGTCGCCGTCGGCGGTGGGGTTATCGCTGCCGGCATAGATATGCGAGGTACCGAACACCGGCAGCGCGATCCTGGCGATATGCAGTTGTGGCAGCAGCAGGCGCGCCTGGCGCGGGCGCATGCTGATGAAGATGCCGGCATTGCTGCCCGCACCGGCCATGTTGAGCTGGCTGATGATGTCGGCGTAGCTGGTGGCGCCGGCAGGCAGGGCGGCCATGCCCACCACGCTGCCGCCGCGGGCGAGCAGTTCGGCCTTGAAGGCAGCGGCGGCGCGCTGCGCGAAGTCGTCGCCGGAGATCACCACGTAGGCCTGGTTCAGGCCGCGCTCGAGCATGTGGTCGGCGGCCTGGGCCCCCTCGGTTTCCGGCAGCAGGCCGAATTCGCTGGAGCCGCTGGGCGGAGCCTGCTTGTTGTCCGGATGGTTGAGCGCCAGCACCGGCACCGGCAGCGTGGGCTGGGCGAACAGTGCCGCGACCGCGCCACGGGTGAGCGGCCCCACCACCAGTTGCGCGCCATCGGCGACCGCCTGCCGATAAGCCTTGTTCGCGCCGTCGACGCTGCCTTGCGTGTCGTAGATGCGCACCGAGGCGCGAGGTGCGTGGGTATGCGCGGCCTCGGCGTAGGCGGCAAAGAAGCCTTCGGCGATGGTGTTGCCGGCGGCAGCGTAGGGGCCGCTCTGCGGCAGCAGCAAGGCGACGCGGGCGGGCATCCGGTAGCCTTCGCGCACCTCGGCACCCGCGCCAGGCAGCAGGGTGCCCACCGGCTGCTGCAGCGTCGGCGTGGGCTGCGCCACGGTGATGCCGTGCTGGCTCAGCGCCTGGTCCACCCAGGGCAGCATGCGGTCGCCCGGCTGCATCGCGGCGGCGCGACGCTTGAGCGAGGCCACGTCGAGCTGGGCCAGCTCGGAGAGAATCACCTTGCGGTTTTCGGCGCGGTCCAGCCCCTGCAGGTGGTCGTCCATCTGCACGCGGGTGCGCGCGGCGCCCCAGTGGTCGCCGGTGGCGGCCTGTGCGCGGGCGCGCAGTTCGAACAGGCGCAGTTGCAGCGCCTCGGGTACGGCGACGGTGGGCTGCGTGGTCAGCCGCAGCGCGGTGGCGGCGTCGTGGCGGTGCAGTGCGAGGTCGGCGCGCAACAGGTCGAAGCGCACCGCGTCGTCGCCGTGCAGGTTCTCGCGCTTGATCTTTGCGAGGGTGGGCGCGGCGGCATCGATGCGGCCCTCCTGGCTCCAGGCCTCGGCGGCGAGCACGCGGTAATGGTCGGCGCGCTCGCCGTATTGCGATGCCAGCGCGAGCCAAGCCTGTGCGGACTGGTCGAAATGCCCCTGCCGGGACAGTGCGGCGGCGCCATCGGCGGCGGCGACTTCGGCGGGCGAAGGTTTGGTGTTCGCGGGGACGCAACCGGCCAGGAGCAGCATGCCAGCCAGCAACAGGGCGGGACCAAGGGAGGACCAGGTGAAGGAGCGCAGGCGCATCGGGGCTCTCTTTGCGTCGAGTGTGCGCGATGATAGCCCATCGTTTCCGCGACCCGGGTTTGCCCATGTCCTCCGTTCAACCAGGCTGCCTGTGGGTGGTCGCCACGCCGGTCGGCCACCGCGACGATTTCTCCGCGCGCGCCATCGCCACCTTGCGCGAAGTGGCGGTGATCGCCGCCGAGGACACCCGCCACAGCAAGCCGCTGCTGCTCCACCACAACATCGCCACGCCGCTGCTTGCCTTGCACGAGCACAATGAGCGCGAGGTGGTGGATGCCATCGTGCGTCGCCTGCTCGGCGGCGAATCGGTGGCGCTGATTTCCGATGCGGGCACGCCGCTGATTTCCGATCCCGGTTTCCGGCTGGTGCGGGCGGCGCGCGCTGCCGGCGTGCGTTGCGCGCCCGTGCCGGGCGCGTGCGCGGCGATCGCGGCGTTGTCGGTGGCGGGCCTTCCGAGCGACCGCTTCGTGTTCGAGGGCTTCCTGCCGCCGAAATCCGCGGCACGCCGGACGCGCCTGCAGGAGCTGGCGGGCGAACCGCGCACGCTGATCTTCTACGAGTCCTCGCATCGCGTGGCCGAGAGCCTGGCCGACATGCGCGCGGTGTTCGGCGACGACCGCGAGGCGGTGCTGGCGCGCGAGCTCACCAAGATGTTCGAGACGGTGATCGGCGAGCCGCTGGCGCAGCTGGCCGCACGCGTGGCCAGCGATCCCGACCAGCAGCGCGGCGAATGCGTGATCCTGGTCGCTGGTCGCGGCGAAGAGGCCGATGCGAAGCTGGCCGAGGGCCAGCGCATCTTCGCCATCCTGCGCGAGGAGTTGCCGCCGGCGAAGGCGGCCAAGCTGGCGGCGGCGATCAGCGGCGCGCCGCGCAAGGCCCTGTACGAATCATGATGCGGCGCGCTTTTCCGCATCGCGCGCACTACAATGGCGAGCGGAGTCGGCCGGGCAGTCGCGTCGCGCGCAAGCGCGTCGAGGAAAGTCCGGGCTCCACAGGGCAGAGTGCCAGGTAACGCCTGGGCGGCGCGAGCCGACGGCCAGTGCAACAGAAAGCAAACCGCCGATGGCCCGCAAGGGCACAGGTAAGGGTGAAACGGTGCGGTAAGAGCGCACCGCGTACGGGGCCAACGCCGTACGGCACGGTAAACCCCACTCGGAGCAAGACCAAATAGGGGAACGATAACGCGGCCCGCGTTGTTCCCGGGTAGGTTGCTGGAGCCAGGCGGTGACGCCTGGCCGAGAGGAATGACTGTCGCGCCGCAAGGCGTACAGAACCCGGCTTACAGGCCGACTCCGCCTCCTTGCGTTGCCCAACCGCCCCGGCCTTGCGCCGGGCGCGGTTGGGCGCAGCGTCGACGGAGGCCATGAACGGGCGATTCATGCGGGATCCCTGCCAGCGGTCGTCGCGATCCGTTTCGCGGTGCCGGTGTGGCGCACCCATTGCAAGAAAATTTCTCTGTATTCAAGCATCTTGCGAAGGTTCCTCAGAAAGTGCTGGAAACACCGCCACAACTTCGCCTTTCCCTTTGATTCACAAGCAAAAATTTCCTTGACAGTCTCAGAGGCTGAGACTATCGTGGATTTCGGTGTGAAATCGTGGGTAATCGTGGGGTTAGTTCGTGTTTCAAGGCGAAACCGCCATCACTGTCGATGACAAGGGCCGTCTGGCCATACCGACCGCATACCGCGAGTCGGTGGCGGGCGCCTGCGCGAACCGGCTGGTGATCACCTACAACCCGTTCGAGCTGGGCTGCCTGTGGCTGTTCCCGCATGCCGAGTGGGAGAAGGTGCGCGATCAGGTCAATGCCCTGCCCAAGGTCAAGGCGGCCCATCGCGACATGCAGATGAAGCTGGTGGGCGCCGCGACCGTCGTCGAGCCCGATGGCGCCGCACGCATCCTGCTGCCGGCCAGCCAGCGCGCGGCGGCGGGCATCGAGAAGAGGGCGGTGCTGCTGGGCATGGGCAACAAGTTCGAGCTTTGGAGCGAGCAGGCCCATCTGGCGAAGATCCGCCAGACGCTCGGCGAAGACGACATCACAGACGACATGGCCGCGCTGCAGCTGTAAGGCGGCGCGAAATTTTTACGGACGGGCAACGGGTCGGGAGGGTGCGGCATGGCCGAAATGCGGCACATCCCGGTAATGCTGGACGAAGCGGTGGAGGGCCTTGCCGTGCAGGCAGGCGGGCGTTATCTCGATGGCACCTTTGGACGCGGCGGTCACGCCCGCGCCGTGCTGTCGCGCCTCGGCCCCGGCGGTCGCCTGCTGCTGATGGACCGCGACCCGCAAGCGATTGCCGAAGCACGTAGGGCGTTCGCCGACGAGCCGCGCGTGGCGATCCGCCATGCCAATTTCGGGAGTCTGGCCGAGTGGGACGAGACCGTCGGCGGGCTGGACGGCGTGCTGCTCGATCTCGGCGTGTCCTCGCCACAGCTGGACGAGGCCGCGCGCGGCTTCAGCTTCATGGCCGACGCGCCGCTGGACATGCGCATGGATACCAGCCAGGGCGAAAGCGCGGCGGATTTCCTTGCGCAGGCCTCCGAGCGCGAAATCGCCGACGTGCTGTGGCAGTTCGGCGAGGAGCGCTTCAGCCGCAAGATCGCCCGCGCCATCGTCGAACGCCGCGCCGAAAGCCCGCTGACGCGCACCGGCGAACTCGCCGCGCTGATCGAGCGCGTGGTGGGCCGGCGCGAACCGGGCAAGCACCCGGCCACGCGCAGTTTCCAGGCGTTGCGCATCCGGGTGAACGGCGAACTGGACGCCGTGCGCCACGGGCTGGATGCCGCGCTGTCGCGGCTGAAGCCGGGCGGCCGGCTCGCGGTCATCAGCTTCCACTCGCTGGAAGACCGTATCGTCAAGCAGTTCATCCGCGACCATACCGGCCGTGTACAGGGCAGCCGGCGAGGGCCGCCGACTGCCGCGAAGCCCGCTGAGCTGGTTGCGGTGGGCAAGGCGCAATTTCCGTCCGATGCCGAGCTGGCGGCCAATCCGCGCGCTCGCTCGGCCGTGCTGCGCGTGGCCGAGAAGCTGCCGATGGCGGAGTGCGCATGAAGGCGATCCAGGCGCTCATCACGCTCGTCCTGCTGGCCGCCGTGATAGGCAGCGCGATCAGCCTGGTCTGGGCGCGCAACGAGAGCCGCACGCTGTTCGTGCAGTTGACCGCGCTGCAGAACCAGCGCGACGCCATGAACATTGAATACGGCCGCCTCGAGCTGGAGCAGGCCACCTTCGCCGAGCCGCGCCGCATCGACGAGGAGGCACGACAGCAACTGGGCATGGTCGATCCGCGCCCGCAAGACATCCGGTTGCTGCGCCAATGACGACCTGGCGTGACCGCATCCGACCGCAACCGCAGCGCACCGTGTCGCCCGGCCGGCGCCGCGGCGCCGCACCGAGCGCGCGCAAGCGCATGGTGCTGGTGGTGGCCGTGCTCAGCCTGATTTCGTTGGGCCTGGTGGCGCGCGCGTTCGACCTGCAGGTGGTGCGCAAGCGGTTCTACCAGAAGCAGGGCGATGCGCGCTTCCTGCGCGAGGTGCCGATCCCCGTCTCGCGCGGCACGATCTTCGACCGCAATGGCCAACCGCTGGCGGTTTCCACGCCGGTCACCTCGATCTGGGCCAATCCCGCCCAGTTGCTGGCGAACTCCGACCGCATTCCCGAGCTGGCGAAGGCGCTGGGCGGCGATCCGCAGCAGATCACGCAATACCTGGAGCAGCGCTCCGACCGCGAGTTCGTCTACCTGCGCCGGCAGATGCCGCCGGAGGCGGCGCAGGCCGTGCTCGACCTCGATATCCCGGGCGTCAACGGCCAGCGCGAATTCAAGCGCTTCTATCCCTCGGGCGATGTCACCGCGCTCGTGCTCGGCGTCACCAATATCGATGACCACGGCCAGGAGGGGCTGGAGCTCGCCTACGACGATTGGCTGGCCGGCAAGCCGGGCCTGAAGCGGGTGATCCGCGACGGCAGGGGCCACATCGTGGAGGATCTCGAGCAGGTGCGCGCACCCAAGCCGGGGCAGAACCTCACGCTCAGCATCGACCGCGGCATCCAGTTCCTCGCCTACAGCGAACTGAAGAAGGCAGTCGACAAGTTCAATGCCACCTCCGGCTCGATGGTGGTGATCGACGTGCATACCGGCGAGATCCTGGCGATGGCCAGCCTGCCGAGCTACAACCCCAATGCAGTGGACGGCAGCAAGCCGTCGCAGCGACGCAACCGCGCGGTCACCGACGTGGTCGAGCCGGGTTCCACCATGAAGGCGTTCACCTTGGCGGCGGCGCTGTCCAGCGGTGCGTACACGCCGACCAGTCCGATCATCGACACCGGCAACGGCCACTGGTTCTTCCACGGCCACGACATCCGCGACGACGATCCGAACGGCCTGCTCACGCCGACCGGCGTGCTCACCCGCTCCAGCAACGTGGGTGCGGCGAAGATCGCCATGACGCTCGACACCACGCTGATGTACGACACCTACCGCGCGTTCGGTTTCGGCAACACCACCGGCAGCGGATTCCCCGGCGAGTCGTCGGGACTGCTGAAGATCAGCCGCGACTGGCGCCCGCTGGAAAAAGCCATCATGGCCTACGGTTACGGCGTCAACGTCACGCCGCTGCAGCTGGCCAACGCCTACGCCACCATCGCCGACAACGGCGTGATGCACACGCCCACTTTCATCAAGGGCGACGACAGCCCGGGCAAGCAGATCATCTCGCCCACCGTCGCGCATGAACTGGTCAGCATGCTGGAAACCGTGACCGGTCCCAACAGCACCGGCGCCAATGCGCGCATCGCCAACTACAGCGTAGCGGGCAAGACCGGCACCTCGCACCAGGCGATCGCCGGCGGTTACGCCAAAAACACCTACAACTCGCTGTTCGCCGGCATCGTCCCTGCCAGCAATCCGCAGCTGGCGGCAGTGGTGGTGATCAACGGCACCACCAAGAACGGCTATTTCGGTGGCACCGTGTCCGCCCCGGTATTTTCCGCGGTGATGGGCGGCGCGCTGCGCCTGCTCGACATCCCGCCGGACAACATCGGTCGCTGGTACGTGGGCGGCCCGATCCAGGGCAACGGCGGCCTGGTCGGCAGCCAGGCGCAGCCGCCTGCCGCACCCAATGACGTGCCGGTGCACGAGGCGCCGGTGGACGAAGTCCCGGCCGATGGAGGCACGCCATGAACAACGGCCGCCTCGACCAACTGCTGCTGGGCATCGCCGACGTGGCGCCGGCCGCCGCGCGGATCGTGGTGTCCGGCCTGGCGCTGGATTCGCGCAAGGTTCGCCGCGGCGACGCTTTCTTCGCCCTGTGCGGCATGCAGGGCCATGGCATCCAGTTTGCCGCCAACGCGGTGCAGCGCGGTGCAGCCGTGGTGCTGGCCGAGGCGCCGGTGGTCGAGGTCGCGCCGCTGGAGGTGCCGGTACTGTGGATCGACGGCCTGCAGGCAAAGGTTGGTGAAATCGCCGCGCGCTTCCACGGCCGTCCGTCCGAAGAGCTGCGCGTGGTCGGCGTCACCGGCACCAACGGCAAGACATCCACCGTGCAACTACTGGCGCAGGCGCTCGAGTTCCTCGGTCACCGTGCCGCGAGCATCGGCACCCTGGGCGCCGGCCTGCATGGCCGCCTGCGCGATGGCGAACGCACCACCCCGGACGCGATCAGCGTGCACGGCCTGCTGGCGGAGTTCCGTGACGCCGGCGCCACGCACGTGGCGATGGAAGTGTCCTCGCACGCGCTGGAGCAGGGACGCGTCGGCGCAGTGGAGTTCGAAGTCGCTGCGTTCACCAACCTGACCCGCGACCACCTGGACTATCACGGCAGCATGGAAGCCTACGGCGCGGCCAAGGCCAAGTTGTTTGCCTGGCCCGGCCTGCGCGCCGCGGTCGTCAACGGCGACGACGCGTTCGGCGCGCAATTGCTGGCCCAGCTGCCGCCGGGCGTGCGCGCGTTGCGCGTGAGCGCCAAGGGCGATGCCGTTGCGGACTTGGCAGCAACCCACGTGGTCAGCTCCGCCGAAGGCCTGGCCTTCGTGCTGCGTACGCCCTGGGGCACGCACACCCTGCGCAGCCGCCTGCTGGGCCTGTTCAACGTGGCCAACCTGCTGACCGTCGCTGCTTGCCTTGGCGCGCTGGACGAGCCGTTCGACCGCGTCGTGGCGGCGCTGGAAAGCCTGCAACCGGTCAACGGTCGCATGAGCCGGCTGGGCGGGCGCGACGGCCTGCCGCTGGTGGTGGTGGACTACGCGCACACGCCGGATGCGCTGGAGCAGGTGTTGAAGGCGGTGCGCGCGCACTGCCGCGGGCGGCTGATCTGCGTGTTCGGCTGCGGTGGCGAACGCGACGCGGGCAAGCGCCCACTGATGGGGGCGATCGCGGCGCGGCTGGCCGACGTGGCGATCGTCACCGACGACAACCCGCGCGGCGAGAACGGCGACGCCATCGTGGCGCAGATCGTGGCAGGCATGGGTGCGGCGCGCGAGTACGCCGTGCAGCGCGATCGTGCCGCCGCGATCGGGCAGGCGCTGGAGCTGGCCGCGGCCAACGACGTGGTGGTGATCGCCGGCAAGGGCCACGAAACCTACCAGGAGGGCGCGGCGGGCAAGCGCCCGTTCGACGACATGCTGGTCGCGCGCGCGGCCCTGGAGCGACGCGCATGATGCGACTCGGCGCTATCGCGATGTGGACGCACGGCCGCCTGCTTGGTGACGACGCTGCGGTGGTCGGCGTGGCCATCGACACCCGCAAGCTCAGGCCCGGCGACCTGTTCGCCGCGTTCAAGGGCGAACGCGTTGACGGTCACGACTACCTCGCGCAGGCGCAGGCCGCGGGTGCCGCCGGTGCGCTGGTCTCGCGCAAGGTCGACAGCCCGCTGCCGCAGGTGCTGGTGGACGACGTGGAGGCGGCGCTGGGCGACCTCGCCAGCGCGGTCCGCGCGCAGCGCCATGCGCGGGTGATCGGCATCACCGGCTCCAACGGCAAGACCACGGTGAAGACGCTGACCGCCTCGATCCTGTCGTTGCACGGCCGCACCCACGTCAACACCGGCAGCTTCAACAACGAAATCGGTCTGCCGCTGACCCTGCTGTCGATGCCCGAGGACGCCGAATACGCCGTGCTGGAAATGGGTGCCGGCAAGCCGGGCGACATCGCCTATCTGGCCGCCATCGCACGGCCCGATATCGGCCTCGTCAACCTCATCGCGCCCGCGCATCTTGAGCGCATGGGCAGCGTGGAAGGCGTGGCCGAGACCAAGGGTGCGCTGTACCAGGCGCTGCCCGCGGACGGCGTGGCGATCATCAATGCGGACGACGCGTTCGCCGGGTTCTTCGCCGGCCTGGCCGGCGCGCGCCACGTGCTGCGCTTCGGGCTGGACCGCCCGGCCGACGTGGGTGCGGAGAACGTGGAGCCGCGCGCCGACGGCTCGCGCTTCACGCTCGTCACGCCGCACGGCAGGGCGGAGGTGAACCTCGCGCTGCCCGGACGCCACAACGTCGCCAACGCGCTGGCCGCAGCATCCATTGCGCTGGCGCTGGACGTGCCGGTCGCCACCATCGTGTCCGGGTTGGAGCAGGCGCAAGCCGTCACCGGCCGCTTGCGCCGCATCGCCCTGCGTGGCGGCGCCACGTTGATCGACGACAGCTACAACGCCAATCCCAGCTCGATGGCCGCGGCCATCGACACGCTGGCGTTGGCCAGCGGCGAACGCTGGCTGGTGCTGGGCGACATGGCCGAGCTGGGCGCCGATGCGCGCGCATTGCATGCCGGCGTAGGCGCGAAGGCGCGCGAGCGCGGCATCGAACGCCTGTTCGCCGTCGGTCCGCTGGGTGCGGCGGCGGTCGAGGCCTTCGGCGCCGGCGGCCAGCACTTCGCGGACAAGACGGCGCTGATCGCCGCACTGAAGGCGGATCTGCGCGACGACGTGACCTGTCTGGTCAAGGGTTCGCATTCCTCGGGGATGGAGCAAGTGGTGAAGGCGCTGGAAAACGCCACCCAACAGGAGGGCGCATCCGATGCTGCTTGAACTTGCGGACTGGATGGCGCGGCACTTCACCACGCTGCACCTGTTCCAGTACATCACCTTCCGCACCATCATGGCCGCGCTCACCGCGCTGGCGCTCTCGCTGCTGTGCGGCCCCTGGCTGATCAACCGGCTGGCTGCGCTCAAGGCGGGTCAGGTGGTGCGCAGCGATGGTCCGCAGTCGCATCTATCCAAGGCCGGCACGCCTACCATGGGCGGCGTGATGATCCTGCTCGCGGTGACCGTGGCCACGCTGCTGTGGGCCGACCTGCACAACCGTTACGTATGGGTCGTGCTGGCAGTGATGCTGAGCTTCGGCCTGATCGGCTTCTACGACGATTACCGCAAGCTGGTGCTCAAGGACAGCCGCGGCCTCGCCTCGCGCTGGAAGTATTTCTGGCAGTCGGTGTTCGGTCTGGGCGCGGCGCTGTTCCTGTATTTCACCGCCCCGCACGCCGTGGGCAACGCGCCGGTGGCGGAGACGGCGCTGTTCGTGCCGCTGTTCAAGCACGTGGCGATCCCGCTGGGCGCGTTCTTCGTGGTGGTGGCGTATTTCATCGTGGTGGGTTTCTCCAACGCGGTGAACCTCACCGATGGCCTCGATGGCCTCGCCATCATGCCGACGGTGCTGGTAGCCGGCGCGCTGGGCACGTTCGCCTACCTGGCTGGCAACAAGGTGTTCTCCGAATACCTCGGCATTCCGTCGATCCCGGGTGCGGGCGAGCTGGCGATCTATTGCGGTGCGCTGGCCGGCGCCGGCCTGGGGTTCCTGTGGTTCAACACCTATCCGGCGCAGGTGTTCATGGGCGACGTGGGCGCATTGGCGATCGGTGCCGCCTTGGGCTGCATCGCGGTGATCGTGCGGCAGGAGATCGTGCTGCTGGTGATGGGCGGCGTGTTCGTGCTGGAAACCGCCTCGGTGATGATCCAGGTGGCCAGCTTCAAGCTCACCGGCAAGCGCGTGTTCCGCATGGCGCCGATCCACCACCACTTCGAGCTCAAGGGCTGGCCCGAACCGCGGGTGATCGTGCGCTTCTGGATCATCAGCGTCGTGCTGGTGCTGATCGGCCTCGCTACGTTGAAGGTGCGCTGAGATGTTCGGCTTCGGCACATCGCAGGCGGTCAAGCGACAGGGCCCGCGCGGCAGCTTCGACCGGTGGCTGCTGCTCGGGCTGGTCGGGCTGGCCAGCGTGGGACTGGTGATGGTGACGTCCAGCTCCATCGCGGTGGCCGACAGCAGCCATCTCGGCTCCTTTTACTACCTCAAGAGGGACGTGCTGTTCCTCTCGCTGGGCGCCATCGCGGCCGGCGTAGCGATGCGGCTGGAGCTCAAGCTGCTGGAGAAGTACGCCTTTCCGCTGCTCGGCATGGGGTTCGTGCTGCTGCTGGCGGTCTTCGTGCCGCATCTCGGCATGCGCATCAACGGCGCGCGGCGCTGGCTGAACCTGGTGATTACCAGCTTCCAGCCGGTGGAGGCGGTGAAGCTGATCGTGGTGGTGTACCTGGCGAGCTACCTGGTTCGCCGCCGCGACAGCATCGAGACGGAATTCCTCGGCCTGTTCAAGCCGATCATGGTGGCCGGTGCCGTGGTGGTGCTGCTGTTGCTGCAGCCGGACTTCGGCTCGTCCGCGCTGGTGATTTCGGTGACCATCGCAATGGTGTGGCTGGGCGGCGCGCGGCCGATCTACCTGTGTGGCATGGGCATGCCGCTGATGCCGCTGCTGTATATCGCGGCCACCGGCGAAAGCTATCGCGTGAAGCGGCTAACCTCCTTCATGAATCCGTGGGAACACCCGTTCACCGACGGCTTCCAGCTCACCCAGTCGCTGATGGCGATCGGCCGTGGCGAGTGGACGGGCGTGGGCCTGGGTTCCAGCGTGCTGAAGCTGTCCTACCTGCCCGAGGCGCACACCGACTTCATCTTCGCGGTGATCGGCGAAGAGCTTGGACTGGTCGGCATCGTGCTGGTGATGAGCCTGTTCGCCCTGGTGGTGGCCCGCGGCCTGGCGATGGGCCTGAAGGGCGTCGAGGTGGGCCAGCGCTTCGCCGGCTATGTCGCGTTCGGCATCTCGCTGATGCTGGCGATGCAGGCCATCGTGTCGGTCGGCGTGAACCTCGGCGCGCTGCCCACCAAGGGCCTCACCCTGCCGTTGATCAGCTACGGCGGCTCGTCGATGGTGCTGACCTGCGCCATGGCCGGGGTGCTGTTGCGTGCCACCTACGAGATCAACCGCGCGCTGGACGCGCGGCAGATGGCCAAACGCATGCCCGAAGCGGTGGTCGCTCCCGACGCGAACGGCGCGGCACGCCCGCGCGAGGCGGCGGCATGAGCATCGATACCCGTCCCGTGCTGATCATGGCCGGAGGCACCGGCGGCCACATCTTCCCCGGCCTCGCCGTGGCCGAGACGCTGCGCGCGCAAGGCGTGCCGGTGGCCTGGCTGGGCGCGGTGGGCGGCATGGAGGCGAAGGTGGTGCCGGCGCACGGCATCGAGCTGCACTCCATCCGCGTGGGAGGCCTGCGCGGCAAGGGCTGGAAGACGCGCCTCGCGGCACCGCTGATGCTATTGCGCGCGTTGCTGGCTTCGCTTGCCGTGCTGCGCCGGCTCAATCCGCGCAGCGTGCTGTCGATGGGCGGCTACGTGGCCGGTCCCGGCGGCCTGGCCGCCCGCCTGCTGCATCGGCCGCTGCTGGTGCACGAACAGAACCGCGTGGCCGGCTTCACCAACCGCAAGCTCGCCGTGCACGCGCAGCGCGTGCTGGCTGGTTTCGCGGATGCCCTGCCGAATGCCGAATGGGTGGGCAACCCGGTGCGTGCCGCCATTGCCGCGCTGGCACCGCCGGCCCAACGATTCGCCGGGCACGCGGCGCGTGCGCGCCTGCTGGTGCTGGGCGGCAGCCTCGGCGCGCGCGCACTCAACCTCGCACTGCCGCAGGCGCTGGCGCTGCTGCCAGTGGAGCGGCGCCCAGAGGTGCTGCACCAGTGCGGCAACCGAGGCCTCGACGAGGCACGCGAGGCCTATGCCAAAGCCGGTGTCGAGGCGCAGGTGGTGCCGTTCATCGAAGACATGGCGGGCACCTACGGCTGGGCCGACCTCGCAGTCTGCCGCGCCGGCGCACTGACCCTGGCCGAACTCACCGCGGCAGGGCTTGGAGCGGTGCTGGTGCCGTTCCCGCACGCCGTGGACGACCACCAGACCCGCAACGCCGAGGCGCTGGTCGCCGCCGGCGCCGCCGAACTCATTCAGGAACGCGATTTGAACGTGCAACAACTGGCGCAGCGCCTCGATGCGCTGCTGGCCGACCGCGCGCATCTGCTCGCCATGGCGGAAGCCGCGCGCGCGCTGGCCAAGCCCGATGCGGCGGTCGTGATCGCCCGCGCCTGCCTGGAGGTAGCGGCATGACGCCCCGCCGGCTGCTCGCCCACGAAGACCTGATGACCACGTTCCGCCGCGTGCATTTCATCGGCATCGGTGGCGTGGGCATGAGCGGCATCGCGGAAGTGCTGCACAACCTCGGCTACGCGGTGTCCGGCTCGGACAAGTCGAACTCGCCCACCGCGCAGCGCCTCGCACGACTGGGCCTGGTGGTGCACGTGGGCCACGATGCCGCGAACGTGGGCGATGCCGACGTGGTGGTGACCTCCAGTGCGATCCAGCCGGACAACCCCGAACTGGTGGCCGCCCGTGCCGCGCGCATCCCGGTGATCCCGCGCGCCGAGATGCTGGGCGAGCTGATGCGCTTCCGCCGCGGCATCGCCATTGCCGGCACGCACGGCAAGACCACCACCACCAGCCTGGTCGCCAGCGTGCTGGCCGAGGCGAACTACGACCCCACCTTCGTGATCGGCGGCCAGCTCAACGCGGCCGGCGCCAACGCCAGGCTGGGCACCGGGCAGTACCTGGTGGCGGAGGCCGACGAATCGGATGGCTCGTTCCTGCTGCTGTCGCCAGTGATCGCCGCGGTCACCAACATCGACGCCGACCACCTGGAGAATTACCACGGCGATTTCGCCGAGGTGAAGAAGGCCTTCGGCGACTTCCTGCATCGCCTGCCGTTCTATGGCCTGGCGGTGTTGTGCGTGGACGACGCCGAAGTGGCCCGGCTGGCGAAGACCACCACGCGCCGCGTGATGACCTACGGCATCGCCAGCGCCGATGCCGACGTGCGCGCCTCCAATGTGCGCCAGCAAGGCTTCCAGATGCATTTCGACCTGCATCTGCCGGGCAACGCCGACGCGGTGGCGGTGACGCTGAACCTGCCGGGCCGGCACAACGTGCTGAACGCGCTGGCGGCCGCCAGCATCGGCTGGCAGCTCGGCGTGGGGGCAGAGGCGATTGCCCACGCGCTGGCGAACTTCCAGGGCGTCGGCCGGCGTTTCCATCGCCGCGGCGAGCTAGCCCTCGACCAGGGCGCCGTGCTGCTGGTGGACGACTACGGCCATCACCCCAGCGAACTGGCCGCGGTATTCGCGGCGGCGCGTGGTGGTTGGCCGGAACGGCGCCTGGTGGTCGGATTCCAGCCGCACCGCTACAGCCGCACGCGCGACCTGCTGGACGACTTCGCCAACGTGCTGGCCGAGGCCGACGTGCTGGTGCTGACCGAGGTCTATCCCGCCGGCGAAGCGCACATCGCCGGTGCCGACGGCCGCGCGTTGGCGCGTGCGGTGCGCGCGCGCGGCAAGGTCGATCCGGTGCTGATCGAACACCCGCGCGAACTCAAGGACACCCTGCCGGCGCTGCTGCGCGACGGCGACCTGCTGCTGCTGCTCGGCGCCGGCGACATCGGCGCGGCGGCCGTGGAACTGGCGCAGCTGGGCCAACTCAAGACCAAGGGCGCCGCGTGATGGCAACGAAACCCGCAACCCGCATCTCCAACCCCGCCGAGTTCGGCCGCGTCGCCGTGGTCATGGGCGGCAGTTCGGCCGAGCGCGAGGTGTCGCTGGACTCCGGGCGTAACGTGCTGGCGGCGCTGAAGGCGCGCGGGGTGGACGCGCATGCCATCGACGGCATCCCGGCCTTGCTCGATGCATTGCGCGCCGGCCATTTCGCGCGCGTATTCAACATCCTGCACGGCCAGCACGGCGGCGGTGAGGACGGCGTGCTGCAAGGCGCGCTGGAATCGCTGAAGGTGCCGTACACCGGTTCGGGCGTGCTGGGTTCCGCGCTGTCGATGGACAAGACGCGCTCCAAGCTGGTGTGGCAGTCGCTGGGGCTCCCCACGCCGAAGTTCGTGGCGCTGCCGCGCGGTTCCGACGTGCATGCCGCGGCGGCGCGGATCGGCTTCCCGCTGATCGTGAAGCCGGCCTGCGAAGGCTCCAGCGTGGGCGTTACCCGGGTGTTCGAGGCGTCCCAGCTGGACAGCGCGGTGGACCTGGCGGCGAAGTATCCCGGCGACCTGTTGATGGAGACCCTGATCGAGGGCGACGAGCTCACCGTCGGCATCCTCGGCCGCGAGGTGCTGCCTTCCATCCACATCGTGCCGAAGGGTGCGTTCTACGACTACAACGCGAAGTACGTCGCCGAGGACACGCAGTACTTGTGCCCCGGGCTGCAGGGGGATGCCGAGAACGAGCTGCGCGCGCTGGCGCTGGACGCGTTCGACGCACTGGGCTGCGCCGGCTGGGGGCGCGTCGACGTGATGCGCGACCGCCAGGGCCGCAACTGGCTGCTGGAGGTGAACACCGCGCCGGGCATGACCTCGCACTCGCTGGTGCCCAAGGCTGCACGGGTCGCGGGGATCGACTACGAAGCACTGTGCTGGCGCGTGCTGGAAACCAGTTTCCGGGAGGGTGCATGAGGGCAGGCTCGCGCCCCGTCGCCTGGTGCCTGGCCGCCGCCTTGCTGGCGCTGCCCGTGGTGGGCGTGCTGAACGGCTGGTTCGCGGCCAGCCGCTGGCCGGTGACCAAGCTCACCGTGCAGGGGGAATTCAAGCACGTGACGATGGACGAACTGCGCGGCGCCGTGTTGCCGCGTCTGGGCAAGGGTTTCTTCGCCCTGAACCTCGATGCCGTACGCCAGGCCGTGGCCGCGCTGCCGTGGGTGGAGTCGGTGGAAGCGCGCAAGCGCTGGCCCGACACCCTGCAGCTGCGCGTGACCGAGCGCCAACCGTTCGCGCGCTGGAACGGTACGCAGCTGATCAGCCGGCAGGGCAAGGTGTTCGATGCGCCGCTCGACGCCGCTGACGCCGCGGCACTGCCGAGCCTGCAGGGGCCGGACGACCGCCTCGCCGAAGTGGTGAGCTTCTACGCCGACGTGCGCAAGGCCTTTGCCGCTGCCCACCTCGCGATCAACGGCGTGGCGCTGACCGCGCGCGGCAGCTGGAGCGTCACCACCACGAACGGCGCGCGCATCGTGATCGGCGACCGCGACCTCGCCGGTGCAAGGCTGCGCCGCTTCCTCGATGTCTATCCGCAGATGATGGCCGGCCACGACCAGGGATTCGTCTACGCCGACCTGCGTTACACCAACGGTTTTGCCGTGCGCTGGCCGGATCCCGCGCCCGCCGCCAAGACCACAACCGTGCGCCGCTCGTGAGGACGCAACAACCATGAAGACGCGCAACGACAAGCAACTGGTGGTCGGCCTCGACATCGGCACCTCCAAGGTGACCGCCATCGTCGGCGAGTACGAGCCGGGCGAGGAAATCACCGTCATCGGCATCGGCACCCATGTCTCCCGCGGCATGCGCAAGGGCATGGTGGTGGACATCGAATCCACCGTGCATTCGATCCAGCGGGCGGTGGAAGAGGCCGAGCTGATGGCCGGCTGCGACATCCGCGCGGTCACCGCCTCCATCTCGGGCAGCCACCTGGAGACGCGCAACTCGCACGGCAACGCGGCGATCCGCGAGCGCGAAGTGACGCCGGGCGACCTCGACCAGGTACTGGAGGCGGCCAGCGCGGTAGCGATCCCGGCTGATCGCAAGGTGCTCTACAAGGAGTCGCAGGAGTACCGCATCGACGGCCAGGACGGCATCCGCTCGCCGGTGGGCATGAGCGGCGTGCGCCTCGAGGCCAACGTGCACCTGGTCACCGGCGCCGCGGCGGCGGTGCAGAACATCACCAAGTCCATCCAGCGCTGCGGGCTGTCGGTGGACGAACTGGTGCCGTCGGCGCTGGCCAGCGCGCGCGCGGTGCTCACGCCGGACGAGCGTGAGCTGGGCGTCTGCCTGGTGGACATCGGCGCCGGTACCACCGACATCGCGATCTACACCCAGGGTTCGATCCGCTACACGGCCTCGCTGCCGATCGGCGGCGACCAGATCACCGGCGACATCACTTACGCCGTGCAGACGCCGACCGCCCACGCGGAGGAGATCAAGATCAAGTACGCCTGCGCGCTGACCGCGCTGGCGCATGCCGACGAGACCATCCAGGTGCCCAGCGTGGGCGACCGTCCGCCGCGCCGGCTGGCACGGCAGGCGTTGGCCCAGAGCGTACAGGCGCGCTACGAGGAAATCTTCGAGATGGTGCAGGACCGGTTGCGCAGCTCCGGCTACGACAGCCTGGTCGCCGCCGGCGTGGTGCTCACCGGTGGCGCCGCGCAGATGGAAGGCGCACTGGAGCTGGCCGAGGAGATCTTCCACAAGATGGTGCGACTCGGCGTGCCGCAGCAGATCACCGGCCTGGGCGAGGTCATCAGCAGTCCGCTGCACGCCACCGGTGCGGGCCTGCTGTTGCACGGCGCGCGCCACAGCGCGCCGGTGCGCGGCGGCGGCACCTCTTTCGGCCAGGTCGGCGGCGTGGTCGGCCGGGCGATCGGCTGGTTCAAGAAAAACTTCTAGCCGGGCGCCGCGAGGCGCCCGGCCGGGAGCGAACGGGTTTGGCGGCGCAGGAGGCGCAGCCACGGGCGGCGGGACCGCTGCCCACCACCACGGTGCGACAGGAGTCGCCCCATGGTTACAACGACAACAACTCTGGAGGACGGGAAATGTTTGAACTGATCGAGAAACTCGCACCAAACGCAGTCATCAAGGTCATCGGCGTGGGCGGTGGCGGCGGCAACGCCGTGGCGCACATGATCAATGCCAACATCGAAGGCGTGGAGTTCATCGTCGCCAACACCGACGCGCAGGCGATGAGCAGCTGCAACTCGCGCACCCACCTGCAACTGGGCGCGAACGTCACCAAGGGCCTGGGCGCGGGCGCCAACCCCGAGGTCGGCCGCCAGGCCGCGCTGGAGGATCGCGAGCGCATCGAGGCGATGCTGGAAGGCGCCGACATGGTGTTCATCACCGCCGGCATGGGCGGCGGCACCGGTACCGGCGCGGCACCGGTGGTGGCGCAGCTGGCCAAGGAGAAGGGCATCCTCACCGTGGCGGTGGTCACCAAGCCGTTCCCGTTCGAAGGCCGCCGCCGCATGCAGGTGGCGCAGAAGGGTATCGAGGACCTGTCGCAGCACGTCGACTCCCTGATCACCGTGCCGAACGAGAAGCTGATCAGCGTGCTGGGCCGCGAAGTCACCCTGGTCAATGCGTTCAAGGCCGCCAACAACGTGCTGCAGGGCGCGGTGCAGGGCATCGCCGACCTGATCACCGCGCCGGGCCTGATCAACGTCGACTTCGCCGACGTGCGTACCGTGATGAGCGAGATGGGCCTCGCCATGATGGGCACCGGCGTCGCCAGCGGCGACGATCGTGCGCAGGCCGCGGCCGAGCAGGCGATCAAGAACCCGCTGCTGGAGGACGTCAACCTGAATGGCGCCTGCGGCATCCTGGTCAACGTCACCGCCGGCCCCAACCTGACCATGCGCGAGTTCGACGAGATCGGTCGCGTCATCAACGATTTCGCCAGCGAAGACGCCACCGTGGTGATCGGCACCTCGCTCGACCCGGAGCTGAAGGACGAAGTCCGCGTCACCGTGGTCGCCACCGGTCTCAACCGCGCAAACTCGCGCCAGAGCGTGCGCGCCGTGGAAACCAAGCAGGTTGAGATGCGCCAGCGTCCGCGCCCGGTGGTCCTGCGTACCGGCACCGGCAATGAAGTGGTGGACTACGCCCAGCCGGAAGCGGCGTACGGCGGCAATCCGCGCGCCGAGGCTCCGGCCCGTCAGGACAACGGCCTGGATTACCTGGACATCCCGGCTTTCCTGCGTCGCCAGGCGGACTGAGCTGGACGGCGCCCGGATGGGCGCCGCTCATGCATGATCACGAGGAGTTGAACGAATCGCCTGCTGACTGGGTCAGAGCTGGAATGTGAAAATCGGTTGGCGGTCGCACGCCGCGTCGGGCTGTCAGCGGATGCTGCAGTGGCGCGTTCGGTGACTGCAATCCCGTGACAATGCGACAAGGAAGCGCATGATGGGCTCCCGGGCGAATGTCCGGTGGCTGCCCATCCGTTGCCCCGGTGCCGGAATCCCGTCCCGGCCCGGGGCGGCGTGTCGACATGGCGCATGGTGGCGCCAGGGCATGTTCCGCGACGTGTGTCCCGGCACCTAAACCCGGGGCAACCCAACCAGACTGTACGGTACGGTTTGCTATTGCAGCTAGTTAAAACTGTGTTAGCATTCGCCACCGCATTGGCTGCTACTTGGCAGGTACCAACGACGATGATCAAGCAGCGCACCCTGAAGAACATCATTCGCGCCACCGGCGTGGGCCTGCACACCGGCGACAAGGTGTACATGACGCTGCGACCGGCGGCGCCCAACACCGGCATCGTGTTCCGCCGAACCGACCTCAATCCGCCGGTGGATCTGCAGGCCCGCCACGACAACGTGGGCGACACCCGTCTTTCCACCACGCTCGTGAATGGCGATGCGCGCGTCGCCACGGTCGAGCATCTGCTCTCGGCGATGGCCGGTCTCGGCATCGACAACGCCTACGTCGACCTGTCGGCGCCCGAGGTGCCGATCATGGACGGCAGCGCCGGCCCCTTCGTGTTCCTGTTGCAGTCCGCGGGCATCGAGGAGCAGAACGCCGCCAAGCGCTTTATCCGCATCAAGAAGCCGGTGAAGGTGCAGGAAGGCGACAAGTGGGCCAGCTTCGAGCCGTTCGACGGCTTCAAGGTAGGCTTCTCGATCGAGTTCAACCATCCGATCATCAGCAAGCGTACCTCGCGTGCCGAGATCGATTTCTCCACCACCTCGTTCGTGAAGGAAGTGAGCCGCGCGCGCACCTTCGGTTTCATGCGCGACATCGAGATGCTGCGCGAGCACAATCTTGCGCTGGGCGGTTCGATGGACAACGCCGTGGTGCTGGACGAT
This sequence comes from Pseudomonadota bacterium, assembly GCA_021805685.1. GTDB lineage: Bacteria > Pseudomonadota > Gammaproteobacteria > Xanthomonadales > Rhodanobacteraceae > Rhodanobacter_A. Next base: position 32,241 of record JAJZET010000131.1, read on the forward strand.
TACCGCGTGCTCAACGAGGATGGCCTCCGTTACGAGGACGAGTTCGTCAAGCACAAGATCCTCGACGCGATCGGTGACCTCTACCTGTTGGGCCACAGCCTCGTGGGCGCGTACTACGCCCACAAGTCGGGCCACGAGCTCAACAACAAGCTGCTGCGCACCCTGATGGCCGATGCCACGGCGTGGGAAGAAGTTAGCTACCAGGACGACCCGGCCACCTCGCCGATCTCGTACGCACATCCTGCCCAGGCGATCTGATCGCGCCTGCAGGCAGTCGGGCCGCCGCATCCTTTGGATGCGGCGGCTTTTTGTTGGAAGCGCGGTAGCGGCCTGCGCTGCCGCAGGCGTCAAGACGGCCCATGAAGGCCGCCGGTGGATGAGGCCTCAGCGCGGCTTTTCGCCTTGCCCGGCCAGCGCGGCCAGTCGACCGAACAGCTCCTGCCACTCGGGATCGGTGGTTGCCGCGGCCGCCGCGCGCAGATGATTGGCGGCTGCGGGCGTCAACGTGCGCGTTGGTTCGGGCTGCAGTTCGATCTTCGGCAGCGGGCTTACCTTGATGCCGATGCTTTCGGCGCGGATCTCGAGGCTGCGCGCGGTCGCGAGAATCTGCGATTGCAGC
>JAJZET010000115.1 GCA_021805685.1 Pseudomonadota bacterium
AAGCCGAGGGTGTCGCGGTAGAACGCCAGCGAGGCGTCCGGATCGCTGTGCGGCAGGAAACTGGCGTGGATGCTGATGTCCATGGTGGTGCGCTCGCGGTGACTTGAGGAGCCGTCATGCTAGTTCGGGCGTATCCACCGGCGCTTCTCGATTCCTGATCGGTCGCATCACCTGGCGCGCGATGCAGGAAGGCAAGCCCTCCGCGGCGCGTGCGGCCTCGCGCCGGTAGGCGCCGGGCGACATGCCCACCAGTTCGGCGAAGCGCGTACTGAAGGTGCCCAGCGAGGCGCAGCCTACCGTGTAGCAGACTTCGGTGACGCTCAGGTCGCCGCGACGCAACAGCGCCATCGCCCGCTCGATGCGCCGCGTCATCAGGTAGCTGTACGGAGATTCGCCAAAGGCGAGCTTGAACTGCCGGCTGAGGTGCCCGGCCGACATGCCGATGGCCTGCGCCAGCGCCTCGACGTTCAGCGGCTGCGCATGCTCGCGGTCAATACGGTCGCGCACACGGCGCAACAGGGCAAGGTCGCGCAGGCGATGTGCCGGGGCCGGTCTGCTGCTCATCAAGCCGATCATCCCACGCACGCGATACCATGTCGCCCCCGATTCGCCCACCGAGCCGACCCATGACCGCCATGCGCCTCGAAATCACCCGTCCCGACGACTGGCACCTGCACCTGCGCGACGGCGCCGCACTCGGCTCGGTGGTGGCGGACACCGCGCGGCAGTTCGCCCGTGCCATCGTGATGCCCAACCTCAAGCCGCCGGTGGCCACGCTGGCACAGGCCGAGGCTTACCGTGCGCGCATCCTTGCCGCGCTGCCGGCAGGCACGCGCTTCCAGCCGCTGATGACGCTGTACCTCACCGAAGCCACCACGCCCGAGGAGATCGCCCGCGCCAAGGCCAGCGGCATCGTGCACGCGGTGAAGTACTACCCCGCCGGCGCCACCACCAACTCGCAGGCCGGCGTACGCGACCTGGCGAACGTGCAGGCCGCGCTCGAGGCGATGGAGCAACACGGCCTGCCGCTGCTGATGCACGGCGAGGTCACCGACCCGCTCGTGGACATCTTCGATCGCGAGCAGGCGTTCATCGATCGCCACCTGATCCCGCTGCGCGCGCGTTTCCCGAACCTGCGCATGGTGCTGGAACACATCACCACGCGCGCCGCCGTGGAGTTCGTGCGCGAGGCGCCGGCCCACGTCGGCGCCACCATCACCGCGCACCACCTGCTGCTCAACCGCAACGCGATCTTCGAGGGCGGCATCCGCCCGCACCATTACTGCCTGCCGGTGCTGAAGCGCGAGACGCACCGCCAGGCGCTGGTGGATGCGGCCACCGGCGGCGACCCGCACTTCTTCCTCGGCACCGACAGCGCGCCGCACGCGCTGGAAACCAAGGAAGCCGCCTGCGGCTGCGCCGGCATCTACACCGCGCACGCCGCCATCGAGCTGTATGCGGAGGCATTCGAAGCGGCCGGCAAGCTGGACCGGCTCGAAGCCTTCGCCAGCTTCCATGGCGCGGATTTCTACGGACTGCCGCGCAATGCCGACCGGATCGTGCTGGAGCGCACGCCCTGGACGGTGCCCGACGCCCTGCCCTTCGGCGAAAGCCGCTGCGTGCCGTTCCGCGCGGGGCAGCCCGTGGCGTGGTCGCTGGCCTGAGCGGCTGCGCGAAACCGCGATGAAAACGGGCGCTGCATCGCTGCAGCGCCCGTTGCACTGCGCTCGTCCGCAGATGAACGCGCTTACCTTCCCAGATCGCTCAGGAAGCTCTTGGTGTACTCCAGTGGCGTGGTCGAGGGCACCGAGTTGCAGGTGGGCGACGCGGTGCCCTGGCTGCACGGCGTGTCGCGGTCCAGCGACCAGAAGTGGATGCCGGCCAGGCCGTTGGAAACCGCGTAGCTGGTCAGCGTGCCGGCGTTGGCGATGCTGAAGTTCTCGCTGGACACGTCGTTGACGCCGATCATCGGGGTCAGCTCGATCTTGTTGGGCGAGATGCCGTAGGTATGCTCCAGGTTGACCGCGGCCTGGATCGCCGTTTGCGCCATGTCGCACGAACCGTTCGACACCACGCACACGCTGGGACTGGCCGCGCCGTAGTCCATCGTCATCAGGTTGATGGTGTAGTTGCTGAGCGTGGACGCCTTCACCGCCCGCACCACCATGTCGCCCAGGCTGTTCACGCCGCCGTAGCTGCCGTCCGACGCGCCCAGCGTGGCCACGGTGAACGAGAAGCGCAGGTTGGGGTACAGCGACTGGCCGTACACCGCTGCCGCCACCAGGTTGTTGATGTCGGCCTGCGTCTGCCCGCCCTCGATATCGAAGTCCACGCCGACCATCTGCGGCGACATGTAGCGCGCCAGGAAGGTGGCGAAGTTGGCCGTGCTGCCGCAGGTGAAGGTGCCTGCCTGGCCGCCCGTCGAGACCACATAGGGCAGGCCCGCGCTGGACAGCGCCGGGATGTTGGCGCTGGCGAAGCTCGCGCCCGGCACGCCGCCCCAGTTTTCGCTGCCGCATTCGCCGGTGGCGAAGGCCAGCGTGATCGCGCTGAGGTTGCTCACGTAGTTGGCATACAGGCTGCCCGTACCCACCACCGGGATCGACGAACCCGTCGCCGCGGCAGTCTGCATGGTGTCGGTGTTCCAGTTCATGTTGATCGTCACGTCCTTGTACGGGCTGAACAGCAGGTTGGCGCCCGTGCCCGGCGGATTCGTCGTGCCGCCACCGCCCGTGCCACCACCGGTGCCACCGCCGCTTCCGCCGGAACCGGAACCGCCGCCGGTGCTGCCGCCACCGCCCGTGCCGCCGCCGGAGGAACCGCCGCCGGTGCATGAGCCTTGCGAGGTCCACGGCTCGCCCGAGCCGGCGGCGCCGCTGTTGGTGGCCGGGTCGTTGCCCTGCGTCCACCAGTTGGCCACGTAGTCGATGCCGTTCTCGCTGACCACGGCGCCGCCGTTGTAGGCCGTGCCCGCATTCCACGCCGCCGCGCAGGTGCCGCCGGAACCACCGCTGCTGCCCGAACCCGAACCGGAGCCGCCGGAACCCGAACCGCCGCAGGTGCCCTGCGAAGTCCAGGGTTCGCCCGATCCGGTGGGGCCGCTGCTGGTGGCCGGGTCGTTACCCTGCGTCCACCAGTTGGCCACGTAGTTGGTGCCGTTCTCGCTGACCACGGCACCGCCGCTGTAGGCGGTGCTCGCGTTCCACGCTGCCGCGCAGCTCGGCGCGGTCTGCGCGTGCAGGGCCTGCACGGGCGCCATCGTCATCAGGCTCATGGCCATCGCGCCGCCCGCGGCGGTACCGAGGGCGTGCATCGCCGTGCGTATACAGACAACCGACTTCTTCAATTGCATGAAAGCGTCTCCTGGCTGTGTTGCGTCATTGAGGCGAAAGGTGGTCTCCGCGGCAGACGGCGCGTGCTCCCTGGTCGTATCCCCTGCTTCGAGTGGCCCAGTCCCGCGGTTGCCGCAACCACGCGGAGGCTGTTTTGGCGTCACCACATGACAACGTTGTCCAAACCATCGGATTGGTTTTGTGACGCCGCTGGCGAACATACAACGTCGCCAGCGAATGTTCTTGCGATACTGCGCCCCGGGAATATCACGCATAGCAGCATCAAACAAGCGATAACCCATGAAACCTCGAGGATCGCGCATGACGCACCGCGACTAGATCGTTTTAGACGTCCAGATGTCCGGATGAAAATAATGAGACTTTCTTGACAACGTTGTCTTGTCATCCCCGAGTCGCCAGGCCGACGCACGGTGGTACGTCCGGCGGCCGGGCCTTCGCCGCCGTGTCGTGCCGCCTGCTGCAGCCTTGAGGGAAGCAGCGCATGGCGACGCCGCGCGCTTGTCATCCCGCGCCGGCTGTGCGCATGCTTGCCGCCTGCCCGAGGAACCCACGAAGGAAACGCGATGACACTTCGCAAGACCAGCCTTGCCGCCCTGATCGGCCTGACCCTGCTGGCCACCGGCGGCACCTGCGCCGCGGCAGGCACGAGCGGCAATGCACGCCCATGGATGAACCCGAAGCTGTCGCCCGGCCAGCGCGCCGACCTGGTGCTGAAGGCGATGACGCAGGACGAGAAGTTCCGCCTGATCCGCGTCGACTTCGGTGACACCGAGAACGGCCACGTGATGGCGCCGGGCGCACTGGGCTCGGCCGGCTACGGCCCAGCGATCGCACGACTCGGCCTGCCCGCCATCCAGGAAAGCGACGCCGGCCTCGGCGTGGCCAAGCCGCTGAAGCTGGGCGCCACCGCACTGCCCTCGGGCCTGGCGACGGCCGCCAGCTTCGATCCCGCCGTGGCCTACGCCGGCGGCGCGATGATCGGCAGCGAGGCCCATCGACGCGGCTTCAACGTGATGCTGGCGGGTGGCGTGGACCTGGTGCGCGATCCGCGCAACGGCCGCAATTTCGAATACGCGGGCGAGGATCCGCTGCTGGCCGGCCTGACCGTCGGCAACGCCATCGCCGGCATCCAGAGCCAGCACCTGGTCTCCACCATCAAGCACTACGCGTTCAACGACCAGGAAACCGGCCGCACCACGGTCAGCGCGGACATCGGCGAAGCCGCCGCGCGCGAGTCCGACCTGCTCGCCTTCGAGATCGCCATCGCCACCGGGCACCCCGGCGCGGTGATGTGCTCGTACAACCGCGTCAACACGGTCTACGCCTGCGAGAACGACTGGCTGCTCAACGACGTGCTGAAGCACGACTGGCACTACCCCGGCTTCGTGATGTCGGACTGGGGCGCGGTGCACAGCGGCGCGAAGGCCGCGCTGGCCGGGCTGGACCAGGAATCCGCCGGCGAGACCTTCGACAAGGAGGTGTATTTCGACAAGCCGCTGCGCGCCGCGGTGGCCTCCGGCAAGGTGCCGCAGTCGCGCATCGACGACATGGCGCGGCGCATCCTGCGCAGCATGTTCGCGGCGGGCGTGATGGATCATCCGGCCACGCAGGCGCCCATCGACTTCGCCGCCGACCGCAAGGTGGCGCAGCGCGCCGAGGAGGACGGCGCGGTGCTGCTGCGCAACCAGGACGCGCTGCTGCCGCTGTCCGCCGCGCAATCCGTGGCGGTGATCGGCGGGCATGCCGACAAGGGCGTGCTGACCGGCGGCGGTTCCTCCGCGGTGCAATCGCCGCAGGGCAACGCGGTGCCGGGCTTGCCGCCGGCAGCATGGCCGGGGCCGCGCATCTACCAGCCCTCCGCACCGCTGGCCGCGATCAGGCAGCGTGCGCACGGTGCGGTGCGCTACGCCAGCGGCGACGACATCGCCGCCGCCGCGAAGCTGGCTGCGCAGTCGAAAGTAGCCGTGGTGTTCGTCGAGCAGTGGGCGGCGGAGAGTTTCGACGCGCCGCACCTGGCCCTGCCGGGCAATCAGGATGCGCTGGTGGACGCCGTGGCCAGGGCCAACCCGCATACCGTCGTGGTGCTGGAAAACAACGGGCCGGTCGCCATGCCTTGGCTGGACAAGGTCGGCGCGGTACTGGAAGCGTGGTACCCAGGCGCGGCCGGCGGCGAGGCGATCACGCGGCTGCTGTACGGCGAGGTTGACCCGGCCGGCCGCTTGCCGGTGACCTGGCCGCGCAACGAATCGCAGCTGCCGCGTCCAGCCATCCCCGGCGCCGGCCTCGCTTCCATCGGCCTGCCGCCGCAAGGCCAGCCGGCGCAGGACGTGGACTACAACATCGAAGGCGCCGACGTCGGCTACCGCTGGTACCAGCGCAAGCACCTCGAACCGCTGTTCCCGTTCGGCTACGGCCTCAGCTACACGCACTTCGACTACAGCGGTTTCGCGCCACGCGTGAAGGACGGCAAGCTCACCGCCTCCTTCACCGTGACCAACCGCGGCAAGCGCACCGGCGTGGACGTGCCGCAGCTCTACGTGACACTGCCCGGCGCGAACGAAGTACGCCGGCTGGCCGGCTGGTGCCGCGTCAGCCTCAGGCCCGGGCAGTCCGCCCACCTCACGGTCACTGCCGACCCGAGCCTGCTGGTGGACTTCGATGTCCACGGCCAGCGCTGGCAACGACCGGCCGGCAGCTACCAGCTGCAGCTCGGCCACTCGGCCACGTCGTTCCAGGGCGACGGTCAGGTGGCGCTGCCCGCGGCCAGCTGGGCGGCGAACGCCTCGCCGGCTGGCGCGGTGCAACCGTGCATGGCCGACGGCGTGCGGTGAGGCCATCTGGTCCGATGGCGTGCCGGCACGCCACGCCATCGGCATCACGACGACCATCGAGCGCGGCGCGGAGGGTAGCCAGCACGCTGCCACCGGCGTTGGCCGCCACCACGACCGGGGCGATTTCGTTCTGACAGGCCGGCATGCCGCTTGCGCGGGCATGCCGTCACGCCCCTGGCGCTCAGATCGCCGCGGTGACCACGATCTCCACCTTCCAGTCCGGCCGGGCCAGCTTCGCCTCCACGGTGGCCCGCGCCGGCGCCTTGCCGGGCACCACCCATGCGTCCCATACCCGGTTCATGCCGGGGAAATCCGCGATGTCGGCAAGGAAAATCTGTGCGCGCAGGATGCGCGTCTTGTCGCTCTCGACCTGCGCCAGCAGCGCGTCGATGGCCGCCAGCACCTGGCGTGTCTGGCCCTCGACATCCGCCCCGCCGTCTTCGGCAACCTGGCCGGCCAGGTAGACGATGCCGTTGTGAATGGTGGCCTCGGACATGCGCGGGCCGGCGTCGATGCGGTGGATCATGGAAAGGCTCCGTGGTGGCGACCCCTCTGCCTTCGAAGGGACGAACGCGACGTATAACCAAAGCCACGCGGAAAGTGAAATGACCGCTGCGCCGATCGCTTCGCCGATGCCTGCGCACGCCGATGAAGCCGATCCCTCGACCGCCTCCGGCACGTTGGCATGCCGCCCCGTGCGCGGCCGCCGGTCGAAACCGCACACCGCCGGACGAGTCGCGGAGCTGCGTGGACGTTCGCAGGGAAAGTGCGGCCATCGCACGCCCGGGGCATGCGCCGCCGCCTTATCCGGCCAGGTAGAAATCCAGGGGGATCAGCTCGACCACCCAGTCGCCCTGCTCGCCCAGCATCGCCGCCGGGTGCATGGATGCGATCCGCAGCGCCTCGTCCTGGCTGTCCGCCTCGATGATGAACAGCCCGCCCACCACCTCCTTGGACTCGGTATATGGCCCGTCGCTGACCTGCGCCTTGCCGCCGCGCGTGCGCAGCGTCCGCCACCGATCCAGGTCGCCGAGCGAGGCGGAGACAAGCACCTTGCCCGTGGCACGCATCTTCTCGTCCAACGCAGGGCACTGGCTCACCAGCGCCTTGACATCGTCCGGCGCCATCGCGGCGAATTTTTCGGGAGTGAAATAGGCAAGGCCGAGGTATTTCATGGGTGATCCTTGGGATGGGATGCGGTAACGACGAAGCAGGCGACCGGAATTCGACAACGCTACGGAGAATTTGCCCCAGGCTTGGGCCAATCCGCCCGCGCCGGCCTCGGCCTGGGTTCCCACAGCTCGACCTTGTTCCCCTCGGGATCAAGGATCCACGCGAAGCGGCCGTTCGGATCGCGGTCGTCGCGCTTGAGAATCCTGACGCCCCGGGAGCGCAGCCGCGCGAGCATGGCGTCCATGTCGTCCACCGCGTAGTCGATCATCAGCCCGCTGCTCGATGGCGCAAAGTACTTCGTCGACGCGGGAAAGGCAGCCCACGCCAGTGCAGGCGGGTGCCCGGGTGCGTCGTAGCGCAGGGCCGCGCCGCCCCAGCTTTCCACCGGCAGCCCAAGGACGGCGCGATACCACGCCGCAAGCGCCTTCGGATGCCTGGCCTTGAAAAAGATGCCGCCGACGCCGGTGATGTGCCCGGCGGGAGGTGCCGACGCGGCCGACGCCGTGCCGGCGAGGGAAAGCAAGGCTGCGCATAGCCGTAGAGTCGTCGACCGCTTCATCCGCCCCTCCCGTTTCGTGTGCGTGTGTGTGCTCGCATGTTCGCATCCGATGCCGCTCATCCGCCGCCGGTCACGGTCGGCAACGACAGCGCCCGCCGGGCCGAGACGACCGTGGCGGACAGATCCGTCCCCGCCTCCAGCACCACGGCATGTTCATCCGCCGCGGGTTCCTCCAGCGTCGCCAGTTGGCTGTCGAGCAAGGACGGCGGCATGAAGTGCCGCCGCTCGCGCATACGACGCGCCAGTTCGTCGCGCGGCACGCGCAGGTAGAGCAGGCGCAGTGCCGGATCGGCCTGGCGCAGCAGGTCGCGATAGGCGCGGCGCAGCGCGGAGCAGGCCACCACCACGCCCTGCCCGCGGCGGGCCACGATCACCGCGGCGATCGCCTCGAGCCATGGCTGGCGGGCCGCGTCGTCCAGCGGCATGCCTGCGCGCATCCTGGCGATGTTCGCAGCGGGATGCAGCTCGTCGCCCTCGACGAACTCCATGCCGCAAGCACGCGCCAGGGCGGCGCCGAGATGGCTCTTGCCGCTGCCGGAGACGCCCATCACGATGACGGTTGGCATCACGGGCGTCGGCAAGGCGCGGCTCCCGGCTGCCGGACAAGCGTGCCAGCAGGCACGCACGACGCACGGGTATCCGCTTGGCGCTTCCAAGGTTTCATGACATGTCCCGCCGGGCTTGGGAAATTTGACCCGGCACTCCTGGGCACCATGCCACACTGGCGCCTGCCGCGGCACGCCATGGAATGCCAGCGCGTCCTGCATGGGCGAGCGACCCGCCGATCGCCATGCATCGGCATTACGCCATGTCGATTTTCCGGCCTGCGGTTCGTCGGAACCAGACAGACACACCCATCCACCCAGGAGCACGACATGCGCAAACTCATCGTCCCCGCCTTCGTCACCATCGACGGCGTCATCCAGTCGCCTGGCGCCCCGGAGGAAGATGTCGAAGGCGGCTTCGCCCTCGGCGGCTGGTTCTGGCCGTATGCCGACGAGGCCACGGACGCGATGGAGGACCTGTTCCAGCGCCCGTTCGAGCTGCTGCTCGGGCGCCGCACCTACGACAACTTCGCCGGCTTCTGGCCGAACGTG
>JAJZET010000148.1 GCA_021805685.1 Pseudomonadota bacterium
TGCCGAGGCGTGTGCGCACCAAGGATTCGGTGCCGTCGGCGCCCACCAGCAGCATGGCGTCGACCGTGCGCTCGCCCTCCTCCGTGCGGACGCGCGCGCGCCAGCCCTCGGGCAGCCGTTCCAGCGCTTCCAGCCGGGCGGGCGCGAGCCGGGTCAAACGCGTGCAGGCTTCCAGCCGGCGCAGCAGGGCCGCGCCCAGTTCGCGGGCGGGCAAGGTCCAGCCCAGCGCGTCGACGCCATGTTTCGCCGCATCGATGCGCGCGCTGCCGAACTCGCCGGCGCGACTGACGTGGATATGCCGGATCGGCGTGGCCTGCGCCGCTGCATGCGGCCACACGCCGATCGCAGCCAGTCCGTTGACGGTGGCCCGGGCCAGCGCGAGGTTGCGCTCGTCGTAGCTGGGTTGGGCGTCGATGCGCGGCGCGGCGGCTTCGACCAGGGTGGCGGCGATGCCGGCAGCGTCCAGCGCGATGGCGAGGCTGGCACCGACCAGGCCGCCGCCCACGATCAGCACGCTGCCGACGGCAGGGAATGCGGAGGGATTCATGGGCGGCATGATACGCGCCATCGCGTCGCGCCGACTGCAGCCCGTCCGGCTGGCGGCCCACGGGTGGCCCCGTTGATGGATGAGGGCCCGGGCACGTTGCAGGGATCGCAAGCGGGGTCTTGGGCTAAACTGTGTGTCTGAATCCCGCGAGCTGCACGGAGTACACATGGCAACGACAACGGCCCGACGCCTGGCCATCCTTCTGGCCCTGGCCCTGGTGATGGGCTTCACCCGCTTCCATCCCTCGCTGCTGCACCATGCGCTGTGGGACGCGTCCTGGGGCGTGTTCTTCCTCGCCGGTTTCTGGCTGCGCGGACAGGGCCGCTGGGCCTTTCCGCTGCTGATGGCCGAAGCGGTGCTGGTGGACTACTTCGTCATCAGCGGCCAGGGCATCGACTTCTGGAACCATTACTGCGTATCGGCGGCCTACTGGTTCCTGGTGCCGTCCTACGGCGCGCTGTGGCTGGGCGGCAGCTGGCTGGCCAAGCAGGAATCCGGCTTCGACCTGCGCACGCTCGGCCTCGCGGTTGCCGCGCTGCTGGTTGCGGAAGGCGCCTGCTACCTGATCTCCAACGGCAGTTTCTACTGGATCAGCGCCAACGTGCCGGCACCGCGCAGCTTCGGCGCGTGGTTCGCCAATCTCGGCGACTGGTACCTGCCGTTCCTCGAGGGCACCGCGCTCTACGCGGGGCTGGGCGCCGCGGCGCACGTGCTGGCGACGCAACTGTCGCGCGCCCCGCAGCATGGCGGCCAGATGCAGCATTGACGTGGGCAACCGCCTCTCGAAAATCTACACGCGCACCGGCGACGACGGCTCCACCGGCCTCGGCGACGGTTCGCGCGTGTCGAAGGATTCGCCGCGGGTGGCCGCCTACGGCACGGTGGACGAGCTCAACAGCACGATCGGCATGGTGCTCGCCAGCGACGGCGTCGACGCAGCGGTGCGCGAGGCGCTGACGCAGATCCAGCACGAGCTGTTCGACCTCGGCGGCGAGCTGTGCATCCCGGGCATGGCGATGATCGAGGACGCCGACGTCGCGCGGCTGGAGAGCGTGCTCGACGGCTTCAATGAACCGCTGCCGCCGCTGAAGGATTTCATCCTGCCCGGCGGCGGCATGGCGGCTTCCTGCTGCCATCTGGCGCGCACCGTGTGCCGCCGCGCGGAGCGAGAGGTGATCGCGCTGCGCCGCGCGGAGCCGGAGGTACGCCCGCAGGTGCAGCGCTACCTCAACCGCCTTTCCGACCTGCTGTTCGTGCTATGCCGGGTGCTGGCGCGCGGCGGCGGCCATGGCGAAGTCCTCTGGCAGCACGAGCGGCGGCGCAAGCCTTCCGCCGGTTGAGGCCGCCGCATGCTGCGGCTTTACACGCACTCCGCCTGCCTGCATCACGACAACGGCCCCGGCCATCCCGAGGCGCCGGCGCGCCTGGCGGCCGTGCTGCGCGCGCTCGACCACGATCGCTTCGCCGCACTGGACCGCGTGGAAGCGCCCCGCGCCAGCCGCGAGCAACTGCTGCGCGTGCACACCGCCGCCCATGTCGAGCGGATGCTCGCTGCCGTGCCCGAGGGCGCCGTGCAGCGGCTGGACGACGATACCGTGCTGTCGCCAGGCTCCGCCGAAGCCGCCTTGCGCGCGGCTGGCGCCGCGGCGGCCGCGGTGGATGCGGTGTTTGGCGGCGGCCACGTGCACCGCGCGTTCTGCGCGGTGCGCCCACCAGGCCACCACGCCACGCGCGAATCGGCGATGGGCTTCTGCCTGTTCAACAACGTGGCGGTGGCCGCCGCGCATGCGCTGGCGGCGCACGGCGTGAAACGCGTCGCCATCGCCGATTTCGACGTGCACCACGGCAACGGCACGCAGGACATCTTCTGGCGCGAGCCGCGCGTGCTGTTCGCCTCCAGCCACGAGATGCCGCTGTATCCGGGTACCGGCCAACCGAACGAGCGTGGCCACGGCAACATCCTCAACCGGCCACTGTCGGCCGGCGACGGTCCCTACCTGTTCCGCGAGCTGTGGGAAGGCGACCTGCTGCCGCGGCTGCACGCGTTCAAGCCGCAGCTTGTGCTGGTGTCCGCGGGTTTCGACGCACACCAGCGCGATCCGCTGGCCAATCTCTGCCTCGGCAGCGAGGACTATGCGTGGATCACCGCGAAGCTGGTGGACCTGGCGAACCGCCATGCAGGCGGGCGACTGGTTTCCACCCTGGAGGGCGGCTACGATCTCGCCGCGCTGGCGACCAGTGCGGCGGCCCATGTCGAGGCATTGATGGACTGAATCCAGAGTGCGGCCATGGGCTGCCCAAGCGACTCTGCGACCAGGGATGATCGCAAGGACAAGCCTCACTCCGGCACGAAATCCAGCGCCAGCGAATTGATGCAGTAGCGCAGCCCGGTGGGCCGCGGACCATCCGGAAACAGGTGCCCCAGATGGGAATCGCAATGCGCGCAGCGCACCTCGATGCGATGGGTGCCGTCGCTGTGGTCGTCGCAATTGCGCAGGGCGGCCGGGATCAGCGGCTGCCAGAAGCTGGGCCAGCCGGAACCGGAATCGTATTTGCTGTCTGCGCCGAACAACACGCTGCGGCACGCCACGCATACGTAGGTACCCTCGGCGTGATGGCGGTACCACTTGCCGCTGAACGGCGGCTCGGTGGCCGAGCAGCGGCATACCTCGTACTGCTCGGGGCTCAACTCGGCCCGCCATTCCTCCGCGCTTTTGACCTGTCCGGCTCCACCCATGACTGAATCCTCGTTGCCCCCGGAGGCATCCGCCGCCTGCCTGATCAGGGGTGTTTCTGCTAGCGTTACCGCCCTCACGACCGCCGGGTTTCCACTGTGACGCGCAAGCTCCCTCCACGCCGCCTGCTGGCGGTTGCCGCCGCCCTTGCCCTGATCGGCGGGCGTGCCGAGGCCGGCAACCCCGGGCATGCTGGCATGACCACGCCGGACGGCAGCGGTTCGTCCTGCCCGCTGGGCTCCTTTACCTGCAAGCCACGTCCGTACAACTACGCGATGTGCCGCCCGAACGCGATGCTGGAGTTCTACGATCCCACGCTGAGCAGGGACAGCAGCCTGCGCGATACCAGCGACACCTACGTCCGGGCACAGCACGTGGACAGCTCCAACCGGACCGTCTACCACCTGTCCGGCGACGTGCGCATGCAACGTGCCGACCAACGGCTGCAGGCCGATACGGTTGACTACAACGACCAAACCACCGACTACGACGCGCGCGGCAACGTGCGCTATCAGGATGCCGGCGGACTGATGGCGGCCACGCACGCGCGCGGCAACAACGACGCCAGTACCGGCATCGCCGACAACGTGCGCTACCAGATGCTCGACTCGCGCGGCAACGGCACGGCGAGCAAGGCGCAGATGTTCGACGCCAACCGCACCCGCTACTCGCAGGCCACCTACTCCACCTGCGACGTGGGCCACCATCTGTGGGAATTCCGCGGCAAGTCCATCGCCGTGGACAAGGTCAGCGGACGCGGCGTGGCGCGCGATGCCACGTTCCGCGTCGGCGGCGTGCCGCTGCTCTACCTGCCGTGGATCAGCTTCCCGGTGGACAAGCGGCGCATGACCGGCTTCCTGTACCCGACCTTCGGCCACACCAGCCGTTCGGGCTACATGCTCAGCACACCGTTCTACCTGAACCTGGCGCCCAACTACGACGCGACGCTGGATCCCCGCTTCTACAGCCTGCACGGCAGCATGCTGGACGCCGAATTCCGCTACCTGCTGCCAGGCAGCAGGGGCACGCTGGATGCGCAGTTCCTGCCGAACGACCACGGCGTCACCGATCCGGGCACCACGGCCCACACCGCCGGCACCAACCGCTACCGGGTGCAGTTCAGCGACACCACACACCTGTGGGGGAGCTGGAATTTCAGCACCTCGATCGATCGCAGCTCGGACAACAACTTCCAGTACGACTTCGGCGACCAGCTGGGCGGCGCACCGGTCTACATCCTCGGCTCCAGCGCGCAGGTCGCCGGCGGCGGCAAGTGGGGCGACGCGACTTGGGGCGCCTCGTTGGGCGGCGTCGCCTACCAGAACATGAACCCGTTCACCACGGACGCCTCCCTACCCTACCGGCAACTGCCCAGCGCCGGCTTCAATATCGACTGGCCAATCGCCAACTGGCTGGAATTCGGCATGACCAACCAGTTCACGGCATTCCGCAAGCCGGACAACGTGGAAGGCAATCGCGAGGACATCCAGCCTTACCTGTCCGCGGATTTCGGCAACCAGGCCTGGTTCGTGCGCCCGCGCGTGGCATGGCGCTACACCGACTACCAGCTCAGCAACGGCTACCAGAACTACGGCTACTTCGGCCTACTGGGCAGCGGCACGGCGTCGCCGTTCACCCGGCAATCGCCCAGCCGTTCGCTGCCCATCGTCAGCGTGGACAGCGGCCTGGTGTTCGACCGCAGCACTTCGCTGTTCGGCCGCAGCTACACGCAGACGCTGGAGCCGCGCCTGTATTACCTGTACGTGCCGTACCGCAACCAGAACGACCAGCCGCTGTTCGACACCAGCCTGATGTCGTTCGACTATTGGCAGCTGTTCTCCACCAACCAGTTCTCCGGCGCGGACCGCCAGATGAACGCGAACAACCTCACTGCGGCGCTCACCACGCGCCTGCTCGACGAGGGTGGCGTGGAACGGCTGTCGGCCAGCATCGGCCAGATCCACTACTTCACCCCACAGAGGGTGCAGATGCCGAACAGCGCCAACACGGCGTCAGCGGCTACCGACTGGAGTCGTTCGGCCTATGTGGCCCAGCTCGACCTGCAGCTCAGCGACGACTGGCGCGCCAGCAGCTCCTACCAGTGGGATCCGAACACCCGCTACACCGACATGGCCATGCTGCAGTTGCAGGGGCGGCTGGGCCTGGACGGCGTGGTCAACTTTGCCTACCGCTACCGGCGCGGGCTGATGGAACAATACAGCGCCTCGGCGGTCTATCCGCTGTCCGATCGCTGGCGCCTGATCGGCGCATGGACCTATGCCAAGCCGATCAAGGGCGTGGTCAACCCGTTGAAAGGCACCATCGAGGCGCTGGCCGGCGTGGAGTACGACAGCTGTTGCGTCACGCTGCGCCTGGTCGATCGCAGCTACGTGAACCAAGGTTATTTCGGCTACGCGCCGGCTCCGACGTCCAGCCATGTCAACTTGCGCGACAACGCCATCATGTTCGAAGTCGTCTTCAAGGGGCTGGGCTCCACGGGCGGCCAAATCGACCCGCTGCTGCGCCGTGATATTCTCGGCTATCAATAAACCGCTGTATCCATTCCGGCTGCTCCCTGATGAAGCGTTTCCTCGCCCCGTTCCTGTCCATCCTCGTGTTCGCGCTCGCGCTGCCCGCACAGGCGCAATTGCTGCCCAACGCCGGCGCCAGTGCACCGTCCAACACGCTTGACCGCATCGTTGCGGTGGTGAACGAGGACGTGATCCTGCAGAGCGAACTGGACAACGCCGTGCGCTCGGTCCAGCAGCAATACGCCAGCCAGCCCGGCCAGTTGCCGCCGCTGAACGTGCTGCAGCAGCAGGTGCTCGATCGCCTGATCCTGATGAAGCTGCAGCTGCAGAAGGCCGACGACCGGGGCATCCATGTCTCCGACACCCAGGTCGACCAGGCGGTGGCCCAGGTGGCCCAGCAGAACAAGATGACTCCCGACCAGCTGCGCACCGAAGTCGAGCGCACCGGCCAGGATTTCGCCTCCTTCCGCCAGCAGCTGGCCGACCAGCTCACCGTGCAGCAGCTCCACCAGAACGTGGTGCACGACTCGGTGTCGGTCACCGACAGCGAGATCGACAACCTGCTCGCCAGCCCCAGCTACAAGGCCGGCGAAGTGCACCTGGCGCACATCCAGATCAGCATCCCGAGCGGCGCCGACGCCGCCGCGATCCAGGCCGCCGCAGCCAAGGCCGAGCAGGCCGAGGCGGCGATCAAGGGCGGCATGGATTTCCACGCCGCGGCGATCCGCTACTCCGACGCGCCCGACGCGCTAGATGGCGGCGACCTTGGCTGGCGTCGCATGGACGAGATCCCGCCGGCCTTCGCCGATACCGTGGCCAACATGAAGCCCGGCGACGTCAGCCCCGCGCTGCGCGGCCCGACCGGCTTCCACATCCTCAAGCTGATCGGCCAGCGCGCGCCGGCCAAGCAGATCGTCACCGAGTACCACGCACGCCAGATCCTGATCAAGCCCAGCGAGCTGGTCACGCCGGCGCAGGCGCAGCAGAAGGCGCAGGAACTGTACGACCAGATCGTCAACAAGCATGCCGACTTCGCCAAGCTGGCCAAGGAAAACTCCAACGACGACACAACCGCCAATGCGGGCGGTGACATGGGCTGGTTCGCGCAGCAGGCCTGGGGCGCCGCCATCGCCCAGCAACTCGGCCAGCTGAAGGTCAACGAGGTCTCGCAGCCATTCCAGACCGACGCTGGCTGGGACATCCTGCAACTGGTCGGCACACGCCAGAGCGACGTCACCACCCAGATGGAACGTGACCAGGCCCGCCAGGCCATCGGCAACCGCAAGGCCGAGCAGGCCTACGAGGATTTCCTGCGCCAGCTGCGTGCCAACGCCTATGTCCGTGTGCTGGTGCCTGCGCTGCGCGACAGCAGCAACACCCCGGCCGACGCCGGAAGCGCCTCCTGAGCGGAGGTGCCCGGCATGGCGCTTGCCAGGCTTGCCGTCACCGCGGGTGAGCCGGCAGGCGTCGGCCCGGAGCTGATCGCGCGTCTGGCCGCCACGCCGCTGGCGGCCGACCTGGTCGCCATCACCGACCGCGACCTGCTTGTCCGTGCCGCCGCACGTTGCGGTCTCCGCCTCGAGCTGGTCGACGACCAGGATGCTCCGTGCGTTCGGCGCGAACCCGGCCGCCTGCGGGTGCACCACGTGCCGCTGAATTCCACGGAGGTCCCCGGCCAGCCCGACCCGCGCAACGCGCAGCACGTGCTTGCCACCCTGGCCGAAGCTGCCGACGGCTGCATGGGCGGCCGCTACGATGCGGTGGTCACCGCACCACTGCAGAAGGCCTCGATCAACGAAGCCGGCATCCGCTTCAGCGGCCACACCGAGTTCTTCGCCGAGCGTGCCCGCGCCGACGTGGTGATGATGCTGGCCAGCCCCGAGCTGCGCGTGGCGCTGGCCACCACGCACCTGCCGCTGGCCGGCGTGCCCGCCGCCATCACCCGCGCATCGCTGGAACGCACGCTGCGCATCGTGCACGCGGAACTGCGCGCGAAGTTCGGCATCGCCGAACCGCGCATCGCTGTGCTGGGCCTGAATCCGCATGCCGGCGAAAACGGCCATCTCGGCCGCGAGGAACTGGACACGATCATCCCGCTGCTGGACGACCTGCGCGCCGAAGGCATGCAATTGATCGGCCCGCTGCCCGCCGATACCGCCTTCGTGCCCGCCCAGCGCGTGCGCTACGACGCGGTGCTGGCGATGTACCACGACCAGGCCCTGCCAGTGTTGAAGAGCGAGGCGTTCGACCGCACCGTCAACCTCACCCTCGGCCTGCCTTTCATCCGCACCTCGGTCGACCACGGCACCGCGCTCGACCTCGCCGGCACGGGCCGCGCCGACCCGTCCAGCCTGGTCGCCGCCGCGCGCATGGCGCTTGATCTGGTCGCCCGCTCCGCATGAACCACGCCCCCGCCCGCCCCAAGAAGAGCTTCGGCCAGCACTTCCTGCACGACCGCCGCTACATCGACGACATCGTGCGCGCCATCGCGCCGCGCGCCAGCGATTTCCTGGTGGAGATCGGTCCGGGCGAAGGTGCACTCACGCTGCCGCTGCTGGCGGCCGCCCGGTCGCTCACCGCGATCGAACTGGACACCGACCTGATCCCCGCGTTGAAAGAGCGCGCCGCCAATGTGGGCGAACTGGCGGTGATCCACGCCGACGTCCTCAAGGTGGACCTCGCCGCGTTGGCGCATCGGCATGGCGTGGAGCGCCTGCGCATCGCCGGCAACCTGCCCTACTACATCTCCAGCCCGATCCTGTTCCACTGCGTCGAGCACGCGTCCGCCATCGAGGACATGCACTTCATGCTGCAGAAGGAAGTGGTGGACCGCATGGCCGCGGAGCCGGGCAGCAAGGTGTACGGCCGCCTCTCCGTCATGCTGCAGCTGGCCTGCCGCGTGGTGCCGCTGTTCGAGGTGCCGCCGGAGGCGTTCCGGCCGCCGCCGAAGGTGGATTCCGCCGTGGTCCGCGTGGTGCCGCTGGCGCCGCACGAACGCCACGACGCTGATCCGGCCCTCGTGCACGACGTGGTGAAGGCCGCCTTCGGCCAGCGCCGCAAGACGCTGGGCAACGCGCTCAAGCAGCTGCTCGATGCCGATGCCATCCGCGAGGCCGACGTCGACCCAAGGGCACGCGCCGAAACGCTCGCGCCCGGGGATTTCGTGCGATTGGCGAAG
>JAJZET010000076.1 GCA_021805685.1 Pseudomonadota bacterium
CGCGAACTGCTGCTCGCCGAGGTCGACATGCAGCGCAGCGAGCACGTGCGGCGTATCTGGCCGTTCCTGCGCGACCGCCGCATCGATGCCTACGGCGACCTGCTCAGGCGCTTCAGGGACTGATGCGTTCGCCCCTGATCGCAGGGATCACACGGGCGGCCATTCGTAGCCGCCCTTCTGAACTTGCTTCGCGCGTGGTGCGTCCCCATGCTTGGACCATCCCCGTGAAAAGCACGACCTGCGCATGAGTGTCTCCGAACCCGCCGCCCCTTTGCCCGCCGTGCTGCAGGACCAGCCGATCGAACGCGTGCAGCGCGACGGCGTGGAATACGTGGTGCTGGGCACCGCGCATGTCTCGCGCACCAGCATGGAGGCGGTGGAAGCGCTGCTGGAGCACGAATATTTCGACGCGGTCGCGGTGGAACTGTGCGAGAGCCGCGCACAGGGCATGCGCGATCCCGATGCGTTCAAGCGCATGGACCTGTTCCAGGTGATCCGCCAGGGCAAGGCCGGCATGGTGGCGGCCAGCCTGGTGCTTTCGACATTCCAGAAGCGGCTCGCCGAGCAGTCCGGTATCCAGCCAGGTGCCGAGATGAAGGCGGCGATGGATGGCGCCGAAAGGCGCCGCCTGCCGCTGTGGCTGATCGACCGCGAGGTCGGCACCACGCTGAAGCGCGCATGGCACAACGTCGGCTTCTGGCAGCGCTTCGGCCTGCTCGGCGGCCTGCTCGCCAGCGTGTTCGAACGCGAGGAGATCGACGCCGGCGAGATCGAGAAGCTCAAGCAGGGCGACATGCTGGAGAGCGCCTTCAGCGAGTTCGCCAGCGAATCGAAACCGCTCTACCAGAGCCTGATCGCCGAACGCGATGCCTACATGGCCGCGCGTCTGCGCGAGGAAGCCGCACGCGCAGCGACCGACACGCCGCGTCGCGTGCTTGTGGTGATCGGTGCGGGACACCTGAAAGGCCTGTGCCAGCTGCTGCGCGAGCAGCAAGGCGACCCGGCGGCAAGCGCCGCCGAACTGGCGCAGGAACCGCCGAAGGCGCGCTGGCCGAAGTGGCTGGCCACCGGCCTGGTGCTGGCGGTATTCGTCGCCATCGCGTGGGCGTTCCACCATAACGCCGCGCTGGGCACGCAGGCGCTCGTCGCCTGGGTGCTGTTCACCGGTTGCTTCGCCGCGCTGGGTGCGCTGATCGCCGCCGCGCACCCGCTCAGCGTGCTCGCCGCGTTCGTCGCCGCACCGATCAAGCCGTTCCGTCCAGGCATCCCCGCCGGCGGCATCAGCGCAGCGGCCGAGGCCTGGGTGCGCCGACCGCGCGTCGCCGACTTCGACACGTTGCGCGACGACATCGTGCACTGGAGCGGCTGGTGGAAGAACCGGGTGGCGCGCACCCTGCTGAACTTCTTCCTGGTCAGCCTGGGCACCATCGTGGGCGAGTACAGCGCGGGCATCCACATCTTCCGCAGCCTGGTCTGAGCGCCGTCCCCATGGCCGCAACGGGCAGGTTGTCCATGCCCGGAAGTGCTGTCTATACTGCGGCGGTTGCTGCACTCATTCGCATCTGTCGCCGCACCTGGGGAACGATCTCGATGATTCGACTGCAATTGCTTGGTCTGGCAGCCGCTGCCGCCTTGCTGGCCACCGCCAGCGCGCACGCCGCCGACGGCGGCGACAAGGCAGCGGGACGCACGCTGGTCTACACCTGTGCCGGCTGCCACGGCATACCTGGCTACGCCAATGCCTATCCGAACTATCCCGTGCCGAAGATCGCCGGGCAGAACGAGCAGTACATCATCAACGCACTGAACGGGTACAGGAGCGGCGATCGCAGCTACCCGACCATGCGTGCGCAAGCGGAGAGCCTGTCCGAACAGAACATCAAGGACATCGCCGCCTACCTGTCCAGCCTCACGCCGATCAAATAACCAAGGATCACGCATGCGACGCGCACTAGCCCTGCTTTCGTTCGGCGCCATCCTGGCGCTTGCCTCGGCCCCGTTGCTGGCCAGCGGCAATCCCGCCGCCGGCAAGACCAAGGCCGCTGCCTGCTTCGCCTGCCACGGTGCCGACGGCAACGCGGTCGACCCGCAATACCCGCGGCTTGCCGGCCAGTACAACGAATACCTGCAGCAGGCGCTGCACGAGTACAAGACCGGCGAGCGCAACAATCCGATCATGAAGGGCATGGTGGCCACGCTGTCCGACCAGGATATCCAGGACATCGCCGCCTACTTCTCCAGCCTACCGACCAAGCTGGATACGCTGAAGGGACACATCCAGGGCGATTGAGCCCGTTCCGCCAAGGCCATCAACGCAGAAGGCCCGCCTCCAGGCGGGCCTTCTGCTCTTCAGGCGTGGCCGTGGGTGGCCGTCGGGGTGATCTTCGCGCGCCCGGCAGGTCCGTCGCTCAGCCCAGGGCCGACTTGCCCTCGTGCTTGCTGTAGTAAGGCTGGCTGCCGCCGCTGTGGTCGGTGGCATCGCGCACGGCAGTCACTTCGGGCACGCGCTCGCGCAAGGTCTTTTCCACGCCCTGCTTCAGGGTGACGTCCACCATGCCGCAGCCGTGGCAGCCTCCGCCGAACTGCAGCAGCACCACGCCCTCCGCGTCGACTTCGAGCAGGGTGACGCGGCCACCGTGCGAAGCCAGCCGCGGATTGATCTCGGCATCGAGCACGTAACGCACGCGCTCGATCACGCCCGCCTCCATGCCCGGCACGTCACCCTTGATTTTCGGCGCGCGGATGTTGAGCAGGCCGCCGGTGGCATTCGGCTCGAAGTCGATGCTGGCGCCGTCCAGCCAGGGCGCGCTGTCGCCCTCGACGTGGAAGTCGAAGCCCGCGCATTCGATGGTCCATTCGTTGCCGCGCAATTCGGCTGGCTCGCAGAATTCCAGCTCGCAGTTCGCCGCCGGCGTGCCCGGCTCGGTCACGTGCAGGCGGATGCCCAGCCCCTCGCTGCCCTGCTGGGCCAGCAGCCGGCGGAAATGCTGCTGCGCTCGTTCGGAAATTTCGATCATGGGTCACCTGTGGCGAAGCGCAACATCGCGCGCGACGAATCCGCACCATTTTAGTACGGTTTCGCGAACGCCCGCAGGTTTTGACTTTTGCGTGTGCACCTTCGACCCTGCGCAGCTTCGTCCCGCCATGGAGTCCGCATGAACATCCACGATTACGCCAACCAGCATTGCCAGCCGCGCAAGGGCAAGGAGCACGCACTGGGCGCGGACGAAGTCGCCCGCCTGCTGCCGCTGTTGCCGGGCTGGGCACTGAGCGCGGATGGCCGCGCCATCGTCAAGGATTTCCGCTTCCCGGATTTCCGCCATACGCTGGGCTTCATCAACGCGGTGGGCTTCATGGCCAACCACGAGGACCATCATCCGGACATCGAAGCGGGCTACGGGCACTGCCAGCTGCTGTGGTCCACCCACGACGTGGGTGGACTGTCGCTCAACGACATCATCTGCGCGGCAAGGGTCGAGGCGCTGTTGGCGCGCTGAGCGTGCGGCGACCGCCCGCAACGACGCTGCGCGGCTGGCTGTCCGGCGCGGGCTTCGCGCTGCTGGTGGCGTTGCTCTCGTTCGGCCTGCGCGATCTGGCCGCCAACGTCACCGCAGGCCACCTGCGGCGCGTCGCAGACCGGCAGGCGGCCCTGATCGAACAGGGCCAGCCGTTGTGGCGGTGGCGGCTGCGCCAGCCGCACGACCTGGTCGCAGGCCGCGCCTTCGGTGCTGCCGACGTGCAGCGTGCCGACCATGGCCTGCGCATTCGCAGCCGCGCCGGCACGCCGTTCGAACTGGGCCTGCCGATCAGCGTGATGCTCGATCCCGGCCATTGGCCATTGCTGACGTTACGCGGCTCGGCCGACGCACCGTTCCGGCTGGGCCTGGCCTGGCGGCCTCGACTGGAGCAGCCCGCCTGCCTCGCCTGGCGGGAGTCGCCGGTCGCTGCGGGAGCGCTGCACATCTCGATCGACCTGCGCCGGTTGCGCTGGCAGGCCGCCGACGGCAGCGCCTGTGCCGCGCCACAACGGATCGCGATGCTGCGGCTGAGGCTGGAGCTGCCTGCAGGCGCGTCGTTGCGCCTGGACGACGTGGCGCTGCGCCGCGAAACTCCCCTGCCCCTGCCGACGCGCCCTTCGCTGCAACTGTCGGCCGACCCCGCCGTGGCCGCTCGACAACTCGCCGATCCCGCCCTGCCGGCTGCACCCTGGATCGCCCTGCCGGCCGCGGCCTCGGCCGAAACGCAGTTGGCCTTGCGCCAGCGCATCCAGTGGCAGCGGCCGGGCGCGCTGATCCTGCCGCACGGCGACGCGCCGGCAGCCACGAGCGAACCCGGCGGGCATGGCTGGCTGGCCTGGATCGGCGCCCTCGGCTATCTGCTGGTGCTGGCCGGGCTGGCGATCGGGTCGCCGCCGCAGCCGCAGCGCCGCTGGCTGGAACTCGTCGGCTGCCTGGCCGGTCCGCTGTGGCTGGTGATCGGGCTGCATCTGGGATTGCGCTTGTCCCTGCCCGGCTTATTGGGCTTCACCGGCGCGCTGCTGTTCGCGGCACAGGCCGAATGGCGGCAGCGGCCCGCCAGCTGGCGCTGGCTGGGCGACTGGCGCGCCTGGCTGCCTCCGTTCGCCCTGCTGCCGCTGGTCCTGCTGCTGATCGCGGGATACGGCGGACAACACGCCACGGCGCCCACGCCAGGGCGTGTGCTGGTCTACCTGCTGTGGGCCGTCCTGCAGCAATGGCTGATGCTGGCCGTGGTACTGCGCCGGCTCGAAGGCGGGCGGCTCTCTCCCGCCCTCGCCGTACTGCTCACTGCCCTCGTGTTCGCCCTGATGCACACGCCGAACGGCACCCTGATGCAGCTCTGCCTGATGGCCGAACTGTGGTGGGCATGGTGCTTCCGGCGCTGGCGCGCACTGTTGCCGGTTGCCGTGGCGCATGCGGCCTGCGCGCTGCTGATGGAGGCCTGCCTGCTGGGCGGCCTGCTGCGCTCTCTGCAGGTCAGCGCCCGTTTCTTCCTTTGAAGAGTGCAACCAGGGATGGCTGCCCGTTTAATTTTCGCGATCAGGGAGGATCGCAAAGGTACCGAGAGTGCAGCCTAGGGATGGCTGCCCGCGTGATCCACGCGATCAGGGACGATCGCCGTGGGACTTCCGCGCCTGGATGTACGGGAGGTGTTTGCCCTTTACCGGCAGTACGTCGAGGAAGGCCTTCAGGTCGTCCGGCAGCGGGGCGGAAAAACTGTAGAGACGCCCGTCCAGCTCGAAGCTGAGATGCGAGGCGTGCAGGAACAGCCGCTGCAAACCCATCTCGCGGAAGCGCTTGTTCATCTCACGATCGCCGTACTTCGGGTCACCCGCCAGCGGGTGGCCGACATGGGCGGCGTGCACGCGGATCTGGTGGGTGCGGCCGGTACCCAGCGTGGCCTGCATCAGCCGGGCGCCGGGATACTGCTCCATCTCGCGGAAGAAAGTGAGCGCGGGCTTGCCGTCCTCGCTGACCCGCACCATCCGCTCGCCGCCCTGCAGCGCGAACTTGCGCAACGGCACGTTGACGTCGAACTTGGCCTTGGGCGGGTGGCCGACCATCAGGCACAGGTACTGCTTGGTGACCTCGCCGTTGCGGATCGCGGCCTGCAGGCCGGTCAGGCCGGCGCGCGACTTGGCCATCACCAGCACGCCGCTGGTATCGCGATCCAGCCGGTGCACCAGTTCCAGCGACTCGTGCGGGCGCGCCGCCCGCAGAAGCTCGATCGCGCCATGGCTGACCCCGCTGCCACCGTGGCTGGCGATGCCGGACGGCTTGTCGATCACCAGGAAGTGCTTGTCCTCGAAGATCACCGCATCCGCCACCGAGGCCACCATCGCCTCGGGCGCGAGCCGCACTTCCGTGCCTTCAGACTGCCTGATCGGCGGAATTCGCAGCATATCGCCATCAGCCAGCCGCGTATCGGGCTTGGCGCGCTTGCCGTTCACGCGCACCTGACCGGTACGGAGCAGCCGGTAGATCATGCTTTTCGGCACCCCCTTCAGCAGGGTCGCCAGCGCGTTGTCGATGCGCTGGCCGTCCCGCTCGGGGCCGATCGCGACTTGACGCACACCGTGAGGTACGTCGCGGGAAGTTGCGGTCTGCATTGAAAAAAACCTGTCGAAATAGGATACTCGGCGAGCGCTAATCCCAGCCCACCGAGACCGGTCCGGGCCGGGGCCCCGCCCGTCACGTCGGCGAGGATTGCACCGACTGCCTGTAGGCAGTGGTCGCGACTCCCTTTCATCGTAACGGTTCGGGCCGTCGTTTGCCCGAAACCTTCGTGGTCACGGCACGCCGGGCGCAGCTGACCGAACATCCGGGCGCCGGGAACGGCGCCGTCACATGAGCCGCTCCACCGCAGCGGCGCGATCCCCGGCAGGCCGCCATCCCGGCGCCACCGCGGCACGCGACGCGCGGGCGAGCTGAGGAAAACTACAATGAAGCGCATGTTGATCAACGCAACTCAGCGTGAAGAGTTGCGCGTGGCCATCGTCGATGGCCAGACCCTTTACGATCTCGACATCGAAATCCCCTCCCGCGAGCAGAAAAAGGCCAACATCTACAAGGGCCGCATTACCCGCGTGGAGCAATCGCTGGAAGCCTGTTTCGTCGACTACGGCGCCGAACGCCACGGCTTCCTGCCGCTGAAGGAGATCGCCGAGCAGTACTTCACCCCCGGCCTGAACCCGCACAAGTCGGGCATCCGCGAGCTGCTGAAGGAAGGCCAGGAAGTCGTCGTCCAGGTCGAGAAGGAAGAGCGCGGCAACAAGGGCGCCGCCCTCACCACGTTCATCTCGCTGGCCGGCCGCTACATGGTGCTGATGCCGAACAACCCGAAGGCCGGCGGCGTCTCGCGCCGGATCGAGGGCGAGGACCGGCAGGCGCTGAAGGAAGCCCTGGAGCACGTCACCGTGCCCGATGACGTGGGCCTGATCGTGCGCACCGCCGGCCTGGGCCGCGACGCCGAAGAGCTGCAGTGGGACCTGGACTACCTGCTCACCCTGTGGCGCTCGATCTCCGACGCCGCGAGCAAGCGCAAGGCGCCGTTCCTGATCTACCAGGAATCCAAGCTGTTCATCCGCGCCCTGCGCGACTACCTGCGCAGCGACATCGGCGAGATCCTGATCGACGAGGAATCGCTGTACGAGGACGCCCGTGAGTTCATGCAGCAGGTGATGCCCACCTCGCTGCGCAAGCTCAAGCTGTACAAGGACGACACCCCGCTGTTCAGCCGCTACCAGATCGAGACCCAGATCGAGAGCGCGTTCGACCGTCAGGTGCGCCTGCCCTCCGGCGGCTCGATCGTGATCGACCAGACCGAGGCGCTCACCGCGATCGACATCAACTCGGCCAAGGCCACCAAGGGCTCGGACATCGAGGAAACCGCGTTCAACACCAACCTCGAGGCCGCGGTGGAGATCGCCCGCCAGTGCCGCATCCGCGACGCCGGCGGCCTGATCGTGATCGACTTCATCGACATGGACAGCCCGCGCCACCAGCGCGAGGTGGAGGAAAAGCTCAAGGACGCGCTGAAGCTCGACCGCGCGCGCGTGCAGGTGGGCCGCATCTCACGCTTCGGCTTGCTGGAGTTGTCGCGCCAGCGCCTGCGCCCCAGCCTCGGCGAGGCCACCCAGATCGTGTGCCCGCGCTGCGAAGGCCATGGCCACATCCGCGGCGTGGAGTCGCTGGGCCTGTCCACCCTGCGCCTGATCGAAGAGCACGCGATGAAGGACAACACCGGCCAGGTGCTGGTGCAGGCCCCGCCCATGGTGGCCAACTTCCTGCTCAACGAGAAGCGCGCCAGCGTGGTCGAGATCGAGCTGCGCCACAAGGCGCATGTGGTGATCGTGGCCGACGACAAGCTGGAAACCCCGCATATCGAGATCCAGCGGATCAAGGAAGCGGACATGGGCGAGCACAGCAAGCCCAGCTACGAGCGCCTCACCGCGGTCGATGCGACGCCGATCCCGAAGATGGGCCAGACGCTCGGCAGCAGCGAACAGCCCGCCGTCAGCGGCATCGTGCCCGCCACGCCGGCTCCGGTGCGCGAAGAAGCATCCGCGGCCGCACCGGTGCAGCAGGCGTCGGCGCCGCGGCGCCAGGCGGCGCCCGCGCCCACCGCCGTCGCGGCACCGAGCGGTGGCATCATTTCGCGACTGTTCGGCTGGTTCCGCAACAGCGCCGCAGCCGCCGAAACGAGCGCGCCTGCCTCCAGGCCCTCAAGTGGCGACAAGAGCAATGCGCGCGGCGACAACCGCCAACAGCAGCAACCGCGCCGCGACGAACGCAGCCGCAGCAGCCAGGGTGGTAGCGGCAACCGACAGCAACAGCCTCGACGCGACGAGCGCCGCGAAGGCAGCACACAGCAGGCCAAGCCAGGGCAGCAACAGAATGCCCAGCAGCAGGGCGGCCGCAACAAGGGCAACGAGGGCGCGCAGCGCCAGCCGCAGGCCAACCAGGCACCCAAGCAGGAGCGTCAGCAGCCTCGCAGCAACAACGTCGACACCAAGGCCGCCCAGCCGGAGCGCAAACCTGCCGCACCTGCGTCGAATGCTCCAGCCGCCACTACATCCAAGCCGGAAGCCCCCGCTCCGCGCCCGGTCGCCGCGTCCGTGGATGCGAATGATGAAGCCAAGCTGATCACCGCGCCGGTCGCCGACGGCCAGGAAGTGACCGCCGACGCCGCTGCCGATGGCGAAGGCCCCGCACGCCGCCGCCGCGGTCGTCGCGGCGGCCGCCGTCGCCGCCGGCACGAAGATGCCGCCGCCGGCAACGCGCCGAACGCCAGCCAGGTCGACGAGCTGGACGACGAGGATCGCGACGAAGCCGCTGCTTCCAGCGAACCCAGCGAAGCAGGAGCGCCCGCCAAGGCGGCTGCGGACGAAGCCACCGCGCCTGCGCCGCCCCCCCCGCAGCAGCGCCAC
>JAJZET010000199.1:0-4620 GCA_021805685.1 Pseudomonadota bacterium
TGAGCCTGGGCGCGATCGCGATGCCGTTGGAGCCGATGGGCTCGGCCCAGCTCGGCGGGTTGGCCTGTGCGAGTTGCGGGTGCGCATCGCCGTAGAACGCGGCAAGGTCCTTCAGCGAGACACGCTCGATGTCGCCGCCGATGCTGCCCTCGGTGAAGGACAGCGCCATCCACGGCTCGAAGTGGGTGATCACTTTCGGATGCACGTCCGGGTGGGTGGCGAGGTACCCGTTGAGGCCGTCGGCCCAGGCATCCATCAGCTGCCGCAGCCAGCCCGGGCTTTGCGCGTAGAGCTTCTTCAGCGCTGTCGGGTCGGTCCACAGCTGCTGGCGAAGATCCTGCCAGATGGCGGCCTTGCCCTCGGCCTGCGCGGTCCAGCCCAGCGCGGTGAGGTAGTTTGTCTCCACGCGGTTGAAGTCGTCTTCGGCCTGGGCGTAGGCCATACCGAACACCGCGTCGGCATCGGTCCTGCCGTGCACGTGGGCAATGCCCCAGTTGTCGCGGGTGATCGTCACCGCCTGGGCTTCGTGCTGCAGGCGTGCGCGGTCGACGGCCTGCGCGGCTGCCGCAGCGGATGCGCCGAGGGCGAGCAGGGCCAGCCAGGGACGGACGCGGCGCAAGAAGGGGATTGCCTGGCGTGCCTGCATGCGGGTGGTGTCGCTGTGGCCGGTATCGAAGCATCTTGCGTCGGGCGATGCGATCCGGCAAGGCAACGCCCGGCACGGTTCCGCAACGAATCAGCCAGCCAGCAGCGGCGGTCCCGTTGCCTCTGCAATTTTTGCGACTCTGCGCCGCCCCGCGTGTGCCGCCTGCGCGTTGCCGCTCTGCGGCGCAGGGCGCAGCCTGGCGCGACGGTTGCGACAAGCGGCCGGCCCTTGTGTCGCGTGCGAGCCAGAAGCTGCGCAAGCCGAAGCTTCCAGTGGCGATGCGCAGGTTCATGGCAGCCTCCGGCAGCCGGTGGGGGCATGCCAAGGCGACATGCCTTGGCCGGTGACGGCCGCTCAGCGCGCAGTACGGTACCCGGGCGGCTTTCCGCATCGCGACCGAATGCGCGTTGTGGCGATGGCCGCTGGTTATGCTCGGCGTTCGCAACGGGGGTGCGTTCTTCCGTGGACAGGATTTCCGCAGCCAGCGTGCCGCGGGATCGCGGCCAGCCTGTGGCTCCGGCTCAATGGGTCGGTCGCGTAGTGCAGCAAGCAGCCGGATATCAGTCACGACACAACAGGAGATCGTCATGCATACCCGTTTCGAACGCAGTGGCCCCTTGAACGAACTCGCCAGTTATCCGCAATGGGCCCAGGACATGGTGACCGATTGCGAAGCCACCCGCCGCAGGGTGCTCGGTCATGAAATCTGGGCGCGGATGACCATGCTCGAACTGGACAGCGAATCCACATACAACTTCATGGCCGGGCTGTGGCCGTTCATCGAGCGCTTTCCCAGCTACATGGCGCTGAACCTGCTGAAGACCCGCTACGGCCGCAGCGAGGGCGACGACATGGCCCGACGCTGGCTGGTGCGCAATATCCGCGTGGAGCAGAACCATGCCGAGTACTGGCTGGACTGGGCCGACGGTGCCGGCGTACCGCGCGCGGACCTGCTGCACAAGCCGGCGCCCTCCGGTACCGACGGCCTGTACCGCTGGTGCGAGGAGATCAGCGCGCACGGCTCCCTGGCGGCAGGGATGATCGCCACCAACTACGCCATCGAGGGTGCCACCGGCGATTGGGCGCACCTGGTGTATTCCAGCAGCCTGTACCGCGACAGCTTCGCCCCGGAAGTGCGCGCCGCCAGCCTGCGCTGGCTCAAGTTACACGCGGCCTATGACGATACCCATCCCTGGGAGGCGCTGGAGATCGTCTGCACGCTGCTGGGCAACACGCCTTCGGCGGCAGACGTCGCCCACCTCCGCGAATGCATCGAGCGCAGCTATCTGTGCATGATCCTGCTGGGCGACCGCTGCATCCAAAGCCACCACGCGGTGGGTCTGCAGGGGGGCGTGGCGGCGTAGCTTCGCAGCTTGTCCACACCGCCGCATTCGACCATGCGGTGGGGCGGCGGGCGGCGCCGTTAGGGTGCCGCCCGTGGTTTTGGCATCATGGCGTTGGCTGGATGGCGGAGGATTCCGCGGCAAGGACCACAGCAATCGATGGGCAACATGCGAAAGCCATTGTGGCGGCGCCTGGTGCCGCTGGCCTGGGGGCTGGCGGCAGCGGTTGCGCTGTTGTTCGGGCTGGCCTGGGGCGTGCTGCAGGTGCAGGTAACGCTGGCCGGCTTCCTGAACAGCGAGAGCGTGTGGTCGAAGGCGCAGAAGCAGGCGGTGATCGACCTGGACAGCTACGCTGTGCGCGGCGATGCGCGCGACCTGGAAAGCTATCGACACAACTACGACGTGCTTGCCGCCGACCGTTGGGGTCGCGATGCCATCATCAGCGGGCACTACGACAAGGCTCGCGTCCACCAGGTCTTCGTGCAGGGCAACATGCTGCCGGCGGCCGAAAGCGGCATGACCTTCATGATGGCGCACTTTTCCAGCGCGCCCTACATGGCATCGGCCATCGGTGCCTGGCGCTCCACCGACGGCGACCTTGCCCGGCTCGACGCGATTGCCGGCGAATTGCAGCGCGCCTACGCGACCGGTGGGCCAAGCCAGGCCGAGATCGACCGGCAGCGGGACCGCATCGCGGCGATCAACCAGGAAATAGCACCACGCAGCGACCGTTTCGCGCAACAGATGGTGCGCGGTGCAGTATGGCTGGGGCGTGCGCTGTTCTTCGCGGTGCTGCTCGCCATACTGCTGGTTGCGCTGCTGTGGCTGGGGATGGCGCGGCGGGTGCTGGACCGCATCCGTGGCAGCGAGGAGCGCTATCGCCTGCTGTTCGAGAGCGCGGTGGTGGCCATCGTGATCGTGGACGAGACCAGCGGCCGCATCCTGGAGACCAACCAGCAAGCTTCCGAATGGACGGGGTACGCGCCGGAAGTCCTGGTCGGCATGCGCTTCGATGACCTCTTCGTACCCGGCTCCATGCAACAGGTCGGCAACGCGTTGCAGGCGGTGCTGTGCGGCGTCGGCGATGCACAGCGACCGGTGGAAATCGAGGTGAGCCACAGCCTGTGGGGGCGGCTCCCGGTGCGGCAGGTGATCGTGCGCGACATTTCCGAGCGCGTCACGCTGGAGCGCGAGCGGCGCGTGGCGTCGGAGGCCCTGGCCAGCATCGCCGAGGGCGTCATCATCGCCGATGCCGAGCGCCGGGTGATCTCGGTCAACACGGCGCAGGTGGAAATCACCGGCTTTACCGCGCAGATGCTGGAAGGCCGTCGCTTCGACGAGCTGCGCCGCATGCCCGACGGCATGCCGTTGCCGGCGTCGATCTGGGCAGGCATCGCCAGCGGCGGCAACTGGGGCGGCGAGGTGCTGGGCCAGTACGTCGATGGCAGCACCTATCCCGAGCAGCTCAGCATCAGCGCGATCCGCGATGCGCAGCGCCAGGTGCTGCATTACGTGGCGGTGTTCAGCAACATCCAGGCGTTGAAGGTGCACCGGCGCCGGCTCGAACACATGGCCAGCCACGATACGCTTACCGGCCTGTACAACCGTCCGGAATTCGAGCGCCGGGTGGAGGGGGCGATCGCCGCGGCGACGCGCACGCGCACCGCGACGGCGGTGCTGTTTGTGGACCTTGACGCGTTCAAGATCGTCAACGACAGCTACAGCCATGCCATCGGCGACCGCTTCCTGCAGAAGGTGGCAGAGCGCATCGGCCGGCAGCTGGGCGAAGGCGACGCGGCCGGCCGCATCGGCGGCGACGAGTTCACGGTGCTGCTCGGCAACATCGGGCTGCGCGACGACGCCGGCGCCGTGGCCGAGCGACTGCTTGCCAGCCTGGCCGAGCCGATCGTGGTGGAGGATTGCGAGCTGTCGCTGACCGCCAGCATCGGTATCGCCGGCTATCCGCTGGATGGCGCCGACGCGGCCACCCTCATCGCCAATGCCGATGCCGCGATGTACGCGGCGAAGAACAGCGAGCGCAACACCTTCCGCTTCTACACGCCGATCATGCAGGCCAACGCGCGCCAGCGCCTGCTGCTGGTGTCGGAGTTGCGCCGGGCGCTGGCCGAGGGCGAGTTCCGCCTGCATTTCCAGCCCAGCGTGGACATGCGCAGCGGGCGCATCGTGGCGGTGGAGGCGTTGCTGCGCTGGCAGCATCCGGTGCGCGGCGAGCTGCCGCCCTCGGAGTTCATCCCGGTGGCGGAAAGCCTGGGCTTGATCCGCCGTATCGACGAGTGGGTGCTGCATTCGGCCTGCGCGCAGATCCATGCCTGGGATCGGGCCGGCATGCCGCCGATCCGCGTGGCGGTGAACGTGTCCGCGCGCTGGTTCGGCCACCCCGGCTTCATCGCCCACCTCGGCCGCACCCTGCAGGCGAACGAGGTGGCGCCGAGCCGGCTGGCGCTGGAAATCACCGAGGGAACCATGCTGCGGCTGGGCGACGATACCGAGCGCACCATGCATGCATTGCATGTGCTGGGCGTGGAGGTGGCCATCGACGATTTCGGTACCGGCTATTCCTCGATGTCCTATCTCAAGCTGCCGTCGGTGACCAGCCTGAAGATCGATCGT
>JAJZET010000199.1:4630-8941 GCA_021805685.1 Pseudomonadota bacterium
CGTCACCGGCCTGCCCGACAGCAGCAACGACGTGGCCATCGCCGAGGCGATCATGGCGATGGCGCGCAGCCTGGGCCTGCGCACCATCGCCGAGGGCATCGAAACCGAAGCGCAGCATGAATTCCTTCTGCATGCCGGATGCGACGAAGGGCAGGGCTACCTCTACGCCGCCGCCTTGCCGCCAGCTGCCATCGAACGCATGCTGAGCGCACGCGCGCGGCCGGGGCCGGCGTCGCTGAGCCTGGTGCCGCAGCACCGCAAATGATGGACTGTCTCGCGTGACCGATGCCTTCGACCTGCACGCCTACCTGCAACGCATCGGCCATGCCGGCCCGGTCGAGCCGGACGTCGCCACGCTTGGCGCACTGGCGGCGGCCCACGCGGCGGCGATCCCGTTCGAGAACCTCGACCCGCTCTGCGGCGTGCCGGTGTCATTGCAGTTGGAGGCCATCGCGCACAAGCTGGTGCGCCAGGGGCGCGGCGGCTATTGTTTCGAACAGAACCGGTTGTTTGCCGCTGCGCTGCGCGCCATCGGCTACACGGTGCACGGGCTGGTCGCTCGCGTGCTGTGGAACCAGCCGGAGGATGCGATTACCGCACAGACCCACATGCTGCTGCTCGTGAGCGCGGGCGAGGAGCGCTGGCTGGCCGACGTGGGTTTCGGCAGCATGACGTTGGCCGGTGCGCTGCGACTGGAGCCTGGCGTGCCGCAGGCCACGGCGCTGGAACCGTTCCGGCTACTCGAGCACGACGGAGAGTGGCGCATGCAGGCCTGCGTGCGCGGCGATTGGCTCACGCTTTACCGCTTCGACCTGCAGCCGCGCGAGCACATCGACTTCGTGGTGGCCAACCATTTCGTCTCGACCTTCTCTGACTCGCGCTTCGTGCGTCACCTGGTCGCCGCGCGTACCTGTGCCGATCGCCGGCTAAGCCTGCTCGATCGCGAATTCACCGTGCGGCGCCCGGGGTTCGAGCCCGCGCGCCGCACATTGCGCGATGCCGCGGAGGTTTGCCGCGTGCTGGAACAGGATTTCCTGCTGCGGCTTGCGGACCGGGCCCGGCTGGAACGACGGATTGAGCAGTTGTCCTAAGCGACTCAGCTCTCCGCCCAGCGGCGCAGCAGGTTGTGGTAGGTGCCGGTGAGCTGCAGCACGGCAGCGCGGTCGGCGCCGGTGGTGACCAGCCGCTGGATCGAGGCGTCGAGTTCGAACAGCAGGCGGCGGCAGCCGTCGTCGCGTACCAGACTCTGCACCCAGAAGAACGCCGCCACCCTTGCGCCGCGGATCACCGGCTGCACGCGGTGCAGGCTGCTCGCGGGGTAGATGATGGCGTCGCCGGCGGGCAGCTTGACCGCGTGTTCGCCGTAGGTATCGCTGATGATCAGCTCGCCGCCGTCGTAGTCTTCCGGCTCGCTGAGGAACACGGTGCAGGAGATGTCGCTGCGCAGCTGCTCGCCGTCCGGCAGGGCCATTACCGAGCCGTCCACGTGCATGCCGTACTCGCCGCCACCCTCGTAGCGGTTGAAGCGGGGCGGCAGAATGCGCCGCGGCAGGGTGGCGGCGTGGAAGAGCGGATTCCCGGCCAGCGCGGCGAGCAACGCTTCGCCCAGTTGCCGGCGCAGTGGCGAGGCGTCGGGCAACTGCCGGTTGCGCTTCACCTGAGCCCCTTGCGTGCCCACGGTCTCGCGGCCGTCGGTCCAGTCGGCGGCGTCGAGCGCGGCGCGCATGCGGTGCAGCTGTTCACGGTCGAGGATGTCGGGGACGTGCAGCAGCATGGTTGGCCCTGTCCTATGGGGGAGCGCACCCTGTGCGCGATGGCGTTTGGCTTCGATCAGGCACTCGCGCCATCACGTACCGGATGAGCCCTTGCGGGAGCCGGGTGGCTCCGCCTGGCATCGTCAGAAGCGGAAGTTCGCCGTCAGCATGGCGGAGCGCGACGTGCCCGGAATGTAGCGGTAGCCGCTCTTGTTGATCGATGTGGCGTAGTTCTTGTCGAACAGGTTGTAGAGGTTGAGCTGCAGGTCGAGGTGCCTGCTGACCGGGTAGGTTGCCATGGCGTCGAACACCCAATAGGCATCCACGTACGTCGGCGTGCCGATGGCGCCGTCGGTGCCGCGCTGCATTTCGCCGGTGTAGCGCGCACCGCCGCCGATGACGAGGCCGAACGGCAGGTGGTAGGTGGTCCAGCTGGTGAACGCACTCTTCGGTGTGTAGGCCAGCACGCTGGAGCCATCGGCGGCGGGTGCCGAGCCGGTGCTGGCGCTGCCGAGAGCGTTGTGGCTGGTGTTGGTGTGCATGGTGGTGAAGCCCGCATTGATCGCCCAATCCCTGGTGATCTGGCCGATCGCGGTGAGCTCCACGCCTTGCACGCGCTTGTGGCCGACCGGATACCACAGCAGGGTGGTGGGATCCTGCTCCAGTTGGTTGGCTACCGTGGTGCGATAGAGCGCGGCGGTGAGCAGCAGGCGATCGCCGAGCAGGTTCCACTTCGTGCCCAGTTCGGCGGTGCGGGACTCCTGCGGCTTGAGCGCGGGATTGTCCACGCTGTTCGTTGAGGTGCTCAGCGAGAGGCTGTTGCCGCCCGGCGGTTGCGCGGCAGTGGCGAGATTGGCGTAGATGCTGCCGCTTTCCGCCGGCTTGTAGATCACCGCGAGCTGCCAGCTGGACAGGTTGCCGGATTGGCGGGCGTCCACACCGGGCACGATGGTGCCGCTGGCCAGATCGCCGCAGGCCGGGGCGTTGCGGCCGCCGCAGGCCACCGCGCTGCTGAAGTCGGTGCTGTAGCGGTCGAGACGTGCGCCGGCATGGACCTGCCAGTGCGCGTCGAACTTGAGCGTGTCGAACAGGTACGCGCCGGCGGTGCGGGTCTTGCCGCTCGTCCAGCCGCCGTTGGGGCCATAGGCCAGCGGGGTGGAGATGTCGGGATTGGGCGCATACAGGCTGGCCGCGGGCCAGCTGCTGCCGTTCGACGCGGCGAGCGTCACTGTACCGAGCGTTTCCCGGCTCAGCTCGATGCCGGCGCTGAGACTGTGCGTGACCGGCCCGCTGGCGACGTTGGCGGTGAGGTTGAGCTGGTTGGCGACGATGCGGTTGGTCTGGTCCTTGAAGTTCGGATTGCTGCGGGCGATCGTCCAGGTCGAAGGAGCGCCCGGGTCGGGCGTGCGGAGGTTGGCGGCATTGGCCAGGAACGAGGTCAGCAGGTAGTCCTCGTGCGTGCGGCCCCAGCGCAGGGTGTCGTGCAGCGACACGTCTTCCGAAAAGTCGTGTTTCAGTATCGCGGTGAACATGTCCTCGACCACGCGGTCGTGGTCCTGGTCGGTGCCGTAGAAGTTGCCGGGGTCGACTCTCGCCGCATCGCCGATGAAGGGGCGGGCCGGATCGGGCGAGGAGTAGCCAGGCAGGCCGACGGTGGGGATGCCGCCGTCCGGCACGTTGTCCTGCTTCACGTGCAGGTAGTCGAGGTACACGCGCGTCGACGTGCCCAGCCCGAGTGCCAGCGAAGGCGCCACGCCCCAGCGGTCGTTCTTCACTTCGTCGCGGCCGGGCACGCCGCTGTTCTGGTCGAGCACGTTGAGACGGAAGGCGGCGTGGCTGCCGATCTGCCGGTTCCAGTCGACGGTGGCGCGTTTCTGGTTGGCGCTGCCGTACGACACCGAGCCGGACACGCGGTTGCCGGACTGCGGCTGCTTGGTCACCAGGTTGACTGCGCCGGAGGGTGCGGTACGGCCGTATTCCGTGCTGTCCGGCCCCTTGGTCACCTCGATCTGCTCGATGTCGAACACGTCGCGCGAGATCGTGCCGAGATCGCGCACGCCATCCACGAAGATGCTGCCGGAGGTATCGAAACCGCGCATGAAAATGGCGTCGCCGGTGCTGGTCGAGCCGTTCTCGCCGGCGAAGAAGGTACCGACACCGGGCGTATTGCGCAGCGCTTCGGTGAGCGTGGTGGCGCCTTGCTCGTGGATCAGCTCCTTGCTGATGATGACGATGGTCTGCGGCGTGTCCAGCAACGGCTGGGTGAACTTCGGCGAGGAGGCTTGATCGACCTTGTACGGCACGACGGTGCCCTCCACGGTGACGCCCTGCAGGCGCCTGGCCGTAGCGACCTGGGCATCGGTAACGGGCGATGCGGCATCGGTCGCCATGGCCGGCAGCGCCAGCGCGAGGCTGGCGGTGAGCGTGGCGGCGGTGAGCGAAGGGGTGGCGCCGCGGCGCACCACGGGGTGCTTGCGGTTCTTGACGAAGTCCATCGGCGAAAGGCTCCAGGGTGGTTCGGAACGGGACGCAGGGAGGGTGGCCGGCGCATGACGCG
>JAJZET010000204.1 GCA_021805685.1 Pseudomonadota bacterium
AAGCCCGGATCGCGCGTGGTGCGGAAGGAAAACAGCGTGTCGTTCCAGTGCTGCACGTCGATCACGTGCTCGGTCGCGAAGGCCACCATGGGTGTTCGATCTCGGATTGCGTGTCGGGGAAACGTGCCGCCTAGAGGCGGCACGGACTCGCACAGGGCTGGGCCTGCGAGTGGCCGCGCGCAGGCGCGGCGATGGCGGTATTTTACGCGATCCGCAGCGCACCTGCCCGGAGGCTTCTGCGGCAAAATGCCCGCGGCCCAGGCGCAGGGAACGACCCGCAAACGAATGCCGTACGGCGCCCCCTGCCCGGCGGGACGCACGCCGGCCGGGAGTCGATGGGCAGCCGAAGTACCGGCCATCGGCCTCCTGCGCAAGGCTCAGGGCTGGCAGGCCGGTAAAAGAAGAAGCGCTGCAGAACGAGGCGACCAGGGACGCCCTGCGACAAGCGGCGTGCCCACCCCGCCTGGATCAAGGCGGTGACTGTCAACGAAACGCGCGTGCGCTTGTACCTGCGCACGCGCGTGGCGGGATCACCGATCCCGCATTGTCACTTGAACGATGTCAGTGCCCGATCTGCTTGCTGTTCGTGTTGAGCTCCTGGTTCAACGCCTTCTGCTGCGTCTTGGTGATGTAGCCCCCGTTGGCCTTCGCGTCGGCGCGCTGCTGCTGCGCCACCGAGCGGTCACTGGTACGCAGCGCGTGTGCCTGGGCGTGGGTGAGCTCGCCCTCGCGAACCTGGTTGGTGATGCGCCGGTTCTGCCGCTGGGTGCGATCGACCACCTGGTCGCGACGCGGATGCTTATGCTCGAAACGATGATCGTGGCGCTCGCGCGCGATGCTGGGTGCGGCGACGGCGAACGCCGTCAGGCTGAGCAGGATCAGGCAGTTGATGCGGGTGGAAAGGCGCATGGCAATCTCCTCGGTGAACGGAGCGCGACCGCTCCGGTGTGGGCTGGGAACGCGGCCAAGATGGAAGTGTTGACCGGGCCCACGCACCGTAAGGCGCTTGTTCAGCTTGGCGGCGCGGCGCCCACAAGCGCAGCGGTCGGTCGAGTACCAAGCGCATCGTGGCGACTCCATAGCCGAATGCCGGACCGTCCTGCTCGCGGGTGGTCGGTTACCGGCAGGGCGCACATGCCACGGCCATCGACGCACGGGTCCCCAGCGCCAGCTCTGAAGGTCCAAGACAAGCGTCCATGCGGCCACTGAGCTAAGCTGATCGCCGAACCGGCGGCCCCCTTTTCGATGGAAAGTCCGACGCGTTTTCCCGTTGGACCAGCATGTTGTCCGAGAAGCCGACTGTACCCAGTGACTGAAATCAAGCGTACGGCATTGAATGCAAACGACTGGCGCCTGTCCGTCGCCCCGATGATGGACTGGACGGACCGGCACTGCCGCTTCTTCCACCGCCTGCTCTCCCCGCACGCGCGGCTGTACACCGAGATGGTGACCAGCGCGGCGCTGGTGCGCGGCCGGCAGTTGCGCCTGCTCGAACACAGCCACGAGGAGCACCCCGTGGCGCTGCAACTGGGCGGCAGCGAGCCGGCCGAGCTGGCCGAGGCGGCGCGGCTGGGCGCCGCCGCCGGCTACGACGAGATCAACCTCAACGTGGGCTGCCCGTCCGACCGCGTGCAGTCCGGCCGCTTCGGCGCCTGCCTGATGTACGAGCCGGCACTGGTGGCCGACTGCGTGAAGGCCATGCGCGACGCGGTGAGCGTGCCGGTCACGGTGAAATGCCGCATCGGCGTGGACGAGCAGGACGAGTACGCCGACCTGCAGCGCTTTACCGAAACCATGCTGGAGGCCGGCGTCGAGGTCCTGGTGGTGCATGCCCGCAAGGCCTGGCTGAAAGGCCTGTCGCCCAAGGAAAACCGCGAGATCCCGCCGCTGGACTATCCGCGTGTGCACCGCCTGAAGCACGAGTTCCCGCAGCTCGTGGTGGCGATCAACGGCGGCATCACCACAGTGGAACAGGTGCAGGCCCAGTTGGTCGAACTGGACGGGGTGATGCTGGGCCGTGCGGCCTACCACGACCCGTTTGTGCTGGCCCGGCTCGAGCACGCGCTATACGGTACGCCGCTGCCGAGCCGCGAGGCGGTGCTGCATCGCCTGCGTCCCTACATCGAGGCCGAGCTGGCGCGCGGCACCGCGCTCAAGCACATCACCCGCCACCTGCTCGGCCTGTACCAGGGCGAGCCCGGGGCACGTAGTTTCCGCCGCACGCTCAGTGAGGGCGCGCACCTGCCCGGCGCCGGCTGGGCGCTGATCGCAAAGGCGATCGAGCCGCTGCGCGCGGCGGCGTGACAGCGGCTGCCCGTCCGGTCACTATTCAGGCCGGGCCGCCCAAACTGAACAGCCATCACCCGATCATGGCCGAAGCCTCTCCATGAAAACCCGCCACATCCTGCCGCTGCTCGTGCCGCTGGTGCTGGGCCTCAGCCCGGCGATGGCGCAGACGCGGGCCAGGCCGACCGAACTCAGCCTCGGCGAAGCCGTGAACCAGGTCCAGCGGGAAACCCGCGGGCAGGTGCTGTCGGCCGAATCGCGACGCTGGGACCGCCGCACCGAGTACCGCATCAAGGTGCTCACGCCGCAGGGCCACGTGAAGGTGATGACGATACCCGCCAACGCCCGCCCGACCACCCCGCCCAACCGCAACCCGTACGGCCGGCATGCCGGCACGAAGGAGAGACACTGATGCGCATCCTCTTGGTGGAAGACGAAGCCCCGCTGCGCGAGACGCTGGCGGCGCGCCTGAAGCGCGACGGCTTCGCCGTCGATGCGGCGCAAGACGGCGAAGAGGCGCTGTACCTCGGCCGCGAAGTGCCGTTCGACCTCGCCATCATCGACCTCGGCCTGCCCAAGATGTCCGGCATGGAGCTGATCAAGGCGCTGCGCGAGGCCGGCCAACGCTATCCCGTGCTGATCCTCACTGCGCGCGGCGGCTGGCAGGACAAGGTGGAAGGGCTGAAGCAGGGTGCCGACGACTACCTGGTCAAGCCGTTCCACGTCGAGGAACTGCTGGCCCGCATCAACGCGCTGGTGCGCCGCGCCAGCGGCTGGTCCAAGCCGGTGCTGGCCTGCGGCCCGATCAAGCTGGACACCACCGCGCAGACGGTGACGGTGGAGGACAAGATCGTCGACCTCACCAGCTACGAGTACAAGGTGCTGGAATACCTGATGCTGCACGCCGGCGAACTGGTCTCCAAGGCCGACCTCACCGAGCACATCTACCAGCAGGACTTCGACCGCGACTCCAACGTGCTCGAAGTCTTCATCGGCCGCCTGCGCCGCAAGCTGGACCCGGAAGGCGCCCTGAAGCCCATCGAGACCGTGCGTGGACGCGGATACCGCTTTGCCATCCCCCGCACCGACGGCGACGAATGAGCCCGCACCGCGCCGCCCGTTGTCGCTGGCGGCGCGTTCGGCCATCACCACCGGGTTCGTGCTGGCCGCCTTCCTCGGCCTGGTCGGCGTGGTCATGGCCGTGGCCAGGAAGCAGAGCGCGCTGAACAGCCTGCAGAACCAGCTGCGCGACGCCGCGATCACCGACATCATCACCCACACCGACGCCAACCGCGACGGCCGCCTGCTGCCGCCCGACTCGCCGCCGCAGAAGTTCTCGCAGCCCGGCTCCGGCCTCTACGCGGTGATCCTCGGCCCGGACGGCTACCGCTGGGAATCCGCCTCGGCCATCGGCCACGATTTCCGCTTCCTCAAGCCGATGCAGCCGGGCGACCGCGTGTTCGCCGGCCCGGTGGAAACGCGCATGGGGCGGCTGTACTACTTCGCCATCGGCGTGTCGTTCGACTACCTCGGCGACAAGTCCACGCCCGCCACCGTCATGGTGGCGCAGACCGAGCAGCAGCTCGAAGGCGAGAACGCGGTGTACCGGCGTACGCTGGCGCTGTGGCTGTCGGTGCTGGGCCTGCTGCTGATCGCGCTGCAATTGCTGCTGCTGCGCTGGAGTCTCACCCCGCTGCGCAAGGTGGCCAACGACATGAGCCGCGTCGAGCATGGCGACAGCGACCACCTGGACAGCCAGTATCCGCTGGAACTCACCGGCCTCACCGAGCGCATCAACGCCTTCATCGACAGCGAGCGCGAGCAGCGCACGCGTTACCGCCATACCCTGGCCGACCTCGCGCACAGCCTGAAGACGCCGCTGGCGGTGATCCGCTCGCAGATGGAATCGTCCAACAATGAACCCGTGCGGCGCGACGTGCTCGACCAGGTGCGCCGCATGGACGAGCTGGTTGCCTACCAGCTGGCCCGCGCCGCCACCTCCGGGCGCCAGACCTTCGCCGCTGCGATCTCCATCGCCAGCCACGCCGAGGACCTGGTGCAGAGCCTGGAGAAGGTCTATGCCGCCAAGAACGTGCTGTGCGAATTCGACATCGCGGACGGCGCCTCCTTCCACGGCGAGTTGAACGACCTGCTGGAACTGATGGGCAACCTGCTGGAAAACGCCTTCAAGTGGACGCGCCACCACGTGCTGCTGGTGGTGCAGAAGCTGCCCCAGCCCGGCCGTACCCGCCCCGGACTGCTGATCAGCGTGGAGGACGACGGCCCCGGCATCGCCGAGGACAAGATCGAGAAGGTGCTGCAGCGCGGCGTGCGCGGCGACGAGCGCGTGCAGGGCCATGGCATCGGCCTGTCCATCGTGCAGGACATCGTTCGCGCCTATCGTGGCGAACTCACGGTGGATCGCTCGCCCGACTTCGGCGGCGCGCGTTTCAGCGTGCGGTTGCCGCCGGACTGAGCTGCGCCGCGGCCTTGGTGCCGATCGTCCCCGGAATTACTGGATCGACCCCGGCAGCAACGACTGCCAGCCCAGCGTCGCCGGCCGCGCATGCGTGGGCGCGGAGATCCCGCCGCCATGGTCGGTGCCACCGGCCGCGCCGCTGCCATGATTGTCGCTGCTGCTGTCGGTGTCCGTGTCGGCGGCGTGCTTGGACGAAGACGCATCGCGGTTGAGCCCCAGCGAATCGCTGCCACTGGCACCGGCATCGTGGGTGCAGTTCTCCGCCGTGGCCCGATTGCCGCCGGCGATATCGCGGGCGTCGAAATCCATCGCCATGGCGCTGCCCATGCCGGCTAGGCCGATCAGGCAACCGATCATCCACTGTCTGGCTCGCATGACTGAGCACCCCTTGACGCGCGGCAGAGATTGCCGATCCTCGCAGAAACCGGGCTGCCTGCGCCAGTGTCGCCCCTTGCGCACGCCCGGCCGGCTAAAATCGCCGGATGCCCGCGACCACCTGCCCATAACTGATGCAAGCCGCCGAACTGCTGGCCGAACTGGCCGCGGGCACGCCGCGATCCGGCGTGGAACTGGCCGCCTCCGCCGGCGTGACCCGCGCCGCCGTATGGAAGCAGATCGAGGCGCTGCGCGCGCGCGGCGTGCCGATCGAAGCCGGCGGCGCCCACGGCTACCGGCTGCCGTGGCCGGTGCAGCTGCTGGATGCGGGGCGGATCCGCGCCGCGCTGCCGGCCGGCGTCGCGGAAAGGCTGGGCGGGCTGGAGGTGTATTGGGAGCTCGACTCCACGTCCAGCGAACTGCAACGCCGCGGTTCGGCAGCAGCGGACCTGTCCGTGGTGATGGCCGAGACGCAGAGCGCCGGGCGCGGCCGCCGCGGGCGCACCTGGCTGTCGCCGCCGGGGCTGAACATCTACCTGTCGTGCGTGAAGCGCTTCGACCAGGGTTTTGCCGCGCTGTCGGGCTTGTCGCTGGCGATCGGCGTGATCGTGCTGCGCACGCTGGCATCGCTGGGAATCGCTGGCGCGGGCCTGAAATGGCCGAACGACGTGCTGGCCGCCGCGCCCGGCGCAGCGCCCGGCAAGCTGGCCGGCATCCTGGTCGAGCTCAGCGGCGAATACCAGGGGCCGTGCGCCGCAATCATCGGGATCGGCCTGAACCTGCGGCTCACCGATGCGTTGCGCGAACAGGCCGGCCAACCCACCTGCGACCTCGCCACCCTGGCCGGCGGCGTGCCGCCGGACCGCAACCGCGCCGCCGCCGCGCTGGTCGCCGCGCTGGCGGAAGGCCTGCGCCAGTTCGAGCGCGAGGGCTTTGCCGGGTTCGCCGACGAGTACGCCCTCTACGACCTGCTGCACGGCCAGCCCCTGCGCCTGCGCGGCGCCGGCGGCGAGCGCGACGGCATCGGCGCCGGCGTGGACAGCCGCGGCGCCCTGCTGCTGCGCCTGCCCGACGGCGGCATCCAGCGCGTCGACAGCGCCGACGTCACGGTGCGTCGCGCATGAACCCAAAGCCTC
The DNA here is from genome assembly GCA_021805685.1 of Pseudomonadota bacterium. Classification (GTDB taxonomy): domain Bacteria; phylum Pseudomonadota; class Gammaproteobacteria; order Xanthomonadales; family Rhodanobacteraceae; genus Rhodanobacter_A. The sequence continues at coordinate 6,277 of JAJZET010000204.1, forward strand.
GCCAAGCAGCACCGCCACCTGACGACCACTCGATCGCGACGCGGGGTACCTGGAGGCCATGAGCAGGCTCTTGCTGGACCTCGGCAACACCCGGCTGAAATGGGCGCTTCGTCACGGCGATGACGTCTCAGCCCGCGGTGCGGTGGCGTGGAACGAAAACGTGGCAACCGTGCTGGCCGCTGCCTGGTCGGGCCTGCCGGTACCCACCGCTGTGTTCGGCGCCTCCGTGGTGGACGCCGCGCGCGAGCAGCTTGTCGCCGCCTGCGTCGGCAGCGCGTTCCAGCTAGAGCCACACTGGCTGCGTACACCCGCCGAAGCCTGCGGCGTGCGCAATGCCTACGCCGAACCGCAACGCCTGGGGGTGGATCGCTTCCTCGCCATGGTCGCCGCCCGCGTCGACGGCCTCGCGCCCTGCGTGCTGGCCAGCGTGGGCACCGCGCTCACGCTGGATGCGCTCGCCGCCGATGGGCGCCATCTCGGCGGCCTGATCGCGCCGGGGCCGCGCCTGATGCAGCAATCGCTGCTGGGCGCGACCGCGCAAGTGCGGCCCACGCACGCGGGCGCCATCGTCGAGGCGGCGGACAACACCGCCGACGCGGTCGCCTCCGGCTGCTGGCTCGCCGCGGCGGCGCTGGTCGAACGCTTCGTGTCGCGCATGGCGCCCGCGCTGGGCGGCGCGCCAGCGCTGCGCATCGGCGGCGGCGACGCGGAAACGCTACTGCCCCTGCTCGCCATGCCCGCGCAACTCGCCCACGATGGCGTGCTGCACGGACTGGCGGCGTGGGCCGAGGCACAATAGGTCCACGCCACCGGCGTGAATGACGGGGGATCGATGTTCCTGCGATTGCTGTTCGTGCTGCTGGTGATGCTCAACATCGTGGCCGGTGCCTGGCTGTTCCTCGGCCAGCCCTACACCCACGTGCCGCCGGCCACCGACCCCGGCGTGCCCGAACTGCGCCTGCTTTCCGAGCTGCCCGCGCAGGCTGCCACGGCAGCGCCCGCGGTTGTTGCACCGGCACCGACGGCGCCGACCGCGGCGACTGCCGACGCATCCGCCGCACCGCGCTGCCTGACCATCGGCCCGTTCGACACGCCGCACGACCTGCAGCAGGCGCGCAACGCGTTGGCGACCGTCGCCACGCGGATGCGCTCGCGGCAGGAGCAGGTCGCGCAGTCGCGCAGCTGGTGGGTCTACCTGCCCGCGCCCGGCAACCGCGCGCAGGCGCTGGCGCTGACCAGGCAGCTCGCCGCACACGGCATCAGCGACTACTTCGTGGTCAGCAGCGGCGACCAGCCCAACACCATCTCGCTGGGCCTGTTCAAGGACCAGGACAACGCACGCAAACGCCGCGCCGACGTGGCCGCCGCCGGCTTCCCGGCCCGCGTCACCGAGCGCACCGAGACCGTGCCGCAATACTGGCTCGACCTGGTGACCACCGACCGCGCCGACTGGCGCCCCCTCATCCACGCCGACGGCGTGGGCTCGCACAGCATGAGCTGCTTCTGAGAGGCTGCTAGAATCCCGCCCCACGCCGGTATAGCTCAGTTGGTAGAGCAACTGATTTGTAATCAGTAGGTCGCGGGTTCGATTCCTGCTGCCGGCACCGAATGACCATCCAGCAACGTCCAATACAGGCCGGTTAGCCCAGTAAAATCAAGGCTTCCGGCCTTTTTCTTGTCCAAAGCCATCCAACGGCATCCATTGCAATCTACCGTCTGGTGACGGTAGCTTTGACGGTAATAGGGGTTACCGTCGCAGGGGTTACCGTCATGGCACTTACCGACACCGGCATTCGCAAGGCCAAGGCTACCGACAAGCCGCAGAAGCTCACCGACGGCGGCGGCATGTACCTGCTGCTGAACCCGAACGGCTCGCGCTGGTGGCGCCTGGACTACCGCCACAACGGCAAGCGCAAGACGCTGAGCCTGGGCACCTACCCGGACACCGGCCTAGCCGATGCCCGCGACAAGCGCGACGAGGCACGCAAGCTGCTGGCGGCAGGCATCGACCCCAGTGAGCAGCGCAAGGCCGTGAAGCTTGCCGGCGAGGAGCGTGCGGCCAATAGCTTCGCCGTGATCGCGGAGGAGTGGCTTGCCAAGCAAGCCGCGACGATGGCGCCGGCCACGATGGCGAAGGCGCGCTGGACGTTCAATGACCTGGTATTCCCGTGGATCGGCAACCGCCCCATAGCCGAGATCGACCCGCCCGAAATGCTCAAGCTGCTGCAACGGATCGAGGAGCGTGGCGCCCACGAAACGGCCCACCGCACCAAGCAACGATGCGGGCAGGTGTTCCGCTATGCCATCGCCACCCACCGAGCCAAGCACGACCCCACCAGCGACCTGCGCGGCGCACTGACCGCTGCCAAGGTGGAGCACCGCCCGGCTATCACCGACCCGGCCAAGATTGGCGAGCTACTGCGCGCCATTGACGGCTACACCGGCAGCTTCGTGGTGCGCTGCGCATTGCGGCTTGCGCCGCTGGTGTTCACCCGCCCCGGTGAACTGCGCAAGGCGGAGTGGGCAGAGATCGACATGGACGCTGCGCTATGGCGCATCCCCGCCGAGCGGATGAAGATGCGGGAACCGCACACAGTGCCGCTAGCACCGCAAGCCGTGGCAATCCTGCGTGATATTCAACCGCTCACCGGCAG
>JAJZET010000231.1 GCA_021805685.1 Pseudomonadota bacterium
GCTGGACGCGCACGCGGACGCCGCCCTGCTGATCCATTGCGCCAGCGGCCAGCGCGTCGCCGCCCTGCTGGCCTTGAAGGCGGCATGGGTCGACGGCCAAAGCGCGCGACAGGCCATGGCCACCGGAAAATCGGCCGGCTTGTCGGCCCTGCAACCGCACGTCGAGGCCCGCCTGCCCGGCTGAGGCGCGGACTGGCCACCCGCGGCGGATCACGGCCGGCGGTTCGGGCTAGAATGGGGATTCGGCGGCCGCCACCGGCCGTCCGTTCCCATTTCATCGAACCGGAGGAAGGTTGCCCATGGCCATCAAGGTCGGCATCAACGGATTCGGCCGCATCGGCCGCAACGTGCTGCGCGCCGCAGTGCAGAATTTCGCCAGCGACATCGAAATCGTGGCGATCAACGACCTGCTGGAGCCGGATTACCTCGCCTACATGCTGCGCTACGACTCGGTGCACGGCAGCTTCAAGGGCGAAGTGTCGGTCGAGAACGGCCAGCTGGTGGTCAACGGCAAGAGGATCCGCCTGACGCAGGAGCGCGATCCCGCCGCCTTGAAGTGGAACGAAGTGCAGGCCGACGTGGTGATCGAATCCACCGGCCTGTTCCTGGACAAGGCCAGTGCGCAGAAGCACCTCGACGCCGGCGCGAAGAAGGTGATCCTGTCCGCGCCGTCCAAGGACGACACGCCGATGTTCGTCTACGGCGTGAACGACAAGACCTACAAGGGCGAGGCGATCATCTCCAACGCCAGCTGCACCACCAACTGCCTGGCGCCGCTCGCGAAGGTCATCAACGACAAGTGGGGCATCAAGCGCGGCCTGATGACCACCGTGCACGCCGCCACCGCCACGCAGAAGACCGTCGACGGCCCGAGCAACAAGGACTGGCGCGGTGGCCGCGGCATCCTGGAGAACATCATCCCGTCCTCGACCGGTGCGGCCAAGGCGGTCGGCGTGGTGATCCCCGAGCTCAACAAGAAGCTCACCGGCATGAGCTTCCGCGTGCCGACCTCGGACGTCTCCGTGGTGGACCTCACCTGCGAGCTGGAGAAGCCGGCCACCTACGCCGAGATCTGCGCGGAGATGAAGGCGCAGAGCCAAGGCGCGCTGAAGGGCGTGCTGGGCTACACCGAGGACAAGGTGGTCGCCACCGACTTCCGCGGCGAGACCTGCACCTCGGTGTTCGACGCCGACGCCGGCATCGCGCTGGACTCCACCTTCGTGAAGCTGGTGAGCTGGTACGACAACGAGTGGGGCTACAGCAACAAGTGCCTGGAAATGGTGCGCGTGGTGGCAAAGTAAACCCACCGCAAGATCGCCGAAAAAGCCCGCCTCGCGCGGGCTTTTTCATGCCTGCCGCCCACCCCGGCGCCCGCTGGCGGTGGGAACCGGAGCCGGCCGGCACCGTCCGTCGTGGCGCCAGCCGCCCCCGGCCCGGATGGGAGGACCGCAGACAGGGACAAATTGCCGCAGACCGCTGATCTGGATCAGCGCGGCGCACTCGCGTGCCCGGGACAATGCGCGCACCAGAACAGGGGACGTCCATGCACAGCGCCGAGTACTACAACGACAAGGTCGTCCGCCAGTTCCTACTGGCCGCGGCGGTCTGGGGCATCGTCGGCATGTCGGTGGGCGTGTACATCGCCGCCGAGCTGATGTGGCCGGCGCTCAACTTCGACCTGCCCTGGATCACCTTCAGCCGGCTGCGCCCCGACCATACGTTCGGCGTGATCTTCGCCTTCGGCGGTTCCGCGCTGATGGGCACCTGCTACTACGTGGTGCAACGCACCGGCCACGCCCGGCTGGCCTTCGACCGGCTGGCCGGCTTCACGTTCTGGGGCTGGCAGACAATCTGCGTGCTGGCGATGGTGTCGATGCCGCTGGGCCTCACCACCAGCAAGGAATACGCCGAGCCGGAATGGTGGATCGCGCTGTTCACCGCGGTGGTGTGGGTGTGCTTCGGCGTGGTCTTCTTCGGCTCGCTGGCGCGCCGGCGCATCAAGCACATCTACGTGGCGAACTGGTACTACGGCGCGTTCATCATCGCGGTGGGGCTGCTGCACGTGGTCAACCACCTGTCGCTGCCGGTGTCGTGGACCAAGTCCTACCCGATCTATTCGGGCACGGTCGACGCGATGGTGGAGTGGTGGTACGGCCACAACGCGGTCGCGTTCTTCCTGACCGCCGGCTTCCTCGGGATGATGTACTACTTCGTGCCGCGCCAGGCGCAGCAGCCGCTGTGGAGTTACCGCTTCTCCATCGTCAATTTCTGGGCACTGATCTCGGTCTACATGTGGGCCGGCTCACACCACCTGATGTACACCGCGCTGCCCGACTGGGTGCAGTCGGTGGGCATGGCGTTCTCGCTGGTCCTGCTGATGCCGAGCTGGGGTTCGGCAGCGAACGGTCTGCTCACCTTCAACGGTTCCTGGCACAAGGTGAAGAGCGACCCGGCGGTGAAGTTCATGGTGATGGCGCTGGTGTTCTACGCCGCCGCCACCTTCGAGGGATCGATGATGGCGATCAAGACCGTCAACTCGCTCTCGCACTACACCGACTGGACCATCGCCCATGTGCACTCCGGCTCGCTGGGATGGGTGGCGATGATCACCATCGGCTCGCTGTACGCGATGGCTCCGCGAGCGCTGGGTCGCCCGGCGATGCACTCGGTCCGCAGCATGAACCTGCACTTCTGGCTGCACATGGCCGGCACCCTGCTCTACGTCTGCGCGATGTGGGCCGCCGGCATCACCGAAGGCGAGATGTGGCGCGCCACCCTGCCCGACGGCTCGCTGAAGTACGGGTTCCTGGACAGCCTGATCGCCGTCAAGCCGATGTACTTGATCCGCTGGTTCGGCGGCGTGCTGATCGTCGCCGGCATGTGGGTGATGGCATGGAACCTGTGGCATACCGCCGCCGACGCCCGTGCCCGCCTCATCAAGCCGATCCCGGTGCCGATCCCCGAGCCGGAGCCGCACCAGGTCCCGGCCCCGCTGGCGGCTGCCTGATGCGCTCTTCCGTGACCGCTGCGTTGACCGGGTTCCCGCTGCGGAAAGGCAACCCGATCCCGCCAGTCCAACCGCGGCCGTCCATGGCCGCACGGGTTCACCTTCTGCGCTCGTCCGTGATCGCTGCTTCGACCGGGTTCCGGCTGCGGAAAGGCGACTCGATCCCGCCAGTCCAACCGCGGCCGTCCATGGCCGCACTCTTCAAGTAGAGCTGACCTCATGGCCTACAGGCATTTCGAAGCGATCGAGAAGCACGCCGGGCTGCTCGGCGTGGGCATCGCGATCATGGTCTCGCTGGGCGGCCTGGCCGAGATCACCCCGCTGTTCGTCGAGGCGCATGCGCTCAAGGCACCGCCGAACGTGCATCCCTACGACCCGTTGCGGCTGGCCGGCCGCGACGTCTACGTGCGCGAGGGCTGCTACCTCTGCCACTCGCAGATGATCCGTGCGCTGCGCTTCGAGACCGAACGCTATGGCCACTATTCCACCGCCGAGGAATCGGTCTACGACCGGCCGTTCCAGTGGGGCTCCAAGCGCACCGGTCCCGACCTCGCCCGCGTGGGCGGCAAGTATTCCGACGACTGGCAGCGCATGCACCTGATGAACCCGCGCAGCGTGGTGCCGCAATCCAACATGCCGGGCTACCCGTGGCTGGCCACGGCCAGCATCGACGGCGCTGATATCCAGGCGCGCATGCGTGTGCTGCGCAGGCTGGGTGACCCGTACAGCGACGCCGACATTGCCGCCGCCCCGGGGGCCGTCAAGGGCAAGACCGAGATGGACGCGCTGATCGCCTACCTGCAGGGCCTGGGCATCAAGAACGAGCCGACCGTCGCGGACGGGGTGCCGGCCAACGACGGAGGTGCGCCATGAGTCCGCTGTGGGGCCAACTGGCCGGCGTGATGATCGTGCTGATGATGCTGAGCTTCATCGGCATCTGGGTCTGGGCCTGGCGCAAGTACCACAAGCCGGTGTTCGACCGGATGGCGCAGCTGCCAATGCAGGAGGACGACCTGTCCGCTGCCGGCGCCACCTTGGAGGAAACGCCATGAGCGCCGGCTGGTCGTTGTGGGTGATGTTCCTGGTGGTGCTGAACCTGGGCATCGCGTTCTTCCTGTATCTGTGGGGGCCGCGCGCGAAGATCCCCACCCGGCCCGACGGGACCAGCGGCCACGTCTGGGCGCATGGCGTGCTGCGCGAAGGCGTGCGCCGGCTGCCAACATGGTGGCTGGTGCTGTCTGGCGGGATGTTCGGCGTCGCCCTGATCTACCTGGTGCTGTATCCGGGCTTCGGCAGCCACAAGGGCTCGCTGGGCTGGACCTCGCATGGCGAACTGGCACGCGACCAGGCCAGCAACGCGGCGAGGCTGGAGCCTCTGATGCAGCGCTTCATGCTCTACACGCCCGAGCAGCTCGCCGGCGATCCCGCCGCGCGGCAACTGGGCCAGCGCCTGTTCGAGGACAACTGTGCGGCCTGCCACCAGCGCAGCGGCAAGGGCAACCAGCGGCTGGGCGCGCCCAACCTCACCGACGACGACTGGCTCTACGGCGGCACCGGCAAGGACATCGCCACCTCGATCCGCAACGGCCGCGCCGGCGTGATGCCGCCCTGGGCCAGCCTCGGCGAGCAGAACGTGAAGAACCTCGCGCAGTACGTCCTGAGCCTGTCCGGTTCGCCACACGACGCAAAGATGGCGGCCGCCGCCGAGCCGATTTTCAAGACGACCTGCGCGGCCTGCCATGGCCCCGGAGGCAAGGGCAACCAGGCGCTGGGCGCCCCCAACCTCACCGACCACATCTGGCTGCATGGCGGCAGCCTGGCCGATATTGAGACCACCATCCACGACGGCCGCCAGGGCCACATGCCGAACTGGGACAGGCGCCTCGACGAGGGGCAGATCCACGTGCTGGCGGCCTACGTCTACCATCTGGCGCACCCCGATGTCGGCGCCAACGACTGACCCCGGCGTACGTTGGTACCACCAGCCGGTGCTGTGGCTGGGCATCGCGGTCTTCGTGGTGTCGATGCTGGGCTGCGTGTGGATCATCGTGGCGAGCATGCGCAGCGCCGACGTCCCGCTGCAGACGGCGCACGCCGTGTTCGGCGTGCCTGCCAGCGCGCGCAGCAGCCATCCTGCTTCGCGATGAACGCACAAGCCGTCTGGGACCATCCGCTGCTGCTGGCCCAGGTGCTGCGTCCCCGTCGTGACGGCCGCAGCGAGGCAGCGCTGCGGGTGGAGGCGCTGGGCGAGCCACGCCGCGCGCTGGCACTGGAACAGGCGATCCGCGCCCTGCCCGGCGTGCAGCGGGTGGCCATCCTGCCCGCGGCGCGGCGGTTGCGTGTGGTGTGGGACGGCCACAGGCTGCCGCTGGACGCGCTGCTCGAATGCTGTGCCGCGATGCACTGCCCGGCCCAGCCCGTGCCGCACGACGATACCGACGCGGCCCGCGCCGCCGAGCTGCACGACGCGCTGAAGCGCCTGCTGGTTGCCGGCATGTGCATGATGCAGGTGATGGCCTACGCCCTGGTGATCTACCTCGGCGCGGTGGATTTCGTGGACTTCACCACGCGTGGCCTGTTCCGCTGGCTCGGCTTCCTCACCGCGATCCCGCTGGTGGCCTACTCCGCGCAGCCGTTCTTCGCCGGCGCCTGGCACGAGTTGCGCGAACGCCGCCTCGGCATCCACCTGCCGGTGGCGCTCGCGCTGGCGCTGGTGTTCCTCGCCAGCGCATTCGACACCGTGCGCAATGCGGGCGAGGTCTACTTCGACTCGGTGGGCATGTTCGTGTTCCTGCTGCTGGCCGCACGCTACATGGAACTGCGTGCGCGCCATCGTGGCAACGCGCAGGCCGATGCCGTCATCGACGCCGCGCCCCTGCTGGCGCAGCGGATCCGCGCCGACGGCACGCTGGAGACCGTGCCCGCGCTGGCGTTGCATGCGGATGATCGCGTGCACGTCGCCGAAGGCGCCGGCGTGCCTGCCGACGGCGTGCTGGAGTCGGAAGCCGCACGGCTGGACGAAGCCCTGCTCAGCGGCGAATCGCATCCCGTGCTGCGTCGTCGCGGCGAGCCACTGGTGGCCGGCAGCGTCCTGCTGGACGGCCCGGTGGTCCTGCGCGTGGAACACAGTGGCGCCGCCACAACCGTCGCGCGCATCGGCGCGCTCGCCGCGCGGGCACGCGGGGCGCGCCGCTGCGACGCCGGCGGCGACCGCGACGCCACCCGCTTCGTGCTGCGCGTGCTGGCGCTCACCTCGCTCACCGCCATCGGCTGGCTGCTGGCTGATCCTGCCCGCGCTTTCGACGCCGCGCTCGCCGTACTGGTGGTGGCCTGCCCCTGCGCCTTCGCGCTGGCGGCCCCCGCCGCCCTCAGCCGGGGGCTTACCGCACTGGCACGCCACGGCGTGCTGGTAACCGACGCCGGCGCGCTCGCCCGTCTCGCACGGGTGGACACCGTGCTGTTCGACAAGACCGGTACGCTGGGCGTGCCGCGGCTCGAGCTGTCCGGCATCGAACCGCTGCGCGGCGATACGCGCGACGCGGTGCTCGCGTTGGCCGCCGCGCTGGCACGCCAAAGCTCGCATCCGCTGGCGCGTGCGCTGACCGATGCGGCCGGGCAACCGGTGCCGTTCATGCAGGCCGGACACGTGCAGGCCGTGGCCGGCGCCGGCCTGCACGGCACGGTCGGCGGGCGCGGGCTGCGCCTGGGCCGCGCCGACTTTGCGCTGGATGGCGCGCCGTCCGGGCCGGACGACGCCGTGCTGCTGGCCGATGCCGATGGCGCCATCGCCCGCTTCCATCTCACCGAACATCCCCGCTACGACGCGCAGGCCACGCTGGACGCGTTGCGCAACGACGGCGTCATGCCCTGCGTCGCCAGCGGCGACGCGCCGGCACGCGTGGCCGCGCTGGCCGCGCAGCTCGGCATCGCCGACTGGCGCGCACGCCAGGCTCCCGCCGACAAGCTCGCGCGCCTGGGCGAACTGCGCAGCGAGGGCCGCGTGGTGCTCGCGGTGGGCGACGGCAGCAACGACGCGCCCGTGCTGGCCGGCGCAGACGTCTCCGCCGCACTGGCGGGCGGCACCGGCCTTGCGCAGGCGCAGGCCGACCTGCTGCTGATGGCCGATCGCCTCGGCGGGCTGGTTCGCGCCCGCAGCGTCGCGCACGACGTGCAGCGCCTCGTGGCGCAAGGACGACGCTGGTCGTTGGCCTACAATCTAGCCGCGGTGCCGTTCGCCGCGCTCGGCCTGGTGCCGCCGTGGCTGGCTGGCATCGGCATGTCGCTCAGTTCGCTGGCCGTGGTACTGAACGCCTTGCGCGCGGGCCGCGATGGCAACGGAGCCCGCGAGGAGCTGCGCGCATGAACATCCTGCTGGTGCTGATCCCGGTGACCGCGCTGGTGGTGATCGTGGGCGTGGCACTGTTCTTCTGGGCGGTGAACCACCAGCAGTTCGACGACCTCGACTCGCCCGCCGTGCTGCCGCTGCTGGACGAAGCCGCACCGCACGCCACCACGCACGACGACGAGACTCCCGCACCGTGAATGCCTTGGACGAAACCCGTATCGCCACCCTGGTCGACCGCTTCTACGACAAGGTGCGTGCCGATGCCTCGATCGGCCCGATCTTCGACGCCGCGGTGCACGACTGGCCCGCGCACAAGGCGCTACTGGTCCGCTTCTGGTGCTCGGTGGCGCTGGGTGCGCACAGCTACCGCGGCAACCCGATGGCCGTGCATCGCGGGCAGACCGCGATACGCGCGGTGCACTTCGCGCGCTGGCTGGAGTTGTGGCGCGAAACCACCCGCGAGGTGCTGGACGAGCCCGCCGCCGCGCAGATGCAGGACTACGCCGACCGCATCGGCCGCAGCCTCCGTATCGGTATGGAGCTACCCGAGCGGCTGGACGTGCGTCCGCTCGGCATCCCGGTGGTTTCCGCGACCCGGTCGTGAGCCGCCGCGCCGGCCGCGGCACTCCCTTGCGCCGACAGGCCGCTGGCTTCGCGCCATGGCCGGCAACCCGGCTGCCGGATCGTCCGCAGCCATGACTTCCGGCGATGTTCAGCCGGCATGCCAAGTGGCATGGTGCGGGATCGAATGCCCCGCGGAGTCAGCCCCATGCGCCCCACCCTGCTCGCGCTCAGCCTCGCCCTTGGCCTGGGCGTCGCCGCCATGGCCCACGCCGACGCCACGCAGCCCGCACAACCGCCACTCACCGCGTTGACCAGGGACTCCGGCACGCCGGAGCCGGCCGCGCAGAAGCGCGTGCACTTCGACCATGCCGAACTGCACATCGCGGTGCATCCGGACACCCGCAGCATCGACGGCAGGGCCACGCTGACCTTCAGCGCGCTGGCGCCCACCGACGTGCTGCTGGTGGACCTGGACCGCAACCTGCCGGTGAGCGCGATCAGCGTGGACGGCCAGGCGCTGCCGGCCAGCGCCTGGAGCAATCCCGAAGGTCGCCTGCGCATCCAGCTGCCGCACGCCGTGGCCAAGGGCGGCCAGGTCAGCGTCACCATCGCCTACGGCGGCAAGCCGCACGTGGCGAAGCGGGCACCGTGGGACGGCGGCTTCGTGTGGAGCCACACGAAAGACGGCCAGCCCTGGGTGGGCAGCGCGGTGGAGGGCGAGGGCTGCGACCTGTTCTGGCCGTGCATCGACCAGCCCGACGGCAAGCCGGACCTGGTCGACCTCTACGTGAACGTGCCCAAGCCGCTGGTCGCGCCGGGCAACGGCGTGCTGGTTGGCGTCAACGACAAGGGTGCCACGCGCACCTGGCACTGGCGCGCCAGGCACCCCACCACCTACGCGATCTCGATCAACGTCGGGCCGTACAAGGAGCTCACCGGCACCTACAGGAGCCGCTACGGCAACACCAT
>JAJZET010000092.1 GCA_021805685.1 Pseudomonadota bacterium
ACGGTGGCGCTGTTGCTGGTGAAGTTCCTGCGTCGTGGCGGCGAGTTGTCCGTGCGCAGGGCGATGGGCGCATCGAAGCGTGCGGTGTTCATGCAGCTGTTGATGGAGGCTGCGCTGGTGGGTTTCGCCGGCGGCGTGATCGGCCTGCTGCTGGCGGCGTTCGGGCTGTGGGTGGTACGCCAGCAGCCGGTGCAATATGCCGCATTCGCGCACATGGACGGGGCGATGCTCGGCAGCACGTTCGTGCTGGCCGTGTGCGCTACCTTGCTGGCGGCGCTGTTTCCGGCATGGCGTGCGTGCCGCATCGTGCCGGCCCGTTTGCTGAAGACGCAATAAGGACATCGCGCATGCATCCCATCCTTTCCGCACTGAAGCATCACAAGACCACGGTCGTCCTGGTGGCCCTGGAAATCGCACTGACCTGCGCCATCGTCACCAATGCGTTGTTCCTGATCGGCAACCGCCTGGCAGCGATGCGCGTGCCTACCGGCGTCGCCGACAACGAGCTGGTGTGGGCGCGCACCACCGGGCTTGACCTTGGGCAAGGCACCCGGCCAGGGGGCGATTCCGCGGCGGACATGGCCGCGCTGCGTGGGATGCCCGGCGTCGAGTCGGTGGCAAGCGCCAACTCCCTGCCGTTGAGCCAAAACTACATGAGCGTGGGTGCATGGCGCCGCCCCGGCGACAAGAAGGATGCCCTGGACAACGTCGTCGAGTACACCGGGACGCCCGGCATGCTGCGCACGCTGGGCATCAAGCTGTCGGCGGGGCGCGATTTCCTGCCGCAGGAGTATGTGCCGTATGACCCCAACCGCATCGGTGGCGGGGTCAAGACGCCGCCACCAAGGGTGGTCATCGTCACGCACACGTTGGCCGAGGCGCTTTGGCCGGGCGAGAACCCGCTGGGGAAGATCTTCTGGCTGGACAGCGAAGGCAAGGAGCCGGTGCAAGTGGTTGGCGTGACGGACCACCTCCTCAATCCGCGCATCACCAGGTATCAGGGGGCGGACCGCAACATGATCCTGCCGGTAACCAGGGTGAGCGGCGGCGTGTATGTGCTGCGCGTGAAGCCGGGCATGCGCGGCGCGGTGAAGCTGGCGATACCCAAGGTGCTGCAGGGCATCGACCCCGCGCGCATGGTGCAAGCCGAGGTCTACACCGACACCATCGCGGACTACTACCACGGCGACCGCGCCATGGTCTGGGTGTTGCTGGTGGTCACCGGCTGCCTGCTGGCGCTGACCGCGCTGGGCGTGGTGGGTCTGTCCAGCTTCTGGGTACAACAGCGCACAAGGCAGATCGGCATACGTCGCGCCATCGGTGCCACGCGGCGCGACATCCTGCGCTACTTCCAGATCGAGAACCTGCTGATCGTCACCCTGGGCATCGTGCTGGGCTCGCTCAGTGCGGTCGGCCTGAACCTGTGGCTGATGCAGCACTACGAACTGGCGCGCATGCCGTTGGCCTGGCTGGCCTCGGGCGCCGTCGTGCTGTGGCTGCTCGGCCAGCTTGCGGTGCTGGGCCCGGCGCTGCGCGCGGCGGCGGTGCCGCCGGTGGTGGCGACGCGCACCATTTGAGCCTGGTCTTCCGCCGCGCCTGCGGCGCATTCGTACAGCACAAGGAGTGGATGGATGCTCGATTACTACCTGCGACTGGCGCTGAGCCGCTGCCGGCAGAACGTGCCGATGGTGCTGCTGCTGGTGCTGACCATGGCGGTCGGCATCGCCGCCTGCATGACCGCGATGACGATTTTCCGCGCACTGTCCGGCGCGCCGCTGCCGGGGGTGAGCCCCCATCTCTACGTGGCGACGATGGATGCGCGCGAAGCGGTGGACCAGGACAGCCCCGACTACAAGCGGCCGGACAGCCTGCTCAAGCTCGCCGACGCCAAGGCGCTGGTGGACGCCCACCGCGCCGTGCAGCAGGTGGCGGTGGCGCAGAGCCTCACGCAGATCGGCCAGCCGGATGGCAGCCAGTCGGCTCAAGCCTATGGCCTGATGGCCTATGGGCCGGCGTTGCAGGCCTTCGGTGTGCCATTGCGCTACGGACGGCCGTGGACGGAGGCCGAGCAGGCGTCCAACGCGCCGGTGATCGTGATCGATACCGAGGTGGCGCAGAAGCTGTTCGGTACTAAGAACGCGGTGGGCCGCAGCGTGATGCTGGGCCGGCACCGCTTCCGCGTGATCGGCGTGAGCGCCCCGTGGCATCCACGCGTACAGATGTTCGACGTGCAGCATGACCAGGGAACGGTGATGGGTCAGGCGATGATGTTTTTCGTGCCGGCACAGGCCTCGCTGGATGCCGGGGTGGGACCGTTCCTGGCCGGCGAGTGCGGCAAGGATGCTGCGGTGGCCAGCTTCCAGTCCACGCAGGTTGCGCAGTGCCGCTGGATGGAAGCCTGGGTGCGGTTGGACACGCCCGCGCAGTTGGATGCCTATGGCCCGTTCCTCGCCGGTTATGCGAATGCCCAGCATGACGCGGGCCGTTTCGTGTATCCGCCACAGGCCAAGCTGTACGGCACCCAGGCGTGGCTGGCGCTGAACCACGTGGTGCCGGACGACGTGCACCTCAACATGATGCTGGCGGGGGGCTTCCTGCTGCTGTGCCTGGTCAACGTGGCGGGGCTGCTCGCGGCGCGCTTCCTGCGCCGGCAGGGCGACGTGGCGATCCGCCGCGCGCTGGGCGCGTCGAAGCGTGATGTGTTCGTGCAGCACCTCGTGGAAACCGGCTTGCTCGGCCTGATCGGTGGCGTGCTGGCCTTGCCGCTGACCTGGCTGGGTTTGTGGATCGTGCGCATGCAACCCGTGAGTTACGCGGCCGCCGCACAGTTCAGTGCCGGCGTGTTCGTGATCCTGTTCGGGCTCTCGGTGGGCGTGGGGCTGCTGGTCGGCATCCTGCCGGCGTGGCGCGTGTGCCGGTTGCCGCCGGCGTTGCAGATCAAGCTGGCCTGAGGAGTTGTCCATGCGACACATCGTCAAACCCTTGCTCCGCCATCGCATGATGCCGCTGCTGGTGGTGCTGCAGGTGGCGCTGGCCTGCGCCATCGCCTGCAACGCGCTATTCCTGCTGCAGCAGAAGCTGGTGCCCATCGTGACGCCGGATGGCGTGGGGCATCCCGGCCGGCTGATCGTGGCGTGGAACATCGCGCCGCGCGGCAATCCGTGGCCGCCGGCCACGCTGCGCCAGACGGCGACGGAGCTGCACGCCATTCCCGGTGTGGTATCGGCCAGTCTCGCCACCTCGTGGCCGATGGAAACCGAGGCGCAGCTGAATGCCACCGTCGTCGCGGACGGCAAGGGGATCAAGGCCAGTGCGGCGATATACATCGGCGATCATCTGCTCGATACCCTGGGACTGAGGTTGTTGGCAGGGCGCGACTTCAGCGCGGGCGAGGATGCCCTGGTCTACAAGGGCGCCGGCCTGCACACCGACGGGCCGACGATCATCACGCAGGCATTGGCCCGGCGCCTGTTCCCCGGTGGCGACGCGCTGGGCAAGGTGGTCCGCATTGGCGACCAGGCGAATGCCGCACGGCGCACCGTGGTCGGCGTGGTCGCGCACCTGATGCGCAACGAGTTTGGCCAGGACGACCGCGAAGACGTGGACTACAGCATGCTGTTCCCGGGCACCGCGTCGAACTGGCCGATACCGATCTTCGGCGTGCGGGTGCGTTCAACGGCGGAAGCCGCTGGCGTGCGCAAGGCCATGAAAGCCGTGGTCCAGCGCGAGCTGGGACCGGACATGATCCAGGGCATCGATCCGGCCTACGAGAGCTACGGCGACATGCGCGAACGCATGCTGGCGCAGCCCAAGGCCGCGGTATGGCTGTTGTCCGGCGTCAGCATGATCGTGTTGCTGGTCACCGTGGTCGGCATCATGGGTCTCACCAGCTACTGGGTGCAGCAGCGCACCCGGCAGATCGGCGTGCGCCGCGCACTGGGCGCGCGGCGCGGCAACATCCTGCGCGACGTGCAACTGGAGAACCTGCTGGTGGTGGGCGCCGGCATCCTGCTCGGCATGGCGCTGGCCTACGCGATCAACCTGTGGCTGATGCAACGCTATGAACTCACCCGGCTGCCCTGGACCTATCTGCCGTACGGTGCATTGCTGATGCTGCTGCTCGGCCAGCTCGCGGTGCTATCGCCGGCCCTGCGCGCGGCGCGGGTGCCGCCGGTGGTGGCGACGCGTAGCGTGTGATGGTTTGGAGCCTGCAGTGTTGCTGCTCACCCGGAATCCACAACCCGAAGGATCGACATGTTCCGATACAACCTAGAACTGGCCTTGCATGGACTGCGACGCTTTCCCAAAAGTACCGCGTTGGTGGTGCTGACGGTGGCCCTCGGGCTGGCCGCATGCATGACCACGCTCACGTTGTTGCATGTGCTCAGTGCCGACCCGCTGCCGGGGCGCAGCCAGCATCTGTACTTGGCCTGGGTGGACACGGTGCTGGCCAAGCCCCTGGGCAGCGGTTCGACGGACATGGCGTTGGACGGCATTTCCTACAGCCAGGGTTACGAGCGCATCAAGCTGGCTGATGCGCAGGCCTTGCTGGCTGCGCATCGCGGCGTACGTCAGGCGATGGTGGCTGACATGATCGCCAACCTCGCGTCTGAAGATGGCAAGCACACGCAGAACCAGCAATTGGTACTGGCGACCAGTGCGGACTTCATTCCGATGTTCGGTGTTCCATTGCGTTACGGGCGTACGTGGACGGCGGCGGAGGACGCCGCGCGCGTCCCTGTCGCAGTAGTGGATAGCGAGCTGGCGCGCAAGCTGTTCGGCACCGCCGATGCCGTGGGGCGTGGCGTGCGCATCAATGGCACCGTGTTCCGGGTGGTCGGCGTGTCCACACCGTACGCACCGCAGCCGCGCTTCTATGGGCTGAATTTCGGGGCCTACAGCAGCGACGGGGGAGAAGGGTTGTACCTGCCTTATACCGCCGCGCTGGATGCGGGCCTGGCGCCACCCGATGCGGATGCTTGCGATGCGGACTACCAGGCCGCGAACCATGGCATGTCGGGCGACCCTAGGCACTGCGCCTCGTTGAATGTCTGGGTGCAGCTCGACACGCCACGGCAGGTCGCGGACTATCGCAGCTTCCTGCAGCACTACGTTGAACAGCAAAAGGCGCTGGTCGGCTTCGGCAAGCCTGCGCGCTCGCAGCTCACCAGCGTAGCCGCTTGGCTGAAGCGCAACGATGTCGTTCCGGACAGCGCGCGCCTCAACGTGTGGTTGGCCGGCTCGTTCCTGCTGCTGTGCATGCTCAACGTAGTCGGCCTGTTGTCGGCGCGTTTCCTGCGTCGCAGCCCCGAGGTGGGTATTCGTCGTGCATTGGGTGCGCCGCGCCGAGCGGTTTTTCTGCGTCACGTGTTGGAAGCCAGCCTTGCTTGCATGCTTGGCGGCGTCCTGGCCTTGCCCTTGACTTTGCTTGGCGTGTGGATACTGCGCCAGCAGGACAACGGGTTTTCCGGGCTCGTGCGACTTGATCCAGCGATGTTCGGTGTCTTGTTCACCCTGGCGCTGGCGGTCGGAGTGCTGGTGGGGCTACTGCCGGCGTGGCGAGTGTCGCGGGTCGAGCCTGGCCTGCAGGTCAAGAGCGAATAAGGAGGTTTGCCCATGTCTCTACGTGTTCTCCTTGCCACCCTGCGCCGTCACAGCCTGATGCCGCTGTTGGTGTTCCTGCAGGTAGCGCTGGCCTGCGCCATCCTGAGCAACGTGTTGTTCCTCAGCTGGCAGCAGCTTGAACCGATGCTGGCACCAAGCGGCGTGGATGCTGCGAACCTGGTCATCGTCGACCGGTTGGGGGCCGGCGACCGGACGTGGACATCTGCCGAGGTACATGCCGGTGTGCAGGCATTGCGCGAGGTGCCTGGAGTGCGCGCGGCCAGCGCGGCGGAGAGTCTGCCCATGGTATCCACATCCATTTATGCCTACGGCGTGCAAGGGCCGAGCAAGATCAAAATCGGTGTCAACGTGTATGCCGGCGAGGGCCTGGTTAACACCCTTGGCGTGCAACTGCCGTCGGGGCGCGATTTCCTCGCCGATGAGTACCGGGAAGAGGGTGGTTACAAGGGGGCGCCGGAGCCGGTGATCGTCACGCAGGCGCTTGCATACAAGTTGTTCGGTAGGACGCCAGCCTTGGGGCAACCGGTGGCTGACCCTGAGAATCCGGCGGCGGCCGGTTACCGGGTCGTCGGCATCGTGCGCCATCTGTTGCGCAACCAGCTCGGCATGGCGACCGACGGCCGTGCCGACGACACCATGCTGATACCGCAGCGTATTGGCGATACCGCCATGCCACTGTATGCGGTGCGGGTCGATCCGCGCATGCGCGAGGCGGCCTTGCACGGAGTGCGCAAAGCCATCCAGCACCAGTTCGGCGCAGAACTGCCGGCAGGGACGCAGCCTCGGGTCAGCTTCTACCGAACGCGCAGGAGCGACGCGTTCAAGGATCGCCGCGCAGCGCTTTGGTTGTTCGCCGGTGTCGTGTCCACCGTGGTGGTGGTCACCGTCATCGGCATCATGGGCCTCACCGGTTTCTGGGTGCAGAAGCGCACGCGGCAGATCGGTATACGCCGGGCGTTGGGGGCGCGGCGCAGCGACATCCTGTGCTATTTCCTCACCGAGAATGCGTTGATCGTGGGTGCTGGCGCGGTGCTTGGCATGGCCATGGCCTATCTCGGCAACGCCTGGCTGATGCGCTACTACGAACTGCAGCATCTGCCGTGGCCGTTCCTCCCGTACGGCGCACTGCTGATGCTGCTGCTCGGCCAGCTCGCGGTGCTATCGCCGGCCCTGCGCGCGGCGCGGGTGCCGCCGGTGGTGGCGACGCGGTCGGTGTGAGGCGATCAATCTTCCACAGGCGTGGATCGACAGGGGAACTGCGGCATGCTTCGTTACTACCTCGACCTTGGCCGACGCAGCCTTGCGCGCAGTCCGGTTCTGACAGCCTTGATCGTCGTGCTGACCGGCGCGGGCGTGGCGTCTTCCATGGTCACGTTTGCCGTGTTGCGCGCGATGTCGGCCGACCCGATGCCGGGGAAATCCGCACAACTATACGAGCCGCAGATAGACAACTGGGGGCCGGCAAACCTCGGCGCCAATGGTGAGCCGCCTTTGACGCTGAGTTACACCGATGCCGAGGCGCTGCTGCATGCCCATGCGGCGCCCCGCCAGGCGGCCTTGTACCAAGTGGGCCTGTCGCTGGTCCCGATGGATGCCACGCGGGCACCGTTCACTGTGAAGGGGTATGCGGTGACGGCGAATTTTTTCCCGATGTTCAACGTGCCGTTCGTGTACGGCGGGCCGTGGAGCGCGGACGAGGGCAAGGGGGCGGATGCCCTGGTGATCAGTCGTCGGCTCAACGAGCGCCTGTTCGGCGGGGCCGACAGCGTAGGCCGCGAAGTCCGCCTGGACGATCACGATTACCGTGTGGTCGGGGTGGCCGGGAGCTGGAATCCGCAACCGAGGTTCTACGCGGACGACCGCCTCAATGACAACGACGATCATGGTGATGCGCCGGATGTGTTCCTGCCTTTCGCCTACGCGGTGGATCGGCAGCTTGCTTTTACCTGGGGTGATTACTGCCCTCCGGACTACAAGGGCACGAGCTGGGACGCACATCTGCATTCGGAGTGCGCCTGGATTGCCTTCTGGGCGGAGCTGCCTACGCCAGCCGATGCGCGGCGCTATTTGGGGTTTCTCCATGATTACGCGACCGAGCAGCAACGTCTTGGGCGCTTCTCGTGGCCGCCGAACGTACGCCTGCGCAACGTCATGCAACTGCTGGACTATGTGCATGCCGTGCCGGAGCAAACGCGGATGTCTTTCCTGCTGGCGCTGGGCCTGCAACTGGTTTGCCTGGTCAACGTCGTGGGTCTCCTGCTGGCGAAGTTCATGCGGCGCAGTACCGAGATTGGCGTGCGGCGAGCACTGGGGGCCTCGCGCGGGGCGATCGGGCTGCAGTTCCTGACCGAGGCTGCGCTGGTGGGGGCTGTCGGAGGATTGCTCGGCGTGCTGCTCACGGGCATGGGCGTGTATGGGGCCGGGGCGCTTTTCACGCCGAAGGTCGCGCGGCTCGTCCATATCGACGCAGGCCTGCTTGGCCTCACCGTGATGGTGTCCATCGTCGCGACGGTGCTCGCGGCGCTGTACCCGGTCTGGCGGGCTGCGCGGGTACAGCCCGGTTGGCAATTGAAATCGAATTAAGGAGGCGGGCATGCAGGTCAGACCGATACTCGCCGCACTCAGGAATCACCGCGGCACCACCGTGTTGATCGTGCTGCAGATCGCATTGACGTTGGCGATCATCTGCAATGCGTTGTTCATCATCCAGTTGCGGCTGGCGCACATCGCGCGTCCCACCGGCATCGACGAGGCGGATATCGCGGTAATCCGCAACCAGTGGATAGGCAAACTCGACCCGATCCAGTTGCATGCGCGGCTGGTCACCGACTTAGCCGCACTGCGCGGGTTGCCGGGCGTGGTCGACGCCTATGCCGATTACACCTATCCGGTGGCGGGGCCGTGGGCCGCGTTGTTGCGCGTCGGCCTCAAACCGGACCAGAAAGCGCCAACCTCCCTGGCGGAGGGCTATCAGGCTGACGACCATGCCTTGTCGACACTGGGCCTGCAACTGATCGCGGGCCGCAATTTCCGGCCGGACGAGATCGTCGCGGGCGATGTCGACGGCGCCTTGGCACCGCCGGTGATCATCGTTACGCGCGATCTCGCCGAGCGGCTTTTCCCGCATGAG
>JAJZET010000057.1 GCA_021805685.1 Pseudomonadota bacterium
GACGTTGGCCAGCGAAGCGACATGGGAGAGGACGCATCGGCTGGCCGGGTGGACGTACGTGCTGGCTGGCCTGGCGATGGTCGTTCTTGCGCTGGCCGGTGCGATGTCGGGGTGGACGCTGGCGGCGGTGGTGATTGTGCTGCTGGTCCCGCACGTGTGTTCGTACTTCATCTATCGGCGCCTCGAAGGGCGCCACTCAACGGAAGGAGATGTGTGATGAACGTGTTTTCGTCGTTGCCGGTTGCTCTGGCCGTCGCCATGCTACCCGCGTCGGCTGTTCATGCCGCCGATGCGCCCTCGCCAGCTTGCCTGGCCCATGCTGGCGCTTCTCTGGACGCCCTCACGCATGGTGACTACGTCGACGCACGCAAGGATTTCAGCGCCGCGATCGCCGGCAAGCTGGATGCCGCCAGGCTTGGACAAGTCTGGGAGCAGTTGCAGGGCATGCGGGGCGCCTATCGGTCGCACGGCGCGCTGCAGCGGAAGGTCTTCGCCGACCGGCCCGTCGTGGCCACCACGGTGGACTTCGCCAGTGGGCAGCTTGGCTTCGTGGCGGCCTGCGATGCGCAGGACAGGATTGCCACTTACGAGTTCGTGCCTGCCCATCTGCTTGCTTCCGCGGTAGTGCGGGCGCATGTCGATGCCGATGGCGTGCGTGTGTCGCCGCTGGACGTACCAACCCCGGTTGGCCCGCTGCGCGGGGCGCTGACTCTTCCGGCGGGGAGCGGGCCTTTCCCTGCGGTGGTGCTCGTGGCCGGATCCGGTCCCCAGGACATGGACGAGACGATTGGCCCGAACAAGCCGTTCCGCGATATCGCCGAGGGGTTGGCGCGTGCCGGTATCGCCACCTTGCGTTACGACAAGCGCACCTTCGACCACCCTGGGAGCTCGGGCGGCATAGTGATCGATACGGAGGTGACGGACGATGCTGTGGCCGCAGCCCATCTGCTGGCGCTGCAGAAAGCGATCGATCCGAAGCGCGTGTTCGTGCTTGGCCACAGTCTGGGTGCGATGATGGCGCCGCGCATCGGGCGACGCGATCCGCAACTGGCCGGGCTGGTGCTGATGGCGGCGCCGGCGCGGAACATCTTCGAAGTGCTGGAGCAGCAGGTGCGCGAACAGATGGCCAGGAAGGGGGCTTCTTCCACGGCTATTGCGCGGGCAGAGCAGGCCTACGCGAAGGAGCGGCAGTCGCTGGCCCTCGTCGGAGCCGGAAAGCCGATGCCGGGGGGCGATTTTGTTGGTGCACCGCAGGGTTACTGGCTGAGCTGGTCGCGGGTCGATGCGGTGGCCGATGCGAAAGCGATAACCCTGCCCATGCTGATTCTGCAGGGTGCTGGCGATTTCCAGGTATCACCCACACTGGATTTCGCGCGCTGGCAGCGGGAGCTGGCTGGCCGCCCGCATACGGCGTTCCACCTCTATCCCGGCCTGAGCCACCTGTTCATGCCCGCGGGCAAGACGGGGACGGTGGCCGACTACAAGGCGCCGGAACACGTGGATGCGCAGGTGGTCGCCGACATCGCGGCCTGGGTGAAGGCGCAACCGGCGCGCTGAGCGGCCTCGGTTATAATCATCCGTTCGCTCATACCGATGCCGCGCCCATGTTCGAATCGCTCAGCCAACGCCTCTCCGCCACCGTCAACCGCCTGCGTGGCCGCGGTCGGCTGACCGAGGAAAACATCCGAGAAGCCTTGCGCGAGGTGCGCATTGCGCTGCTGGAGGCCGACGTGGCGCTGCCGGTGGTGCAGGCACTGATCCAGCGCGTGAAGGTTCGCGCGGTGGGGCAGGACGTGATGAAGAGCCTCACGCCCGGCCAGGCGCTGGTGAAGGTGGTCAGCGACGAGCTGACTGCGGTCATGGGTACGGCCAACAGCGAACTGAACCTCGCTGTCACGCCGCCGGCGGTGGTGTTGATGGCCGGCCTGCAGGGCGCGGGCAAGACCACCACGGTGGCCAAGCTGGCGCGCCTGCTGACCGAGCGCAAGAAGAAAAAGGTGATGGTGGTGAGCTGCGACGTCTACCGTCCGGCCGCCATTGAGCAGTTGCGCACGCTGGCCGAGCAGGTGGGCGTGAAGTTCTTCCCGTCCGAAGCGGGGCAGGACCCGGTCGATATCGCCAAGGCGGCGATCAGCGCCGCACGCAAGGAGGTGGTCGACGTGCTGCTGGTCGACACCGCCGGCCGCCTGCACGTGGACGAGGCCATGATGGCTGAGATCAAGGCGCTGCACGCCGCGATCACCCCGGTCGAGACCCTGTTCGTGGTCGATTCGATGACCGGCCAGGATGCCGCCACCACCGCCAAGGCCTTTGCCGACGCGCTGCCGCTCACCGGCGTGGTGCTGACCAAGACCGATGGCGACGCCCGGGGTGGCGCGGCGCTGTCGGTGCGTTACATCACCGGTCGGCCGATCAAGTTCCTCGGTGCCGGCGAGAAGACCGACGCGCTGGAGCCGTTCCACCCGGATCGCCTGGCGCAGCGCATCCTCGGCATGGGCGACGTGCTGTCGCTGGTCGAGGAAGTCGAGCGCAAGGTCGACCAGGAAAAGGCGCAGAAGCTGGCCCAGAAGGTGATGAAGGGCAAGCGCTTCGACCTCGAGGACATGCGCGACCAGTTGGAGCAGATGAACAACATGGGCGGGTTGGCCGGGCTGATGGACAAGCTGCCTGGCGTTTCCGGCCTGCCGGACAGCGTGAAATCCAAGGTCAACGACGGCGAGATCAAGCGCATGGTGGCGATCATCGGCTCGATGACGCCGAAGGAACGCCGCCACCCCGATCTGCTCAACGGCTCCCGTCGCGCCCGCGTGGCGAGGGGCTCGGGCACCCAGCCGGCCGACGTCAATCGCCTGCTCAAGCAGTACATGCAGATGGAGAAGATGATGTCCAAGCTCTCCCGCGGTGGCGGCAAGGGGCTTTTGCGCCAGATGAGCGGCGCGCTGAAGGGTATGGGCGGGATGGGCGGCATGGGCGGACTCCCGCCGCCGCGCTGATGGGACGAAGCACGCCGGCCAAGGATGGCCCGCTCATCACCCATCGCGTAGCGAAGGATGATGGAGCCTGGGCCGGCTAGCCGGCCCAGGCGAGTCTGGAAAGGGCAGGATGTCCTTTCTGGGCATCAGGCAAGGCGTTGGCTTTCTGGCTGGTTGGCCGCCGCCGGCACGCCGCGAGCTGCGTAACCTCTTCCTTTTTCAATCACATCCCCCTAAAATGCCGCGTTTACCGCGCACGACTTCGTGCGTGCGGCCGGCGATTCCGGCATCTCTGGAGCTTTCATCATGGTCAAGATTCGTCTTTCGCGCGGTGGCGCCAAGGGCCGTCCGTTCTACCACGTCGTGGTCACCGATCAGCGCAACAAGCGCGACGGCCGCAACATCGAGAGCGTGGGTTTCTACAACCCGGTCGCCTCGGGTAAGGACAAGCGCCTCGAGCTGAACGTCGCCCGCGTGCAGGAGTGGGTGGGCAAGGGTGCGCAGATGAGCGACAAGGTCGCCGCACTCGTCAAGGAAGCTGGCAAGCAGCAGGCGGCCTGAGCGTGACGGCAGCCGGCCGGCGCGTCCTGGTCGGACGCATCGTCGGGCTGTATGGCGTGCAGGGCTGGGTCAAGATTGAATCCTGGACCGAGCCACGCACGAGGATCTTCGACTACCACCCCTGGCAGCTTTCAGCGGCGCCGGGTGCGGTCACGGAGATCGCGGGAGCGAAAGGGCGCCCGCAGGGCAAGGGCCTGGTGGCCTGTTTGCCCGGCGTGGACGACCGCGAAAAGGCAGCCGCTCTCGTCGGCAGCGACATCCACGTCGCCCGCGAGCAGCTGCCGCCTCCCGGCAAGGACGAGTATTACTGGGTCGACCTCGAAGGCCTCGAGGTCGTCACCACCGAAGGCGCGGCGCTCGGGCGGATCAGCCACCTGTTCGCCACCGGCGCCAACGACGTGGTGGTGGTGCGGGACGGCGAGCGCGAGCGGCTGATCCCCTTCGTCCAGGGCAGTTACGTGCGTTCGGTGGACTTGTCCGGCGGGCGCATGGTGGTGGACTGGGATCCCGAATTCTGAAAGCTGGAGTTTGAGGTCCATGCGCATCGACGTCGTCACGCTGTTTCCCGACTTCATGCGCCAGTGCGCTGCCGTCGGTGTGGTGGGGCGCGCGCAGCAGCGCGAGCTGTTGCAGGTGGAAACCTGGAACCCGCGCGACTACGCCACTGACAACTACCGTACCGTGGATGGCCGCACCTGCGGCGGCGGCCCCGGCATGGTGATGCTGATCGAGCCCTTGCGGGCGGCCCTCAAGGCCATGCGCGAGGCGGCGCCGGAACCGGTGCATGTGATTTACCTCAGTCCGCAGGGATCGCGGCTGACGCAGGGCAGGGTGGAGGCGCTGGCCAAGATGCCGCGCATCGCTCTGCTCTGCGGGCGTTACGAGGGTGTGGATGAGCGCCTGCTGGCGCACGAGGTCGACGAGGAGCTTTCCATCGGCGACTATGTGCTGTCCGGCGGCGAGCTGGGTGCCGCCGTGGTGATCGATGCGGTGGGCAGGTTGCAGGACGGTGCGTTGAACGACGCGCAGTCCGCCGAGCAGGATTCGTTCTCGAACGGTCTGCTGGACTGCCCGCATTATGCGAAGCCGGTGCGTGACGCCTACGGCGAGGTGCCGGCGGTGTTGCTTTCCGGCGACCACGCGGCGATCCGCCGCTGGCGCCTGAAGCAGTCGCTGGGCCGGACTTGGCTCAGGCGCCCGGAGCTGTTGGCGCGACGCGCGTTGGATGCGGAATCCCGCGCGTTGCTGGAAGAATTCCGTCGTGAGTATTTCGCGGCGGGTGAACAATAAACATGCGGTCACGGACAGCCGCTGCTAGAAACCCCGCGGTCAGGGATGCCCGCAAACCACTGAGGTCGCCATGAACAAGATCATCCAGCAGTTCGAAGCCGAGCAGATCACCCGCCAATTGCCGGAGTTCGGCGCCGGCGACACGGTGGTGGTCAACGTCAAGGTGAAGGAAGGCAATCGCGAGCGCGTGCAGGCTTTCGAGGGCATCGTCATCGCCAAGCGCAACCGCGGCCTGCATTCGGCCTTCACCGTGCGCAAGATTTCCCACGGTACCGGCGTGGAGCGCGTGTTCCAGGCGCACAGCCCGACCATCGAGTCGCTGGAAGTGAAGCGCAAGGGCAAGGTGCGCGGCGCCAAGCTGTACTACCTGCGCAACCTGGAAGGCAAGGCTGCCCGCATCAAGGAAGACGTCGCCGCCGCCGCCGCGATCAAGGCCGCCAACAAGGCTGCTGCCGCCAGCGCCAAGTAAGCAGCGGGACGCCTGCCTCAAGGCAGGGCGAACGCAAGAAAGGCCGCGGAGCGATCCGCGGCTTTTTCGTGCCGGGCGTTCCTGCGGGCGCCCCTCGTTGCCTGATTGAAGCGGGCGGTCCGGGAGGGGTCGCCAAGGCTGTTGCGTGCAGTCAATCCAGACGCTGCGGCACTTGCAGGAAGTTGCCCTGCACGAAGTCCACGCCGGCGGAGAACAGCAGCGAGGTGCTGGTAGCGTCTTCGACCCATTCGGCGATGGTCAGCTTCTTCAGTTCGCGTGCCTGTCCGCAGATCTCGGCGACCTTCTTCTGGTTGTCGGGTGACTTGGCCAGGTCGGCCATGTAGCTGCGGTCGATCTTGAGGTAGTCCGCGTCGATGTGCCCGAGCAACTGGAATGAATTGAGACCTGAGCCGAACTGCTCCAGCGCGAAGCGCCCACCGAGCTTTTTCCAGCCGACGAGGAACTCCTGGGCGGGACGCAGCAGGGTCATCACCTTGCTCTCGGTCATCTCGAGCACCAGGCGGCCGCGCTTGAGCCCGGCCTGCGTGAAGCGCTTGCCCAGCCAATCCAGGAAGGTGGGGTCCTGCAGCGAGGCGGCGGTGAACTTGACGAAGAACGTGGTCTGCTGGCCCATGCCCTCGCGTCGCTGCAGGGCGCTAATAGCCTGGTCCAGCACCCAGCGGTCGATGGCGCCGGTGAGGCCATGCTTGTCGGCGATCGGCATGAAGAAGCCGGGCAACACCTCGCCCTGGGGACCCTCCATGCGCAAAAGGATTTCCGAATAGTCGCCTTCGGCGTCCTGCAGGCTGATGGTGTGCTGGTGGTAGAGCATCAGGCCCTTGCCTTCCAGCGCCTTGCGCAGCAGGTCCAGCCAGTAGCGCTCGCGCTCCTCGTCGGCCTTCTCGCGCGCCGCGGGATCGTGCAGTTCCAACTGGTTGCTACCCAGGCTTTGCGCGGTGCGCAGGGCCTGGCTGGCCTGGTTGAGCAGCAGCTCGGCATTGGCGTTCTTTTCGCCCAGCAGGCTGCCGCCGACGCTGGCGGTGACCACGAGGGAGCGCGAGCCGGCATCGAAGATTTCGCCGGAAATGCTTTGCTGCAGCTTGGCGATCCACTCGCGGATGGCCTCGTCCGAGCGGGCGTCGAGTATCACGCCCAGCGTGTGTTCGGCCAGCATGCCGGCGATGTCGTTGGCGTCCAGCAACATGCGCACGCGGTTGGAGAAGCCGACCAGCAACTCGTCGGCTTTGGCCAGCCCGATGCCGCTGACCAGGGTGGTCCAGTTGTCGGGTTCGATCAGCAGCAGTGCCTGGCCTTTCTTGCCCTTGGCGGCGTCGGTGACCGCGTGGTCGATGCGCTCCAGCATGTGCGCGCGGTTGTACAGACCGGTGACCGGGTCGCGCTGCAACTGTTCGAGCATGGCCGGGTCGACCGCCTGGCGGCGGAACACGATCTGCAGGCAGGGCTCGCCCTCGAATGTCGCGGGAGAAAACTCCACGTTGGCGTCGAACTGGCTGCCGTCGGCGCGGCGCGCGCGCAGGCTGGCCTGGTTCGGCAGCTTTTCCTGGCGGGTGTGGCCGCGCAGCAGGTTCTTGAATTCCTCGATGTCGACGGCGTCGATCATGTCGAGGATCGGCATGCCGAGCAGGTCGTCGAAGCTTTCGTAGCCGAAGGTCTCCAGGTAGGCCTGGTTGGCACGCACGTGCACACCCTCATGCACGTAGGCGATGGCGTCGCGCGAGGAGTCGAGCAGCGCGTCGCAGCGGCGTTCCAGTTCGCGCTGGGTGGCCTCCAGCCGCCGCAGCATGCGACGGTTCTGCAGGGCTTCGAATTCGCGCCGCAGGACGGCCAGCAACTGGCTGGGCATGCCGCGCGTGGCGATACCCTGCGCGCCCTGCTCGAACAGTTCGGCGATCTGGTGGTTGTCCAGCGTACCGACCAGGCCGAGCAGCGAGTAGTCGTTGCCGCGGGCGTCCAGCATGCGCACCACTTCGGGCAGGGTGACGGCGCCGTTGGCGGGATCGAACAGCACCAGGTCCGGTTCCAGCTCGGCCAGGGCGGCTTGCACCTGCTCGGCGGCGGTGGCGCGCGCCGGGCGCACCGCGATACCTGTGTTGCGCAGCAGGCTGATGATCTGTTCCGCCTCCTCGACCGAGTGCTCGATGAAAAGGATGCGGATGACGAAGTCTTTTTTCATGCTGTTGCCGATGTCGCGGTGGGCAGATGAGTCCGTTGGTCTTCCGGGCGGAGCGGCGTACTACTGGGTTGTAGCGGATTGACGGCGGAACTGCCAGCGGACATCCAGACGCAGATGATTGGACATACGCCTACAGCGGGCGTTTGGATGGGTCGCCGCATACCTCGCGCACCAGCTTCGGCACCAGGTAGCCGGGCAGGCGCGAGCGCAGCGCATCCACCAGCGCCTGCGCACGGGCGTCGTCCACCTCGAAGTGCGCGGCACCCTGCACCCGGTCGAGCTGGTGCAGGTAGTACGGCAGCACGCCGGCGGCAAACAGGCGCTCGGACAGCGCAACCAGTGTATCGGCAGCGTCGTTGATTCCTTGCAGAAGCACCGACTGGTTGAGCAGGGTGGCGCCGGCCCCGCGCAAGCGGGCGCAGGCAGCATCCACGTGGACATCGAATTCACGGGCGTGGTTCGCGTGCAGCACCACCACCTTTTGCAGCGGCAGGTCTGCCAGCCAGCGCGTGAAGGCCGTGTCGATACGCTCCGGCAAGACCACCGGCAGGCGGGTGTGGATACGCAGGCGGACGACGTGCGGAAGGTCGGCCAGTCCACGCGATAGCTCATCCAGCTTGGCGGTGGACAACGCCAGCGGGTCGCCGCCGGAAAGGATCAGTTCGCCAATGCTGTCGTCCTGCCGCACGTGCTCCAGCGCCTTTCGCCACTGGCCGGCGGCGGCCATTTCCTCGCCGTAGGGAAAGTGGCGGCGGAAGCAGTAGCGGCAATTGATCGCACAGCTGCCGCTGGCAATCAGCAGGGCGCGTCCGTGGTACTTGTGCAGCACGCCCTGGGCCTCCCGGGCGGCCAGGTCGCCTACCGCGTCGGCGACGAAGCCCGGCACCACGTCCAGTTCGGCCAGTTGCGGCAGCACCTGCAACAGCAACGGGTCGCGCGCGTCGCCATGGCGCATGCGCGCGACGAACCCGCGTGGCACGCGCAGGGCGAAGCCGGCATCCGCCGGCGGCAGCTGCGCGGCCAGCGCGGACAGGCCCAGCAGGGCGAGCAATTCGGATGCGTCGGTGACGGCTTCGCGCCACAGTGATCGCCAGTCGGCGTCGGGCGTGGCGAAGGCAGGTGTAATGCGTGCGCCGGGGCTTGCGGTTATCATGGGGAGCCTTGTCCGGGCCATCCCGGACCCTCGAACCATCCATTCTAGCCGTCCATGGCGGCGCAGGGGCGTTCGGGCCCCGACCATTCACCTCTGGAGTTCACCGCATGTCTA
>JAJZET010000263.1 GCA_021805685.1 Pseudomonadota bacterium
CCCACCACGCATCCGTTCGCGCACACCCGGCTGACCGACAACGTGGTGCAGTTCCGCACGCGCCGTTACTGCGACAATCCCCTGCTCGTGCAAGGCCCCGGCGCCGGACCGGAGGTGACCGCGGCCGGCGTGTTCGCCGACCTGCTGCGCATCGCCGAATCGCTGGAGGCGCAGGCATGAACGCCACCACCCTGCTGCAGGAACCCATGAACGCCTCGCCGTCCCGCCCCGCTCCCCGCCGTGTCCGTGCCACCGCTTTCGCACCTGCCTGCGTCGGCAATGTCGGCGTGGGCTTCGACATCCTCGGCCATAGCATGGCCGGCGCCGGCGACCGCGCCGAAGTGCGCCGCATCGACGAACCCGTCGTGCGCATCGCGGCGATCCACGGCATCACCCACCCCTTGCCGCTGGACGCGCAGCACAACACCGCCGGCGCCGCCCTGCTGTCGCTGCGCAAGGCGCTGGGGCTGCGCCATGGCTTCGAACTCGAGCTGCGCAAGGGCATCGCGCTGGGTTCCGGCATGGCCGGCTCGGCGGCGTCCTGCGTGGCTGCACTGGTGGCGGCGAACGCGCTGCTGGAGAAGCCGTTGCCGCGCGAGGCGCTGTACGGTTTCGCGATGGACGGCGAGGCGGTGGCCAGTGGCGGCCGCCATGGCGACAACGTCGGCCCGCAACTGGTCGGCGGCCTGGCCTTGTCCACGCACGACCGCGTGCTGCGCATCCCGGTGCCGGCCGACTGGCATTGCGCGCTGGTGCATCCGCATTTCGTGCTGGAGACGCGCAAGGCGCGCGCGGCGCTGGCCGGCCACTACAGGCTGGGAGAATTCGTGGCGCAGAGCGCCAACCTCGCGTTGTTGCTCGCAGGATGCTTCCGTGGCGATGCCGCGCTGGTGCGCGACGGCCTGAAGGACGTGCTGGTGGAGCCGCGGCGTGCGCCATTGGTGCCGAACTTCGCCCGCGTGAAGCAGGCGGCGCTCGACTATCGAGCGATGGGTGCCAGCATCTCCGGCGGCGGGCCCAGCGTGTTCGGCTGGTTCGAACATCGTGCGGAAGCAGCGGCGGCTTCGGTCGCGATGCGGGCGGCGTTTGCCGAAGCCGGCCTGGACAGCGATGTGTTTGTCGCGCCGATCGACGGGCCGGCGGCAGAGTTGGTCGACGACGAGGTGGCAGCATGACTCGCAAGGCTCATCGCCCTCTACCCTGCGGGGAGAGGGTCGGGGTGAGGGGTGGGTGCTCGCGACAACCTTTCGGTTCTGCACACTGGCTCGCCTGCGGCAGGCTTTCGGTTGTCTGCCGGCGCCCGAGCCACTTCTCTTTGCTGGCCCACGCCACCGCCAGGAACGGTGGCGAACGGCGAAGCCGGTCCGGAGGACGCTGGGCAGGATGCCCGGAGTCAAGAGAAATGACCAAGCGAAATGGCCTGGTTCAACCCGCCAGAACTGCAAGCAGGCCATGTCGAGGAGGTTGGAACTGCATCCGGCGACACGCGCTTCACAGCGGCCACTCCGCGCCGTACCTGAAGGCTGAGGACAACAAGCAGTCACGTGTGATGGAGGTGGGCCATGACTGAGTCGCTGCGTTATCTCAGCACACGCGGCGGTGCGCCCGCGGCGACGTTGGGCGAAGCGGTCGCTGCGGGGTTGGCGCCGGATGGCGGGCTGTATGTGCCCGAGCGCTTGCCGACGCTCACGCCGGCGGACTTCGATCCGGACGGCTCGCTGGCCGACACCGCGGCCACCTTGCTCGCACCGTTCTTCGCGGGCGATCCGCTCGCCGCCGGGCTGCCGGCGATCTGCGCGGAGGCGCTGGATTTCCCAGTGCCGCTGCGCGCACTGCCGCAACGCAACGCGCAGATGCTGGAAGTGTTCCATGGCCCGACCGCGGCGTTCAAGGACGTGGGCGCGCGCTTCCTGGCCGCGTGCCTGCGTCGCCTGCCACGCACCGACGCGCGGCCGCTCACCATCCTGGTGGCCACCTCGGGCGACACCGGCGCCGCGGTGGGCGCGGCGTTCCATCGCCAGCTTGGCGTGCGCGTGGCGATCCTCTATCCCGATGGCCTCGTCTCGCCACGCCAGGCACACCAGCTTGGCTGCTTCGGCGACAACGTGCAGGCCTTGCGCGTGGCGGGGCGTTTCGACGACTGCCAGCGCATGGTGAAGGCAGCACTCAACGATGCAGAACTGCAAGCCGCCGTGCCGCTCAGCTCCGCCAACAGCATCAGCCTCGGCCGCCTGCTGCCGCAGATGAGCTACTACGCGCACGCCGCGCTGGCGTTCTGGCGCGAACACGGCGAGCCGCTGAACTTCATCGTGCCCACCGGCAACCTCGGCAATGCGCTGGCCTGCCTGTGGGTGCGCGCGATGGGCCTGCCGCTGGGCGAGGTGCGCCTGGCCTGCAATGCCAATGCCACCCTGCCGGAGTTCTTTGCCGGCGGCGACTACCTGCCACGCGAAGCCGTCGCCACGCTGGCCAACGCGATGGACGTGGGCGCGCCCAGCAACTTCGAGCGCCTGCGCTGGACTTTCCGCGACGACGCCACGCTGCGCCGCACCCTGCAGGCCGAAAGCGTGGCCGACGCCACCATCCGCCGCACCCTCGCCATGCACGCCTGCGAACACGGCGAAGCCTTCTGCCCGCACACCGCCACCGCGATGCACCGCCTCGACGACCTGCGCGAACAGGGCGACGACCGGCCGTGGGCGGTGGTCGCCACCGCGCACCCCGCGAAGTTCGAGCAGGTCGTCGAGCCGCTGCTCGGCCGCACCCTCGACGTCCCACCGGCGCTGGCGGCCATGCTGCAGCGCTCGGCCAGCGCGGAACCGCTGGCTGCGGAAGATGAGGCATTGAAGCGCTGGCTGCGCTGAAGCGCCGGGCCGGTCACACGCTCCAACCCGGCCACGTACGCTTCGTCCGGGCCGGGTTTGGCTGCGCTCGGCACGGCGACGACCATCGGCACGCCCGTGGCGACCTGGCTCGCCGGCAGCTGCAGCACGCGCGCTGGCTCAGCCGGCCACACCGGCGAGTCCTGCACTGCGAGCGTGCCGTCGCAGTCGACGCGCCCGGGCACGAAGCGGCGGGTCTCCGTCAGACCGCGCGCCGCCCCTGGCCAACCCGACATGCAGGCTGGCCAAGATAGGTTGATCGAACGGCTCGACGGCTGCCGTTCAGTGCACCTCGACCACCACCAGGCCCTGCGGCGGGATGTCGAGGGTGAGCTTGCCGTCGTGCAACGCCATTGACTCGGGCGCGGCCATGCGGCCGGCTGCGCGCAACTGTCGGATCTGCTCGCGCGAGGGGAAGGCCGGACGGCCCATCCTGTCGAAGGTGGCGATCACGTTGCCGTGCGTTTCGTCCAGGCGCCACACCGTCGCCGCGGCATGCGCCGGCAACGACGACAGGTCGAGCTCGAAGTGCTTGATGTCGCCCTTCGGCTTGCCCACGGTATAGCTGGCGGTATCGCCCACCGGCGAAGCGTAGTTCCACAAGGCCAGCACCAGGGTGCCGTCGGCGCGGCGGGTGGCAAGCGCCGAATCGGACGACACCGGCAGGCGCACGTCACCCAGCTTGTGCAGCATCGCGAACGCGTTGAAGGACGGCTTGGGGATGCGGTCCTCGGCGATCAGGCCGAAGCCACCGTAGAACGGCGAGCGCACCACGCCGCCCTCCTC
Organism: Pseudomonadota bacterium; assembly: GCA_021805685.1. Lineage (GTDB taxonomy): Bacteria > Pseudomonadota > Gammaproteobacteria > Xanthomonadales > Rhodanobacteraceae > Rhodanobacter_A. The sequence goes on from JAJZET010000263.1 coordinate 3,669, forward strand.
GAACACGTCGGAGAACGACCAGTAGCTCATCGCGTCCACCTTGCCCGCGCAGGCGCGGATGGTGTTGGCCAGCCACGGGCCCATGTACACCGTGTCGGTGACGTTGGGCAGGTTGGCGTAGGAGGCGTTGAACTCGCTCATGATGAAGGGCAGCTTCGGATACGGCGAAGCCAGCACTTCCTTGTGCACCTTGTCCACCGCACGGCAGACCATGTCCTTGCGCGAGATGTTCTCGCGGGTGTGGAACACGTTGGCCGCGGTGTCGTCGCCGTAGACGTGGGTGCTGACGAAATCCACCGGCACGTTGGCTTCGTGCACGTGCTTGAGGAAATCGGTGACCTCCGCCGCCTGCGCCGTGGCGGGGCCGCCCACGCGCAGGCGCGGGCTCACCGACTTCAGCGCGCGCGCGGTGTGGTCATAGAGCGTGTAGTAGGTGGCCATCTTCGGATGGCCGGCCCAGAAGCCGATGTTCGGCTCGTTCCACACCTCGAAGTACCACTTGGACACTTCGTCGATGCCGTAGCGCGCGATCAGGTGCTGCGCGAAGGCGCGGATCATGCCGTCCCACAGCGCGTAGTCCTTCGGCGGCGCCACGTTGGGGTGGTACCAGAAATCCTGGATCGCCTTGGGGTCCGAGGTCATGTCGTCCGGCATGAAGCCCAGCTCCACGAACGGGCGCACGCCGCGCGCCAGCAGGCCGTCGTAGATCTGGTCCACATAGGAGAAGTTGTAGACGGGCTGGGCGTCCTTGCCCGACTTGTCGGCCGCGTTGTAGAACGGCTGGCCGTTCCTGCCCAGGTGGAACAGGCCCACGTCGTCGTCGAAGATGCCGTGGAAGCGCACGTAGCCGAAGCCGGTGGCCTGCTTCACCTCGGTGAGGTCCTTGCGGTAATCGTCGCGCAACGCCAGCACCGCGCGGCCGGAGCCGAACATCTGCTCCCAGTAATGGGGGAACGGCGTACCCGGCGCCTTCGCGTCCACCGCGATCCGCACGTCGTCGCTGGCGACGGGAGCCGCATGGACGGCGCCAATGGCGCACAGGCAGGCTGCGAACAAACCCAGCACGGCACGCTGCGGCATCTTCTTCGTGTGTTTCATTTCGTTCCCTCCGCGCCGCGGCGCATCTTCGTTTTCAGGATTCGTCCAGTACGCCGCCATGGCTCTCGATCACCCGGGCGTAGTACTTCGCACTGGCCTTCGGCGTGCGCTTCTGCGTGGCGAAATCGACGTGGTACAGGCCGAAGCGCTTGGCGTAGCCCAGCGACCATTCCAGGTTGTCCATCAGCGACCATGCGTAATAGCCGCGGAGATTCACGCCGGCCTCGATGGCGCGGTGCGCGGCCTTGAGGTGCTTGCGCAGGTAATCGACGCGCAGCGGGTCCTCCAGCACCTCGCCCTCCACCGTCGGCGGGTCGTAGAACGCGGAACCGTTCTCGGTGATGTAGAGCGGGATGTCGCCGTAGCGCTGGCGGAAACCGGTGAGCATGTCGACCAGGCCCTGCTCGTACACCTCCCAGCCCGTTTCCGTGCGCGTGTGCTGCGGCTGCGGCACCGGGGTGGCGCGCAGCGGGAACGCACCGGCATCGTGCCGGACCACGGCGCGGGTGTAGTAGTTGAGCCCGACGAAATCGACCGGCTGCCTGGTCAGCCGGAAGTCGTCCGCCGGGAAATCCGGCCACGCCTTGCCGTACACCTCCGCCAACTCGGGCGGATAGCTGCCCAGCAGCGCCGGATCGGCGAACTGCAGGTTCATGTAGGCGTCGGCGCGGCGCGTGGCGGCGAGGTCTTCCGCGCTGCCGGAATGCGGATACTTGGGCTCGATATTGAACACCACGCCGATCGCGTGCCGGCCATGCGCGCGGTAGGCCTGGATGCCCGCCCCGCTGGCCCGCATCAGGTTGTGCGTGACGAGCGCCGCCTCGAACGGGCTGCGGTGACCGGGCGCGAGCGTGCCGTTCAGATAGCCGCCGTCCACCACCACCCACGGTTCGTTGAGCGTGCTCCAGTACGGCACGCGGTCGTCCAGCGCCCTGAACATCGTCGCGGCGTACTCGGCGAACCAGTGCGCGATGTCGCGGTTGAGCCAGCCGCCGCGGTCGTCCAGCGCCGCCGGCAGGTCCCAGTGGAACAGCGTGACGTTCGGCGCGATGCCGTTTTCCAGCAGCTCATCCACCAGCCGCGAATAGAAGTCCAGCCCTTTCGCATTGACGCGGCCGGTGCCCTCGGGCAGCACGCGCGCCCAGTTCACGCTGAAGCGGTAGCTGCCGAGGCCCAGCGCGCGCATCAGCTGCACGTCCTGCCTGTAGCGCCGGTAGTGGTCGCAGGCGATATCGCCGTGGTCGCCGTTCGCCATCATCCCCGGCGTGTGCGCATAGCGCTGCCAGATGCTGGGACCGGCGCCGTCCGCCAGCGGCGAACCCTCGACCTGGTAGGCGGAAGTGGCCGCGCCCCAGAGGAAGCCGTCCGGAAAGCGGTAGCGTCGCGTCATGGATTCCAAAACTCTCGAATGCCGCACTGCGGCTTGATGTAACCGTTTACATGCCGAGAATAGCCGAACGCCGTCCCGGGATGCACGCCTTTGCCCATGACAGCGCTCACCGTATCGCGACAATCCTCACGGAGCGCACAACGCCGATGGCCACCGTCAGTCTCGACCACGTGCGCAAGGTCTACCCCAATGGCCATGTCGGCGTGGTCGGCGCCAGCTTCGACATCGCCGACGGCGAGCTGCTGGTGCTGGTCGGCCCGTCCGGCTGCGGTAAGACCACGCTGCTGCGCATGATCGCCGGGCTGGAAAGCATCAGTGCCGGCACGCTGCGCATCGGCGGCCGCGTGGTGAACGACGTGGCGCCGAAGGATCGCGACATCGCGATGGTGTTCCAGAACTACGCGCTCTATCCGCACATGACGGTGGCCGAGAACCTCGGCTTCGGCCTGCGCCTGCGCGGCATGCCGCGCGCGGAAATCGCACAGCGCGTGGGCGAGGTAGCGCGCCTGCTGGAACTGGATCAGCGGCTGGATGCGCGTCCCGCCGCGCTGTCCGGCGGCCAGCGGCAGCGCGTGGCGCTGGGCCGCGCGATGGTGCGCCAGCCCGCCGTGTTCCTGCTCGACGAGCCGCTGTCCAACCTCGATGCGCGCTTGCGCCTGTCGATGCGCGTGGAAATCGCACGGCTGCATCGCCGCTTCGGCACCACCATGGTCTACGTCACGCACGACCAGGTCGAGGCGATGACGCTGGGGCAGCGCATCGTGGTGTTCGACCAGGGCGCGATCCAGCAGATCGACACGCCGATGGGGCTCTACGAGCGCCCCGCCAACCTGTTCGTCGCCGGCTTCCTCGGCAGCCCGGCGATGAACCTGCTGCGCGGCACGCTGCATGCCGACCATGGCCTCGCGCTGGCCACCGCCGCGGGCAACATCCCGCTCGGCGCACCGCCGCAAGCCGCCGCGCTCGCCGGCTGGCGCGATCGCGAAGTGGTGCTCGGCGTGCGACCGGAAGACCTGCGCCCGCTCGCGGCAGACGATCCAGCCGCCGCTTTCGAAGCACGACTGGAAGTGCTGGAACCGGTGGGCAACGAGGTCTTCCTCAACCTGCGTCACGGGGATTCGGCACTGGTCGCGCGCACACCGCCGGGGATCGCCTGCGTACCGGGCGAGACGGTGCGGCTTGGCATCACCACGCAGCGGCTGCACTTCTTCGATCCGGGGGATGGAGCGCGGATCGGTTGAGGCGCGCCTGTCTACTGTCGCGTGCCCGCATTGAACGTTTTTTGTTTTGCAATACCGCAAAGGACAAAGCGGTTTCGAGCGCCTGCCGGCACCCGAGTCACTCTCTCTTTGCGTGGCCAAAGAGAAAGTAACCCAAGAGAAAGGCCACCCCGATGGCGCGCCCTCCGGGCCTCCTGCCCTGCGGGTGCGCGGGCGGGCGGCGGGGCTTTTCGACGGCACCTCCTGTGCCGGCGAAAAACTGGCTCGCATCCCTGCGATCCATCCCGCGGACTTTCCGCCACCCGTCCGCCGCGCCATAGGGACCCCGGGTAGAGCAGCGCGCTCCCGGCGCGCAGAAGCAAAAGCACCCCACCCCAGCCTTTCTCCGCACGCAGGGGGGAGAGATGACCTGCAAGCTTGCGATGCGCTGCTGTTGCTTCTGGCACGCACGATGCGCGCCTGCTCTTGTGGGGCCCCTGGGCGGCGGTGAGGCGGGGACGACAAGGCCGCGTAGCGGGCGAGGCCAGGGAGGGCCTCGCCTTTTCGACCGGGCAGGAGCCCGGCCGAAAAGCCCGGCACCGCCTCACGGACTTGCCGGGCACGATGCCCGGCAAGCGCCAACCGGGGTGTCGTTTTCTCTTGGCTACTTCTCTTTTGGACAAGCAAAAGAGAAGTAGCTCGGCCGCCGGCAGGCGGACGAAACCTCTCTGTCGCTGGCGACAAGACAAAGGGCAAATACGCCCTCATCCCTTCACGCTCCCCATCAGCAACCCATCCAGGTAATGCCGCTGCATGGAAAGGAACAGCACCAGCACCGGCAGCACGGTGAGCACCGAGCCGGCCATCATCTGCTCGGTGCCCTCGGTGTGCTCGCGCGCTAGCGAGGCCAGCCCCAGCGGCAGCGTGTAGTGGCCCTGCCCGGTCAGCTCGATCAGCGGCCACATGAAGTCGTTCCATGCGGTGAGGAAGGTGAGGATCGCCAGCGTCGCCACCACCGGCCGCAGCAGCGGCAATACGATGCGTACGAAGATGTGCAGCTCACCGGCGCCGTCGATGCGCGCCGCCTCCAGCAACTCATCGGGCAGGCCGCGCGCATACTGGCGCACCAGGAAGATGCCCAGCACTGACGCCATGCCCGGCAGCATCACGCCCACATAGGTGTCCACCAGGCCGGCGTACTTGAACATCAGGAACAGCGGCAGCATCGCCACCTGCGCCGGCACCACCAGCAGGCCGAGCAGCGCGCGGAACAGCCGTTCGCGCCCGGCGAAGCGGAGCTTGGCGAAGGCATAGCCCGCCATCAGGTTGAACATCAACGACACCAGCGCGATGCCAGCGGAGATCAGCAGGCTGTTTAGCA
>JAJZET010000166.1 GCA_021805685.1 Pseudomonadota bacterium
GACTGCGCGAGATGCTGCCGCGTCTGGCTCGCGCCATGATGCTGTGCAAGCCCCATGCAGAGCCGGTCTTGCGGATGGCTAGCAATTTCCATGGCTGAGGATCAGGGCTAATCAGGTTCGTGGATCGGATGCTCCACCCATACCCTGACCAGTGGGCCTACCTGGCTTCGATCAGTCCTCTGCCGATGAATGACATAGCGCCGATCATTCTTCGCGCAACGGGTGGCGTGCATCCATTGGATGTGACGTTTATCGATGAGGAAGATCACAAGGAGCCCTGGAAGCAGTCGACATCGCCACCCAAGAAGCTGGCTGGGCCGCTGCCGGCATCGCTCGCGGTGACCTTGGCCAACCTCGTTTACATCGAGAAGGCGCAACTTCCGCAATCATTGACCAATCGTCTGATCCGTTTGGCTGCCTTCCAGAACCCCGAGTTCTACAAGGCGCAAGCCATGCGCTTTGCGGTGTGGGACAAGCCACGCGTTATTGGCTGCGCGGAGAATTATCCTCAGCATATCGGGCTGCCGCGTGGCTGCCTGGATGCGGTCAAGGAGCTGTTTGCGGTCAACGGTATCCAGTGCAGCCTGCAAGACGAACGCTATGGGGGCCTGCCGATCGAGGTGGCTTTCGCAGGGGCGCTGCGTGCCGATCAGGAAGCGGCAGCCGCAGCCATGTTGCAGCACGATTCGGGCGTGTTGTGTGCACCCACGGCCTTCGGCAAAACCGTCACGGCAGCAGCCCTGATTGCTAGGCGTGGCGTCAATACCTTGGTGCTGGTTCATCGCACTGAGCTACTCAAGCAATGGCAGGAGCGGCTTCAATCATTCCTTGGTGTCGGTAAAGGCGTGGTCGGCACGATCGGTGGCGGCAAGGCCAAGCCGACTGGCAAGATCGATATCGCTGTGATTCAGTCGTTGTCGCGACACGGCCAAGTCAACGCGTTGGTTGAAGGCTATGGGCATGTTGTCGTCGATGAATGCCATCACGTCGGCGCCGTGTCCTTCGATGCGATCCTGAAAAGGGTCAAGGCGAGGTACGTGCTCGGATTGACTGCCACGCCGATCCGGCGGGATGGTCAGCAACCAATCGTTTTTATGCAGTGCGGTCCGACGCGATACACCGCCACTCAACCGGCGACCGCGCCGCACGACTTGGAAGTCAGTCCGCATTTTCTGGATGCGCCCATTGACCTACCCCAGGAGACAGGCATACAGGATGTGTTTCGCCATCTCGCTAGCGATCCCGGCCGGACGGCGGCGATTGCGGTGGCGATCCAAGATGCTTTTGTACAAGGCCGCAAGGTGCTGGTGCTGACCGAGCGCACCGATCACCTCGATGCCATTGCCACGGCTCTGCTTGGCAAGGTGCCCGCGCCCCTCATCCTGCACGGTCGGATGTCGAAGAAGCAGCGAGCTAAGTCAGTCACGGAGCTCGAAGCTTTGCCAACGGACGAGCCCCGCATTTTGCTCGCTACGGGCAAACTGGTGGGTGAAGGCTTTGACCATCCCCCGCTCGACACGTTGATTCTGGCGATGCCGGTATCGTGGAAGGGTACGCTGCAGCAGTATGCTGGCCGGCTACACCGCGAACACGCTAGCAAGACCGATGTGCGCGTGATCGACTTCGTCGATACGGGGCATCCCGCCTTGCTTCGGATGTGGGACAAACGTCAACGCGGATACCGTGCCATGGGCTATCGGATGGTCACGCCCAGCGTTGACGGCGATAAGCGCACCAGCAGGAAGTACCCTTAAAGCGGTCAGTGCGACCGTTTTGCACCCCTGAATCTGTCAGTAGCGCAGGTGTTCCACAGTGACAGCGCAAGGGAAAATTTCTGCACATCATAGGGTTAGAGCCAGCTGACACCGTTAAGGGATCTCGACAACTGCGCCCGACAGCGACACCGTACATGAGCCGTTCGGCAGGGCCCCCGGCGGTCGCAGGATGAGGTCCGCGCTCACTACAATGCGGGGACACGCCACCGGGGGATCCCGCTTGATCATCTGTGTACCCGATATGCTGACCGCGCAGGAACTGGCCACGCTGCGCGCCGAGCTGCCGTCCGCCCCCTTCGTCGACGGCGCCGCCACGGCCGGCTGGTCGGCGCGCACCGTGAAGAAGAACCAGCAGATCGACCCGGGCAGCGCGAGCTACGGGCGAATGGCCGGCATCGTGCGCAACGCCTTCCAGCGCCACGCCCTGCTGCAGGCGGCACTGCTGCCGGCGGCAAACACCCAACCCCTGTTCAACCGCTACGCCGGTGGCATGGAGTACGGCGCGCACGTCGACTCCCCGATCATGGGCGGCCTGGGCAATGCGGTACGCACCGACATCGCGATCACCGTGTTCCTGGCCGATCCGAACAGTTATGACGGCGGCGATCTGGTGACGCACGCCAGCGGCGGCATGGAATACAAGTTCAAGCTGGACGCCGGCGCGGCCATTGCCTACCCGGCCAATACCCTGCATCACGTCAACCCGGTCACCCGCGGGGTGCGCGACGCGGCCATCATCTGGGTGCAGAGCATGGTGCGCGACCCGGCACGCCGCGAACTGCTGTGGGACCTGGAAAGCGCCAAGCGCGACATTTTCGGCCGCGAGGGCAAGAGTACGGCCTTCGATGCCGTAAGCCGCTCGCACGCGAACCTGCTGCGTATGTGGGCGGAAGTCGCCAGCTGACCGGTCAACCCGGCAAGGCGGTGCGCGGCGGCAACGACCAGTCGATCGGTGCCTGCCCGCGCCCTTCGAGATATCGGTTGGCGGCAGAGAAATGCCCGCAACCGAGAAAGCCCCGATGCGCCGACAGCGGCGAAGGATGCACGCTTTTCAGCACGCAGTGCCGGCGCGTGTCGATCAGCTGACCCTTGCGCTGGGCGTAGCTGCCCCAGAGCATGAACACCAGCCCTTCGCGCTCGCGGTTGAGCGCGTCGATGGCGGCGTCGGTAAAGCCTTCCCAACCCTTGCCCTGGTGCGAGGCGGCCAGGCCCCGCTCCACCGTGAGCACCGCATTGAGCAACAGTACGCCGCGGTCGGCCCAGGGCGTGAGACAGCCATGGTCGGGCGGCGCGACACCGAGGTCGCGCTGGATTTCCTTGAAGATGTTCACCAGCGAAGGCGGCGCCGGCACGCCCGGGCGCACCGAGAAGCACAGGCCGTGTGCCTGCCCGGGACCGTGGTAGGGATCCTGGCCGAGGATCACCACGCGCACGGCATCGAACGGCGTGTGCGCGAAGGCGTTGAAAATCTCCGGCCCCGGCGGGTAGATCACCTTGCCGGCGCGCTTCTCGGTACGCAGGAAGCTGGCCAGCGCCTGCATCTCCGGACGCTCCAGATAGGCGCCGATGCGTGCCTTCCACGAGTCTTCGAGACGCACCTCGCTCACGCGGCGGCACCGCGTTGGCGCAGATGCCGGGCCACGCGCAGCTGGAACAGCAGCTTGGTGAGCAGCAGCTTTTCGTCGACCGGCTTTTCCACCAGGTCGTTGGCGCCGGCCTTGATCAGCGCGGCCTGGTTGGCAGGGTTTTCGTCGCCGGTCATCACCAGCACCGGCAGTCGGCCCTTGCCGTAGCCGAAGTCCTTGCGGATGCGTTCCAGCAGGTCGCCACCGGTGAGCTCGCCTTTCAGGCTGACGTCGGTAAGCACCACGTCGGCGCCCACTTCGCCGCGCACCCTGGCGGTTTCCAGCATGGCCAACGCATCCTCGACGCTGACCACGTGGTGCACGGTAAGGCCGTATTTTTCCAGCATGCGACGGGTGGCCAGCGCCACCACGCGGCTGTCCTCGACGTACAGGATCTCACCCTCGGCCGTGCCCTCGGGGCACACGTAGCCGCGGATGAATTCGGCCAGCGCCTGGAAGCCCAGCGACTTGTCGAAGTAGTCGGTGACGTCCTCGCCGAGCGTGCGCCGGTGCAGGCGGTCGTCCACATCACCGGAGACCACCACGATGGGCACGTAGGTCTGCGGTGCCGACTCGCGCACGAAACGCGCGAGTTCGAGGCCGTCCATGTCGGGCAGCCGCAGCGCGACGGTGATGAAATCGAACACGCCTTCGCCCAGCAGCTGCTGCGCCTCGTTGCCGCTGCCGCAACCGACCACTTCCACACCCGGCAGCTCGGCGGTGAGTACGCGGGCGATCATCTGCCGCACCATGCGGGAACCGTCCACCACCAGCACGCGTGGCGCCGTGCCGACCGAACGATTGCTGATGTTGGTGCTCATGCCCCTCGCCCTCTGCGCCCCACTCAGACCGCCTTGCGCAGCTGCCACGCGCTGACCAGCCGCGCGCCCAGCCAACCCAGCACCGCGGCGGCCAGCGGCACGGCCGCCAGCAGCCACAACGGCAGGCCGCCGAGCTGCAGCTTGCCATCATAGGCCTGGCTCAACTGCGCCACCGGTCCGCTCAGCGCGAATTCGATCGCCAACGCCAGCAGCGCGGCGAGCATCCCGCTGAACAGGCCGTACCAGATGCCGGCGTACAGATAGGGCCGACGCACGAAGGCGCCGCTGGCCCCCACCAGCAGCAGCACGGCGATCTCCTCGCTGCGGCTGGCAATGTCCACCCGCACCGTGTTGCCCACTACCAGCAGCGCGGCCAGCGCCAGCATCAGCGCCAGCGCCAGCACCACGCGCTCGCCCACGCCGAGCAGGGCGTCCAGCCGTTGCCGCCAGCTGCCGCTGTCCTGCACCTGGGCCACGCTGCGCATGTCGTGCAGGTCGCTCACCAATCGCCCCACCGCGGGCGCATCCAGCCCCGGCCTGGGCTGCACCATCAGCACGTAGGGCAGCGGGTTCTGGTCCAGCGCATCGAGCGCGCCGGAGAAGCCCTGCAACTTCGCCAGTTCGTTGAGCCCCTGCTGCGGCGTCTTGATCGTCACCGACGCCACGTCGGGGCGCTCGCCCAGTTGTTTCGCCAGCAACTGCGCCTGCGATTCGCCCTGGTCGGCCTGCAGGAAGACATTGACCGCCTGGTCCTGGCCCAGCGCGCGGCCCATCTGCTGCACGTTGCCGAGCAGCAGGTAGAACGCCAGCGGCAGCGCCAGTGCCAGGCCCATCACTGCGATGGTGAGCAGGCTACCCAGCGGGCGCGCGGCGAGCCGCCGCAGGCTGTCCGCCGCGCTCCAGGCATGGTGTTCGCGCCAGCTCGACATGCTGCGGCTGCGGCCGGGATCGTTGCGCGCGGACGCGGCGTTATCCGTGTTCACAGCACCTCCTCCGCGGCAAGGTCGGCCACCAGGCGGCCATGGTCGAGCACCACCACCCGCTTGCGCATGCGCTTGATCAGCGGCAGGTCGTGGCTGGCGATCAGCACCGTGGTGCCCACCTGCTGGAATTCGGCGAACAGTCCCATGATCTCCAGCGCGAGCTGCGGGTCGAGGTTGCCGGTGGGTTCATCGGCGATCAGCAGCGACGGCCGCGCCACGATGGCGCGGGCAATCCCCACGCGCTGCTGCTCGCCGGTCGACAAGGTGGCCGGCAACTGGCGCTCGTACGAAAGCAGGCCCACCTTCTCGAGCGCCGCGCGCACGCGCCGTCCGCGCTCCTGCTGTGCGATGCCGGCGATGGTCAATGGCAGCTCGACATTGGCGAACACCGTGCGGTCCATCAGCAGGCGGTGGTTCTGGAACACCATGCCGATGCGCTGGCGCAGCCTGGGAATGCCGCGTCCGCGCACCTTGGCGAGGTTCTGGCCATCCACCGTGATCGTGCCGTGGCTGGGCCGCTCGATCACGCCAAGCAGTTTGAGCAGGGTGCTCTTGCCCGCGCCGGAATGGCCGGTGACGAAGGCCATTTCGCCCGTTGGCACGGTGAAGGAAAGCTGCGAGAGCGCCTCGTGGCCGCCCTCGTAGTGCTTGCTCACCTGGTCGAACTGGATCACCGCGCGCCACCCCCGCCTGTCGTAACGGCAACAAGGATAAGGGAAGCAGCGCGCGAGGTGGCCCCGCAAACACAAACGCGCGCGTCGCCGGTTCAGCCCGGCGACGCGCGCGCGATCAACGCCCGGTGAACAGTCGCGTCAGGCGACGGAACAGGCTGGGCTTGTTCGGATGCGCAGGCTCGGCCGCGGTCGCCGCCACCTGACGCGACGGGCGCGCCGCCTCCGCCGCATGCTGTTCGCGTGCGGGTCGCCGCTCGCCACGCGAAGCCCGGCCGCCCTCGGCGACGGACGATGGCGACTGCCCCTGCACGGCGTTGGCCACCGCCTCGCCGCCCTCGCGCCGGCGGTTGCGGCCACCGCGACGGCGGCGGCGCTTGCGCTCGCCCTCGCCCGTGGCCGTCTCGCCCGCCACGGGTGCGGCAGGTGCGGCTGCCGCGGCAGCCGCAGGCTCGGCGCGCGGCGCGCGCGGCGGCCGCGGCTCGTGCGTGCGGCCTTCGCGCGGCGGGCGTTCACCGCTGCGCTCGCCGCGGCGCGAACGCCCGCCCTTCTTGTCGTCGTGGCGCGGCTCGACGCGATCACCGAACGCGGCGCTGTCGGCGGCGGCGTTGGCAGCGAACTCGGCATCCACCTCGCGCGGCTTCGGCATCACCAGCAGCTCCGGCTCGATCGCCGCCACCGGGATGCTCTGGCCGATGTAGGCCTCGATGTCGGGCAGACTCATCGCGTACAGGTCGCAGGCAAAGCTGATCGCATCACCCTCGGCGCCCAGGCGGGCCGTGCGGCCGATGCGGTGCACGTAGTCCTCGGCGTCCTGCGGCAGGTCGTAATTGAAGACATGGCTGACCGCGGGGATGTGCAGGCCGCGTGCGGCCACGTCGGTGGCCACCAGGATGTCGAGCTGGCCATCCTGGAAGCGCTGCAGCAACTTCTGGCGCTTGAGCTGGGGCACGTCGCCGGAGATCGCACCGACGCGGCAGCCATGCCGCTTCACGCGCTCGGTGACGCGCTCGGCGGCCGCCTTGGTGTTGACGAAGATGATGCTGCGCTTGGGCTGGTGCTTGTCGATCAGGTTCAGCAGCAGCGGCAGCTTCTCCTCCTTGGCCGGGAAGTACACCACCTGGCGCACCTTGTCGGCGGTGACGTTGTCGCTCTCCACCACCAGCTTCTCGGCGTTGTGCATGTGCTCGTAGGCCAGCTCCAGCACGCGGTGGCTCAGCGTGGCGGAGAACAGCAGCACCTGGCGCTGCTCGCGCGCCGGCAGGCGGCGGAAGATGAAGCGCACATCCTTGATGAAGCCGAGGTCGAACATGCGGTCGGCTTCGTCGATCACCATCACTTCGACGCCGTTGAAGCCGAACACCTGCTGCTTGTAGTAGTCGAGCAGTCGGCCGGGCGTGGCGATGATGATGTCGCAGCCGTCGTGCAGCTGCTGGCGCTGCTTGTCGTAGTCCACGCCGCCGTAGATCAGCGCGGTCTTGAGCCCGGTGCGGGCACCGATGGCGCGGGCGTCCTTGTCGATCTGGATGGCCAGCTCGCGGGTCGGCGCGATCACCAGCGCGCGTGGGTCGTTGTCCTTGCGCTCGGCCACCGCGGGGGTGGTCAACAGGCGGTTCATCACGGCGACCAGGAAGGCACAGGTCTTGCCGGTGCCGGTCTGCGCCTGGCCGGCGACGTCACGGCCGGCGAGCGCCACCGGCAGGGTCAATTCCTGGATCGGGGTGCAGCGGATGAACCCCGCCTCGGCAAGGCCCTGCTGCAGCAACGGATGGAGGTCGAAGTTGGTATAGAAGGTATCGGTCAGTACGGTTTGCGACATGGATGAGATAGGCCGGTGGATGCGGGCGCAGGCACGATGGGCTGGCCCGGCTCCGTAGCGGGAGTCGCTTGCGGAGCGGTGGGGATGTGCGGCGCATGGCAAAGCAGGGCGCCGGGTCGATGGCGACGCAACCGGCAGCCCCGCTGGCATAGGCGAAAGGACTCGACGAACCCGGGCGCAACCGCAGGAGTCGCCTCGCCTATGTCAACGGAGCCGTCCGTTGCCGCCCTTGAATCGCTTGAATCGCGCCCCGAGTTACGTTGCAATGAGGTACCAGGCCGCGATGGCCAAGCCCCTCTTTCCGGTTCGACCCGCGCTTCTTGGGCGGCCCAGTGTAGCCGAAGCCGGCCGCGCGGTCGCCGAACCATCCTTTCGCACCTCTTTTCGGAGATCCCGGTGAGCGACCTGATTACCCATGTGAGCGACGACGCCTTCGAGCAGGAAGTGCTGCAGTCGGAAACCCCCGTGCTGCTGGACTTCTGGGCCGAATGGTGTGGCCCGTGCAAGGCCATCGCACCGATCCTCGACGAACTGGCCGGCCAGTACCAGGGCAAGCTGCGCGTCGTGAAGATCAACATCGACCACAACCAGAAGACCCCCCGCACCTACGGCGTGCGCGGCATCCCCACCCTGATGGTGTTCAAGAACGGCAAGGTCGAGGCCACCCAGATCGGCGCCGTGAGCAAGGGCCAGCTGACCCAGATGATCGACAAGGCGATCTGATCGCCGCTTTGCCGTCCGCCGCGCGCAGTGCTTTACGGCCACGCGCGGCGGGTGCTAGATTCCATGCGTCCGTCGGGATTTTCCTGATCCCCCTGCGCCCCGCTGGCGCGACGCACACACCTCCCTCCTGTTTCCAACGGCGCCCCGCGAGGATTGCCCGTGTCCGATACCGATAGCACCACCCCGAACGACGCCGGCGGCGCCGAGAACGCGACCGAATCGCGCCCGCGCGCCCCGCGCCGCCAGTCGCGCGGCGCCAAGCCCGCCGGCGAGGCGGCCGCAGCAGCCGCAACCACCGCACCGCTGTTCGAGGCCGCCGCACCTGCGCCCGCGCCCGCACCGGCAACCACGCCGCCGGCAGCCACCGCGCCCGCCGGCGAATCCCCTACCGCGCCCGAGGCGCGCGAGGGCGGGCAGCCGCAGAATCCGCAGCAGCCGGGCCAGAACAACCGCAACGACCGCGAAGGACGCGGCCGGCGCCGGCGCCACGAGCGCAACCAGCAACGCCAGCAGCAGGGCGGCAACGGCGGCGGCAACAGCCCGCGCTACAACAACCCGCACGGCCTGCCGGTGGACGACGACAACGCCGATCCGGGCGCGGACGACCGCCTGATCAACCTCACCGAGCTGAAGCGCATGAAGGCGCCGCAGCTGATTGCCTATGCCGAGTCGCTGGGCATCCGCGAGGGCGTGGCGCGTGCGCGCCGGCAGGACGTGATCTTCTCGATCCTGAAGGCGCATGCCCGCTCCGGCGGCGGCATCTGGGCCGAGGGTGTGCTGGAAATCCTGCAGGACGGCTTCGGCTTCCTGCGCTCGGCCGACGAAAGCTACCTGGCCGGTCCCGACGACATCTACGTCAGCCCCAGCCAGATCCGCCGCTTCAACCTGCGCAACGGCGACTACATCACCGGGCGCGTGCGTCATCCCAAGGAAGGCGAGCGCTACTTCGCCATGCTGCGCGTCGACGACATCAACGGCGATCCGCCGGAGGCGTCGAAGAACAAGATGCTGTTCGAGAACCTCACCCCGCTGTTTCCGCGCAAGGCCTACAAGCTGGAGCGCGGCAACGGTTCGAGCGAGGACATCACCGGCCGCATCCTCGACTTGGTCGCGCCGATCGGCAAGGGCCAGCGCGGCCTGATCGTCTCCCAGCCCAAGTCGGGCAAGACGATGATGCTGCAGAACATCGCCCAGGCGATCCAGTACAACCACCCCGAAGCGCACCTGATCATCCTGCTGGTCGACGAGCGCCCGGAGGAAGTGACCGAGATCGCCCGCACCGTGCGCGCCGAGGTCATCTCCTCCACCTTCGACGAACCGGCCGTGCGCCACGTGCAGGTCGCCGAGATGGTGATCGAGCGCGCCAAGCGCCTGGTCGAGCACAAGAAGGACGTGGTGATCCTGCTCGACTCGATCACCCGCCTGGCCCGTGCCTACAACACCGTGGTGCCGAGCTCCGGCAAGGTGCTCACCGGCGGCGTGGACGCCAATGCGCTGCAGCGCCCGAAGCGCTTCTTCGGCGCCGCGCGCAACGTCGAGGAAGGCGGCAGCCTCACCATCATCGCCACTGCGCTGATCGACACCGGCAGCAAGATGGACGAGGTGATCTACGAGGAGTTCAAGGGCACCGGCAACATGGAAGTGCACCTGAGCCGCCGCATCTCCGAAAAGCGCGTCTACCCGGCGATCGACATCAACCGCTCCGGCACCCGCCGCGAGGACCTGCTGATCGACCCTGACATGCTGGCCAAGATCTGGATCCTGCGCAAACTGCTGCATCCGATGGACGAGCTGGCCGCGATGGAATTCATGCTCGACAAGATGAAGAACACCAAGTCCAACGACGAGTTCTTCAACTCGATGAAGCGCTAAGGGCTGGCTCAGCCAGCCCTTAGCGCGCCATGGACGGCGCGCTCGCCGCTCGATCGCATCGAGATCGAGCGACGGAGCCGGTTTCGGGCCATGCCCGAAACCGGCGAGCCCGGAGAGGGCAGGACAGCCCTTTCCGGGTATCCAGCACAGGCTCTGGCCCCGACGCACCACCCGTCCACCGCACCAAGGCCGGCCACGCGCCTGCCTTGTCGTATCCGCTTGCCGCGGCTTGCGACAGGTTCCATGCTGGCGATACCTGATGCGAGGAAACACGGAATGCTCGCTCGTCTCGCCCTGCTCGCCTGCGCGCTTTACGTGATGCAGCCCGCCTTCGCCCAGGAGCCGGTCCCCACCACCAACCTCTGCCGGCAAACGATGCCCGCGGTCCGCGAACTCTGGCAACACGATCTCTACGACGCACCGCCCGCTGTGGCCGCCGTGATGCTCGACGCCATCGACGGCAAGCTGCCGCAGGTGCGGCAAGGTCTTGCCGCACTGCCGCCGCACGAGCAGGCGCACTGGCGCCAGGTCGCCATGATTACCGCAGCCAATACGTTCCGACCCGCCGTGGTCGATGGCCTGCTGGCCGATGGCGCCGATGCGGATGCACCGGTGCGGCTGCCGCCGTTCAAGAGCGGCTTCTACCAGCAGACCGTGAGCGACATGGCACACGATCCGCGTTTCGGCCCCAAGGCCTTGGCAGCGTTCCAGTCGGCCGGCCTCATGGGCAATAGCGGGAACCTCGTCGGTCCGGCCCTGCCGCTGGCTGCCCTGTGCGACGACGTGGCCACGCTGGACGTGCTGCTGCGCCATCACGCCAACACCATGGCGCGGGAGGCTCCCGGCGTGGGCGACGCCTTGACCACGGCCGTCATCGGCGGCCACGCTGAGATCGTGCAACACCTGCTCGACCACGGCGCCGATGCCTGTGCGGACGACCGGCTGATCCGCAAGCCCGGCGCCACGCTGGCCAGCATCGGTCGCCGCCGGCACCTGCCCGGTGCACTGCTGCAACGCCTGGCCTGCCCGGCCTACGACTCTCACTGAGGTCGGCCCGGCCCACACCTGTACCGCCTCGTACAAATATTTTCTGTCAACCCCTTTTCGTGGCCGCGCGACGCCTCCATAGTCGGTGACTCACTCAGCGAGGCCGTGCCCGTGTCCATCCCCAGCGCCGTCAAGAGCACGCCCATCGAAGGGCGCCAGCAACTGGTCGACTATGTCGCCGCCGGCGAGAAGCCGCGCGAGGCCTGGCGCATCGGCACCGAGCACGAAAAGTTCGGTTTCCGCAACGACGACCTGCGGCCACCCGCGTACGAAGGCGAGCGTGGCATCCGTGCGCTGCTGGAGGGCATCGCCGCACGGCATGGATGGGAAATCGCGCGCGAAGGCGAGCTGCCCGTGGCGCTCATCCGCGGCAAGGCCAACATCACGCTGGAACCCGCCGGCCAGCTCGAGCTCTCCGGTGCGCCACTGGAGACCATCCACCAGACCTGTTGCGAGGTGAACAGTCATCTGGAGGAAGTGCGCTCGGTGGCCGATGGCATGGGGCTGGGCTTCCTCGGCATGGGCTTCCAGCCGAAGTGGCGCCGCGACGAGATGCCGTGGATGCCCAAGGGCCGCTACAAGATCATGCGCGAATACATGCCCAAGGTCGGCGGCCTCGGCCTGGACATGATGACCCGCACCTGCACCGTGCAGGTGAACCTCGATTTCTCCAGCGAAGCGGACATGGTGAAGAAGTTCCGCGCCAGCCTGGCCCTGCAACCCGTCGCCACGGCGTTGTTCGCCGATTCGCCGTTCACGGATGGCCGTCCAAACGGCTACCTCTCCTACCGCTCGCACGTGTGGGAGGACACCGACGCCGACCGCACGGGCATGCTCGACTTCGTGTTCGAGGATGGCTTCGGCTACGAGCGCTACGTGGACTATGCGCTGGGCGTGCCGATGTATTTCAGCTACCAGGATGGCCGCTACATCGATCTCGCCGGGCAGGACTTCAGGCGCTTCATGGCCGGCGAACTGCCCGTGCTGCCGGGCGTGAAGGCCACCATGAAGGACTGGGCCGACCACCTCACCACCGCCTTCCCCGAGGTGCGGCTCAAGCAGTACCTGGAGATGCGCGGCGCCGACGGCGGCCCCTGGAACCGCCTGTGCGCGCTGCCCGCGCTCTGGGTCGGCCTGCTCTACGACGACGAAGCGCTGGATGCGGCCTGGGACCTGGTCAAGGATTTCTCCATGGCCGAGCGACATGCCCTGCGCAACGGTGTGCCCAAACACGCGCTGAAGCTGCCCTTCCGCCAGGGCAGCGTGCTCGACCTGGCCCGCGAGACGCTGAAGATCGCCGCCCACGGTCTGGCCCGCCGCGCCAGGCTCAACCGCAACAACGCCGACGAACGCATCTACCTCGAACCGCTGCTCGAGATCGTCGAGGCCGGCCAGACTCCGGCCGAACGCAAGCTGGAGCTGTTCCATGGCGCGTGGGGCGGCAGCGTGGACCCGGTGTTCAAGGAATTCGCGTACTGATCTCCCCACGAAAAAGGCCGGCGATGCCGGCCTTTTTCGTGGGCAGGAAACAACGCCTCACTTCTTCTTCGGCGCGTCCTTCAAACCGCGGTAGACCAGCATCGGCTCGATGCTGGGATCCTGGCCACGCCAGTCCTTGTAGAGCTTGGACAGTTCCTCGGTGTTGCCGCGCGACAGGATCATGTCGCGGAAGCGCTGGCCGTTCTGGGCGGTCAGGCCGCCATGCTGCTGGAAGTCCGCGAAGGCGTCGTCGGCGAGCATCTGCGTCCACAGGTAGGCGTAGTAGCCGGCGGAATAGCCGTTGCTCCAGATGTGCAGGAAATAGCTCGAGCGATAGCGCGGCGGCACGTAGCTCAGGTCCACGCCATCCTTCTTCAGCGACGCGTCCTCGAACTTGTCGGCATCCTGCTTGGGCGCGTCGGCGCCGAGCATGTGCCAGTTCATGTCGAGCATGGCGGCGGCGACCAGCTCGGTCATGTCGTAGCCACTGTTGAACTTGCCGGCCTTGCGCATCTTGTCCACCAGGGCCTGCGGCATCGGCGCGCCGGTCTGGTAGTTCTTGGCGAAGTGGGCGAACACCTTGGGATCGCTGGCCCAGTGCTCGTTGAACTGCGAGGGGAACTCCACGAAGTCGCGCGCGGTGGCGGTGCCGGACAGGCTCGGGTACTCCTCGTCGGCGAACATGCCGTGCAGGGCGTGACCGAACTCGTGGAACATGGTGATCACGTCATCCCACGACAGCAGCGCCGGCTGGCCCGCCGCGGGCTTGGTGAAGTTGGCGACGTTGTAGATCACCGGCTTGGTGCCGAGCAGCTTGGACTGCTGGACGAAGTTGTCCATCCAGGCGCCGCCCTGCTTGTTGTCGCGCTTGAAGTAGTCGCAGTACCACAGCGCCAGCGATTTGCCGTTCTTGTCGAACACCTCGAACACGCGCACGTCCGGGTTGTACACCGGGATGTCGTGGCGTTCCTTGAAGGTGAGGCCGTAGAGCTGGTTGGCGGCGTAGAACACGCCGTTCTGCAGCACGTTGTTCAGTTCGAAGTACGGCTTGATCTGCGACTCGTCGAGGTCGTACTTGGCCTTGCGCACCTGCTCGGCGTAGTACTGCCAGTCCCACGGCTGCAGCTTGAAGGTGGGCTGGTGCAGCGCGGCCTGGTCCTTGTCGATCTGCGCCTGGATCTCGGCGGCCTCCTGCTTGGCGCGGGCCACCGCGGCGGGCGCCAGCTTGTCCAGGAACTTCATCACCGTTTCCGGCGTCCTCGCCATCTGGTCCTGCAACGTCCACGCGGCGTAGTTCGGGAAGCCCAACAGCTTGGCCTCCTGCGCGCGGATCTGCGCGAGCTGCTCGATGATGTCGCGGGTGTCGTCGGCGTTGCCCAGTTCGGCGCGGTTCCACGAGGCCTCGTACAGCGCCTTGCGGGTAGCGCGGTCCTTGAGGCTCTGCAGCGCCGGCTGCTGGGTGGTGTTCTGCAGCACGATCACCCACTTGCCGGCGAGCCCGCGGTCCTTGGCGGCCTGCGCGGCGGCGGCGATGTCCTCGTCGGACAGGCCGGCCAGCTTGGACTTGTCGTCGACCACCAGCGCACTGTCCTTGGCGGCGGCGAGCAGCTTGCTGTTGAACTGCGCCTCCAGCGTGGATTCCTGCTGGTTGAGCGCCTTCAGCTTGGCCTTGTCGGCGTCGGACAGCTTGGCGCCGTTGTGCACGAACTGGCGGTAGGTCACTTCGACCAGGCGCAGCGACTCCGGATCAAGCTTGAGCGTGGCGCGCTCGTCGTAGACCTTCTGCACGCGGTCGAACAGCTTGCCGTCGAGGTAGAGCGCGTCCTGGTGCGCGGCGAGCTTGGGCGCCTCTTCTTCCTGCACCTTCTGCAGCGTGGGGTCGGTGTTGGCCGAAGCCACGCCATTGAACACCTCCATCACCCGGTTGAGCAGCGCGCCGGACTTCTCCAGCGCGACGTAGGTGTTCTCGAACGTGGGGGCGGCGGGGTTGTCGGCGATCTTCTGCCACTCGGCGAGCTGGTCGGCCATGCCCTTCTCGATCGCCGGCTGGTAGTCGCTGTCCTTGATCTTGTCGAACGGGGGCGCCTGGAACGGCAGCGTGCTGGCAGCGAAGAACGGGTTGCTGGCGACAGCGTCGGCCACCGGCGCCGCGGTGCTGGCCGACTTGGCCGGCGCGGACTTGGCCGGCTCGTTGGAGCCTTGCGAACAGGCGGCAAGGGCGATGCTGGTGGCGATCACGAGGGTGCGTAGGCGGAGCATGCGGGATTCCCGGTCGGTGCGCCGAGGCGCGGGCAGAAACCACCGAATGTAACGACTGCACCGCGTCTTTTGCCAGCCGCAGTGCAGCGAAGGCGGTGCACGGGAGTCAAGCCGGGCGCACGTCGTGCAACTGCCATGCCGCGCCGATCAGCCAGTTCAGGCGCTGCCGCAGCAGGCTCATCGGCAACGCGGTGAGCACATCCACCTCGACGTGCAGGTCGGTGACGCGCGCCTGCACCTGTGCCTGGCCATCGGTGACGCCCAGCGACGGATCGACCGTCTCCGGCTCCGGCTGCTGCGCCAGCCAGCGTTCGAACAGCGCGCGGCTGCGCAACGCCTCCTGCAGCGCGGCGGCGAAATCGCCGGGACCGGCACCCTCCCAGCGCAGTGCCGGGTCGCTGCCGCGCGCATGCGCAAGATCGGCGATGGAAAGGTAGTAGTGGTTGCGGCTGCCCATGGATCCTCCTTCAGTCCCCGCCAGCATGCGCACGGGCCTTGCATGCCGCAGGTGAATTCAACCGAACAATGCGGCCAGGTCGAGCCCGGCGACCGCCTGCGCCGGCGGCACGCCGTGCGGCAGCACGCCCAGGCAGGGTGCGGGCAGCAGCCCGCGCAGGGTGGCGATGTTCTCCTCCACCGCCTCCATCGACGGATCGATGCGGTTGCCGATCCAGCCGGCAAGGCGGCAGCCGTCGGCCCGGATCGCCTCGGCGCTGAGCAGGCTGTGGCTCAGGCAACCCAGGCGCAGGCCCACCACCAGGATCACCGGCAGGTCCCACTGCCTGGCGATCTCCGAGGCGAACAGCCCCGGCGCCAGCGGTACGCGCCATCCGCCCACGCCCTCCACCACCACCGCATCGTGCTCGGCACACAAGGCGTCGAAGGCGGTACGCAGCGGCGGCAGCGCGATCGTCACGCCCTCGTGCGCCGCGGCGAGATGCGGCGACAGGGGCTCGCGCAGCGCCACCGGATTGCTGCGCGAATACGGCGGCAACGGTGCGCTGCTGGCCGCACGCAGCGCCAGCGCATCCTCGTTCTGCAGGCCCTGCGTCGTCTCGACGCAGCCGCTGGCCACCGGTTTCATGCCGGTGCTGCGCAACCCGCGCACGCGCAGCGCATGCAGCAGCGTGCAACTGGCGTGGGTCTTGCCAATGCCGGTGTCGGTGCCGGCGACGAACAGTCTCATGCTCATCCCGCGGGGTGCCTGCGCTTGTACCAGTCGATCGCCGGGCCGATCAGTCCCAGCAGGCCGTATTCAAAGCCGGCCAGTGCCGCAAGCCCTTCCGGAAGCAGCAGCGCGCTCAGCGCCGAGAGCATCCCGACCGCGGCCGGAATAGCCCATGCCAGTGTCATGATGCCGGCCTGCCGGCGCTCGGCGGAGCCCGGCGGCCACAGGCGCGCGGCATGCCGAAACAGCAGGGTCAGGGTGCCGGCCATCGAGGTATAGGCAAGGCCGTAGCAAACGAACATCGTCCGTGCGTCGCTGGACAGTCGCACCGCGATGTCGCCGGAGAGCAACCCTCCGCTCAGGCTGTAGCACGCCAAGCCATACACCATATGCAGCGGGTAGACGAAGATCAGCGCAAAGAACACCAGCAGCAGCGACAGCAGCAGGCCGGCGCGCGTAGACCGCGTGCACAGGTGCCGCCACCGCACGTGGCCGTGCCACATCCAGGCGATCTGGCCGAAGCAAAGCGCCGCCGCCGGCACGCCGGCCAGGATGTGCAGCAGTTTCTCCGCGGTGTTCGGGATGGCGTCGCCGCCGATGGCGAGCAGGGTCAGCGTGAACGCGAACGCACCGTCCACGAACATGTCCAGACGCCCTGCCTCGATCCCCTCGCGATGCTCGACCAGGCTCATGCACGGTCCTCTCCGTCAGACGCGCGCATAATACGTGCTTTACCACCGGATCCACGCCATGTTCGAAGTGAAGACGCAGGCCTACGCGGAAAAGCGTGAGCACTACGCCGATCTGGCCCAGCAGCTGCGCGGCATGATCGCCGGCGAGCGCGACCTGATCGCGAACGCCGCGAACTTCTCCGCGCTGGTGTTCCACAGTTTGCCCGGGCTCAACTGGTGCGGCTTCTACCTGTACGACGGCAACGAGCTGGTGGTCGGCCCGTTCCAGGGCAGGCCGGCCTGCATCCGCATCGCGCTGGGACGGGGGGTGTGCGGCACCGCCGCGCAGACGCGGCAGACCCAGGTGGTGCGCGACGTCAACGCGTTCGACGGTCACATCGCCTGCGACGCCGCCTCGCAATCGGAGATCGTGGTGCCGCTGGTGAAGGCCGACGGCAGCCTGCTCGGCGTGTGGGACGTGGACAGCCCGCACGTGGCTCGCTTCGACGACGAGGATCGCGCCGGCATGGAGGCCTTGTGCGCGGTGTTCATGGCGAACCTCCCCACCTGAGCCGCCTTTCCGCGGCCGCTGCGACGATCTGCCGCTGCGGCAAACCGGCTCACTCCCGCGGCGTGCGCAGCAGCTCCACCACCCGTCCCCGCGCCTCCTCCACCCCGGTGCCCGCGGTCGAGGAAAACACCTGCGCCGTGGCGTGCAGGCCATCCGGAAAGCTCTTTCGCATCGCCGCGAGCGCCTGGGCCGCCTGGTTGCGCGAGAGCTTGTCGGCCTTGGTCAGCAACAGGTGGCAGGGCAGCCCGGTGACGAAGCAGAAGTCCAGCATCATCCGGTCGAACTCCTTCAGCGGATGACGGATGTCGGCGATCAGCACCACGCCGCGCAGGCTCTGCCGGTGGTGCAGATAGGCGTCGATTTCCTGCTTCCAGTGCGCGCGCAGCTCCTCCGGCACCTTGGCGTAACCGTAGCCGGGCAGGTCGATCAGTCGCGCGTCCAGCGGCGCCTCGTCTTCACCCTGCGCCAGCGGCGGCAACGCGAATGCGACCATCTGCTGGGTGCGTCCCGGCGTCTTGGACGTGCGCGCCAAACCCTTGTGGCCGGTCAGCGCGTTGAGTGCGCTGGACTTGCCCGCATTGGAACGGCCGGCGAACGCCACCTCCGCCCCCTGGTCGGTCGGCAGCTGGTTCACGCGATGGGCGGCGAGCACGAAATGCGCGCCTTGGAGTGGGTTGGACATGGTTTGACCGGAGTGCGAAGGGATGGGGATAATCCGACGGTTTCTGCCCGTAGTGCCGATACCGACCGTCGTGGCAGCCTTCGACAGTTTCCGAGAGGGGAAGTGTATGGGTTTTCGGTTCGCAGGTTTTCGACCCGCCGCACTGCGTGCTGCCGCAGTCCTGATCCTCGCCCTGGGCGCAAACGCGGCGCTGGCGCAGTCCGCGCCGGCCAAGACCGCCACGGTCGCCCAGCCCGCCGCCGCAGCCACGCAGGCCGCTCTGGCCGCCGCCCCCGCGGCAGCGCCCGCCCCTGCCCCCGTCGAAGCCACCGCCGCGACCGGCAACGCCGCCGCCGGGCAGGCCAAGGCCGCCGTCTGCGGCGCCTGCCACGGCGTGGACGGCAATTCCTCCGACCCGCAATACCCCAAGCTCGCCGGCCAGAGCGAGCAGTACATCGTCCGCCAGCTCGAGAACTTCAAGAGCGGCAAGCGCCAGAACCCGATCATGCTGGGCATGGCCACGCCGCTGTCCGAGCAGGACATGCACGACATCGCCGCCTACTTCGCCAGCAAGACGCCGCTGCCCGGCGTGGCCGACCAGGCGCTGGTCGAGCGCGGCCAGAAGCTGTTCCGCGAGGGCGACGTCAAGCGCGGCATCCCCGCCTGCATGGCCTGCCACAGCATCGACGGGCGCGGCAATCCCGGGGCGCAGTATCCGCAGCTGGAAAGCCAGCACGCGCAGTACGTCGAAGCGGTGCTGAAGGCCTGGCATAACGGCGATGCCTGGGGTACCGACGCACACTCGCAGATCATGCCCGCGATCGCCAAGAAGCTCGACGCCAACGACATCGCCGCCGTGGCCAGCTACATCGAAGGCCTGCATCCGGCGACCGCGACCGACCTGGCCAAGCCTGCCGCACACTGACCCATGCGCCGCGCCGACCCCGTCCCGGCGCGGCGGTTTTCGCTCTGCCATCCCCGAGGTACACCATGTTGAAGCGTCTGCCGTTCCTGTGCGCCGCGCTGCTGGCGCTGGCCGCCTGTGGTCATTCCACCGACAACGGCACCGCCGCGACTGGCGCGCCTGCTGCCGCCAGCACCGCCGCGGCCACGCCGGCGGCGCCCGCCACCGCCCCGGCCCCCACGCCCGCCAGCACTGCTGCCGCGCCGGCCCCTGCCGCGTCGGCGGCGCCGGCGGCAAGCCGTAGTGCCGCCGCACCTGCTGCCGCATCCACGGCGGCGGCCGCCACGCCGGCCGCCCCGGCCCAGCCCTTCGTGGACAACGGCAAGTGGGTGGAAGGCAGGGACTACTTCCGCATCGATCCGGCCCAGCCCAAGTACATCCCCACCAACAAGGTCGAGGTGGTCGAGGTGTTCTCCTACGCCTGCCCGGCCTGCAATGCCTTCCACGGCGCGATGGACCAGATCCAGAAGAGCCTGCCGGCGGACGCCGTGGTGCATTACCTGCCTGCCGCGTTCCGTCCGGACGAGAACTGGCCGGTGTACCAGCGCGCCTTCTTCGCCGCCCAGGCGCTGGGTGTCCGCGCCAAGGCCCACGATGCGTTCTTCGACGCCACCTGGAAGACCGGTGAAACGGCCACCTACGACCTCAGCCTCGGCCGCCCCAAGCCCAAGGCCGACTGGCCCACGATCAAGGACATCGCGAAGTTCTACGCCAAGTTCGGCGTGGATCCCAAGGAGTTCGTGGCGGTGGCCAACTCCTTCTCGGTGAACACCAAGATGAAGCAGGCCGACGACCTGATCAAGGCCTATGGCGTGCCCGGCACGCCCACCATCGTGGTCGACGGCAAGTACCGCTTCTCGCCCTCCGACGTGCATACCGTGCAGCGCGCGATCGAGCTGACCCAGTGGCTGGTGGCGAAGGAAGCCGCCGGCAAGTGAGCCCAGCCGCGGCTCCGGCCGCGGCACCTCCCGTCCCCGCACCATCCGAGCCGAGCACCACGCCATGAAGCATCTAGCCCGCCTGCGCACGTTCAGCCTGTTCGCCGGCCTGCTGCTGGCCACCGCCTGCACCGCGCGATCCGGTACGGCGCCCCCGTACACCGAGGGCGACCAGTACGTGACCCTGCCCGGGCCGCACCAGCGCTACAGCAACCAGGGCAAGGTGGAGGTGGCCGAGGTGTTCTCCTACGGCTGCATCCATTGCGCCGAGTTCGCTCCGATCGCCGAGAAGCTGAAGGAGTCGCTGCCCCCGGGCGTGAAGTTCGAGCTGGTGCCGGCGCCGTTCAGCGCCGAGTGGCTGCCGTTCGCGCGCGCCTACTACGCGGCGGACAAGCTGGGCGTGGTGGACCGCACCCACCTCCAGCTTTTCGTGGCGAAGTTCGCCCAGCACTATCCGATGAACTCGCTGGACGACCTCGCCGACTTCTACGCCAGCATGGGCGTGAACCGCGCCGAGTTCATGCGCCTCGCCACCTCGGACGCCGCCACCGCCAAGCTCAAGGCCGACCTGGCGCTGATCCAGAAATGGGGCGTGGACGGCACGCCCAGCATCGTGGTCGACGGCAAGTACCGGGTCGCCCACGTCAAGACGCTGGACGAGCTGTCCGCCGTGGCGCAGTGGCTGGCCAAGCGCGAACTGGACGCGGCGAACAAGCACAAGTGACCGGCTGACCGGGGCCACGGCGGGCGTTCACGTCCGCTGCGGTTTACCGCGAGTACCGTACACAGCCCCATGGAACGCGCCGCGCCCCTCCATCCCGAACGCCGCCTGCGCCTGCTGAGCTGCAACATCCTCGCCGGCGCCAGCGTGCAGCGTTACCGCGAATACGTCACGCGCAGCCTCACCGCCGTGTTGCCGGGCCGCCGCAAGATCGACAACCTCGACCGCCTCGCCGCCCTGCTTCCGCAATTCGACGTGATCGGCCTGCAGGAAGCCGACGCCGGCAGCCTGCGCTCCGGCTTCCTCAACCAGACACGCTACCTTGCCGAGGCCGCCGGCATGCCGTACTGGAGCCACCAGCCGAACCGCCCGGTGGCCGGCTTGTCGCACACCGCCAACGGGCTGATCAGCCGCATCGAGCCCAGCACGGTGCTGGACTACCCGCTGCCCGGCCGCGGGCGCGGCGCGCTGCTGGTGCGCTTCGGCAGCGGCGATCACGCGCTGAGCGTGGTCATCGCCCATCTCTCGCTGGGCGCCACCACGCGGGCGCGGCAGCTGGGCTTCATCGCCGAGATCCTGCAGGACCACCCGCACGCCGTGCTGATGGGCGACCTCAACACCGACATCGACAGCCCCGAGATGCGCCAGCTGTTCGCGCGTTCGCGGCTGCAGGCGCCTGCGCTGGCCACGCCCACCTTCCCGAGCTGGCGGCCGCGGCGGGCGCTGGACCACATCCTCGCCTCGCCCACGGTGGCGCTGGAAAAAGTATGGACGCTGCCGCAGGCATTCTCTGATCATCTGGCGCTGGCGGCGGAAATCCGCCTGCCCCCGCAGCACGGAGAACATTGATGGGAATCCGCTTGGGCACGCTGTTGCCATGGCTGCTGCTTGCGCTGGTCGGCGCGGGCGCGGCCTGGCTGCGCCTCGGCCTGATCGAACCACACGCGGTGGCGAACCTCTGCACGGCCGCGCAAGCGCCTGCGTGGTGCGCGCTGCGGCAGGCACTGGTGCTGGGCTTCCTGCACGAGGTGTACGGCATCGCCGCGCTCATCGCCGCCGCGCTGGCGCTGCTGCGGCGCTCGCGCACGCTGGCCTGGCTGGCCGCCGCCCTGGGTGCGTTCGCCTTGCAGTTCTTCAACTACGAACCGGGCGCGCTGGCGCTGCTGGCCGGCTGCCTGCGCCTCGTGCACCTGCAGGGCGCGGGCAACGCGGGCGCCACGGTCACACCCGTCCGGTCACCGGAATCAGCGCGCCAGTAATCGCGCTGGCCGCGTCGGACAGCAGGAACACGATCACCTCGGCCAGTTGCTCCGGCTTCACCCAGCGGTCGAAATCCGCATCGGGCATGTCGGCGCGGTTCGGCGGGGTGTCGATGATGCTGGGCAGCAGGGCGTTGACGGTGATGCCACGCGGCTTGAGCTCCTCGGCCAGCGACTCGGTGAGGCGCATCACGCCCGCCTTGGACGCGGTGTAGGCGCCCACGCCCGCGCCGGCCTTCAGCGCCGAGTTCGCGCCGATGTTGACGATACGCCCGCGGCCGTCGGGCAGATGCGGCAATGCCGCCATGCTGGCGGCCACCACGGTGCGCAGGTTGATGCGGTAGAGCAGGTCCCAGGTATCGAGGTCGCCGTTGGCCAACGTTTCCCAGCGGAACGCGCCGGCGATGTTGACCAGCGCATCCACCCCGCCCAGCGCTTCGGCGGCGGCGTCGATGGCGCGCTTCGCCTCCCCGGCGTCGGCCAAGTCCACGCCGCCAAAGCCATGCACCGCCGCCAGGTTCGCCGGCACCGATACGCGGTCGATCGCCGCCACCTGCGCGCCCGCACCAAGCGCGGCCTGTACCACCGCCGCGCCCAGCGTGCCGAAGGCACCGGTCACCACGATGCGTTGTTTGTCGAGGCGCATGTCCATCACTCCTTTCAGCGGGATTCGTCGAGCATAACTGGCGCAACGCGCGCACGTCGCCATGCGGCCAGCACCGCCGCCGCGATCGCCACGTTGAGCGCCAGCCACAACCAGGTCGCCGGGTTTTCGCCCCGCTCTAGTGCCACCACCGTGCCGCCCAGCACGGGCAGCCACGCGGCCAGGAACAGGTCTTCGCGCGAAGGCATGCGCCGTCGCTGGTCCAGCCACGCGGTCAGCGCATAGCCGGCGCAGGGCAAGGCGAACAGCCCCAGCGGAAAATCGCGGTAGCGGCCGTCGAATACCAGCAGCAGGCCGTACAGCGCCAGCACGAACAGCCAAGCGCTGCGCAGCCGTCCCGCCGGCGCGGGCTTGAACGGCGCGCCGGCCAGCCGTCCCGCCAGCCAACTCGCCAGCCGCAACGCGGTGAACAGTGCGGCTAGGCAGGCGGCGATCGAAATCGACCATTCCCAGGCATCGCGACAGGCGTAGACCATCTGCCGCACTTGCCACGCCAGCGCGGTGCCGCTGGCGAAACCGGCCAGCGCCAGCGCCAGCCAACCGCGCCCGCGCTGCCAGCGCCGACGGCGCAGTCCCGCCGGCACGAACAAGCCGGCGCCGAGCGCTCCGGCCAGCCAGCCCAGCCACCAGCGCGGGATTTCGACCACCGGCCCCTGCATCGGGAACTTGGGTCGCGCGTGCACGTCGAAGATGCCCCAGTAGCCGCCCACCGTGCCCTCCTGCGCGCGCTTCCACGGCTGGTCGAAGGCTTCGATCACGTTGTACGGCATATGCACGCTGGCGGCATAACGCAGGAACTCTCGCAGGTAGCGTGCCTCGTTCACCACGCTGGCACTGGCACCGCGGCGCGGCCGGCCCTCGCTGGGCCAGCCGGTCTCGCCGATCATCACGCGCTTGCCGGGAAACGCCCGGGTCACCCGCGCGTAGACGTTCTCCACATGCTGCACCGCGCGCTCCGGCGGTACCGGTCGGTCCTCCCAGTACGGCAGGATGTGGATGGTGATGTAGTCCACCGCAGCGGCCAGCTTCGGATGGCGCAGCCAGAACTCCCACACGTCGGCGTAGCTCACCGGGATCGATGGCGGCAACGCCGCGCGCACCTCGCGGATGTAGCCGGCCAGCTCGGCTTCGGTCAGCTCGCCGCGCAGCAGCACCTCGTTGCCCACGATCACGCCGCGCAGCACCTGCGGGTACTTGCGCGCGGTGGCGATGCCCAGCGCCACCTGCCGCGCATTCGCCTTGGCGTCGCCGTCCAGCCAGATCCCCATCAGCACCTGCATGTGGTGGCGCGCGGCGATCTCCGGCACCACCGACAGCCCCTGCCCCTGCGAGTACGTACGCACGCAGTCGAAACGCTGGGACAACGCGCTCAGGTCGGCGTCGATGCGTTGCGGGCTCACGAACGCGTTGGGGTCGAGCGGCGTTTCGCCCGGCTTGCGGAACGGCGCATAGGACACGCAGGCGATGCGCGCCGAAGGCGCATCGGGCAACTGCACCGGCCGGCCCGCCGCCCACCACCAGGCCGCACCCGCCAGCGCAAGCAGTGCAAGCATCAGCCAGGCGACGAGGCGACGTCCGCGGGACGAGGGCGAAAACGACATGCGGGCCTGCAACGGGCGGGAGTGAAGTGCGCCAGATTATCAGGCAAGCGTGCCGCTCCGGCGGGTGCGTGCGAAGGCGTATTCAGGCGCGTCCGCTACAATCCGTTGCGGGGGATCAGTCAGGAGTTTCGATGTTCGCAAAGGCCAGGTTCCGGCGCCATTCCCTCACCGTGCTGCTCGCAGCCTGCAGTCTGTTCGCGGCGCTCGGCGCGCGCGCGGACAGCGCGGCGATCGACGCCCAACGCGCCGCGTTCAGGCAGGCCTGGGCGGCCGCCTTGCAAGGCGGCGACGGCTGGCGCGCATGGGATGCGCAGCTGCGCGACTATCCGCTTTATCCCTACCTGCCCGCCGCCGCGCTGCAACACGACATCCAGCAGGTCGACCTGCCCACGGTGCAGGCCTACCTCGCGCAGTATCCCGGCCTGATCCCCGCGCAGGACCTGCGCCGCGATTTCCTGCTGGAGCTCGCGCGGCGGCAGGACTGGAACGGCTTCCTCGCGCTGTATCGGCCCGGCACGAACCTCACGCTCGCCTGCGACGCCGTGCAGGCGCGCATGGCCAGCGATGCGAAGCTTGATTTCGAGCGCGACCTCGCGCCGCTGTGGGCCAAGCCGGAGTTGCCCAAGGCCTGCGATCCCGTGCTGCAGGCGGCACGCGAACAGGGCCTGCTGACCACGCCGCGCCTGTGGTCGCGCATCATGCGCGCCGCCGAGGCCGGCCGCGAAGGCACCATCACCGCGCTGGCCAAATGGTTGCCCGCATCGCAAAACCCGCAAGCGCAGTGGCTGGCGCAGGCGCTGCGCGATCCGCAGTCGGCACTGCTCGCCGCGCGCGACTGGCCCGACACCGCGCGGGCACGCGTTGCCGTCATGCTGGCGCTGCAACGACGCGCCCGACGCGACACCGACAGCGCCGACGCAGCATGGCAGCGCTTGCGCGGGCGATTCCGCTTCAGCATCGACCAGCGTGAGGTGATCGAGCGCACGCTGGCGATCTTCCATGCCGCCGACTACGACCCGGACGCGCAGCAGCAGTTGCTCGCCCTGCCCGCCGCCGCGCAGACCGCCACCACCCGCGAGTGGCGCGTGCGGGTCGCGCTGGCCGCGCAGGACTGGCCGGCCGTGCTGGCCGGCATCGCGGCGATGCCGGCGGACCAGCAACAGCAGGAGGAGTGGCGCTGGTTCCGCGCCCGTGCCCTGGCGGCCACCGGCCATGCCGCACAGGCACAGGCCATCTACGCCGATCTCGCCCGGCAGACCACCTTCTTCGGCTACCTTGCCGCCGACCAGGTCGGCCAGCCCTATGCGATCTGCCCGCGCGCGCCGATCGACGACCCGCGGCAGGAACAGGCCCTGCTGGCGCAACCCGGCCTGCAACGCGCCTTCGAACTGTTCGCGGTAGGGCTGCAGCCGCTGGCGCGACGCGAGTGGACGCGTGCACTCGACGGCGCCGACGACCGCACCCAGGTGCTGGCGGTGGAGCTCGCCCACGCCCGCGGCTGGTACGACCGTGCCGCGTTCACGCTCAACCACGGCGAGCTGATGCACTACTACACGCTGCGCCTGCCGCTGGACAGGCAGGTCGACCTGGTCGAACAGGCGAAGCAATCCGGTATCGATCCGGCCTGGGCCTACGGCATCCTGCGCTCCGAGAGCGCATGGATGAGCGACGCCCGCTCCGGCGCCGACGCGCGCGGCCTGATGCAGCTGGTGCCGGCCACCGCCGCGCTGGTGGCCAGGCGCAACGGCCTGCCGTGGGATGGCGGCGACAGCCTGTACGACCCCGCGACCAATGTCGCGCTGGGCACGCGCTACCTCGCGCAGCTGGCCGAACGGTTCAATGGCGCGCCCTGGCTCGCCAGCGCCGCCTACAACGCCGGGCCCAACCGCGTGGACCAATGGCTGGACGCCCGCGGCGCACTCCCGCCCGACCTGTTCATCGCCACCATTCCGTTCAAGGAAACCCGCGAATACGTGGCGCGCGTGATGGACTACAGCGTGATGTACGACTGGCGCCTGCACGGCAGGGTGCTGCCCGTCTCCGACCGCCTCACGCCGATCGGCCAGAGCTATACGCTGCCGAACGGCATGACGCCGCGCAGGGCGGTGGACTGTCCGGCGGCGGCCACGCCGGTGGCGAGCGCAAGCTCGGCGCGGGCACCCACCACGGCGGCACTCGTGGCGAGCAAGCCCGGCTCGTGAGCATGGCGCGGATGGCCTCAGGCCGCATGCCCGCGGCTGCGACGAGCGCGGCATCGGACGGGAGGCCCGCCTGCCCCGCCATGCCACAATCGCCCCCATGCGTATCTATCTCGTCGGCGGCGCGGTCCGCGACCAGTTGCTGGGAAGGCCGGAGGGCGACCGCGACCACGTGGTGACGGGCGCGCGCCCGGACGACCTGCTGGCACTGGGCTACAAGCCGGTGGGCAAGGACTTCCCCGTGTTCCTGCATCCACGCAGCGGCGAGGAATACGCGCTGGCGCGCACCGAGCGCAAGCACGGGCGCGGCTACCATGGCTTCCTGTTCCAGGCCGACCCGTCGGTGACGCTGGAACAGGACCTGGCCCGGCGCGACCTCACCATCAACGCGATCGCGCAGGACGAGCACGGCACCCTGATCGACCCCTACGGCGGCGCGCGCGACATCGCGGCGCGCGTGCTGCGCCACGTCTCGTCGGCCTTCGCGGAAGACCCCGTGCGCCTGCTGCGCGTGGCGCGCTTCGCCGCGCGCTTCGCGCCGTTGGGCTTCCGCGTGGCGGACGAGACGATGGCCTTGCTGCGGCAGATGGTGGCCGAGGGCGAGGTGGACCACCTGGTGCCCGAGCGGGTGTGGGCGGAGACGCGCAAGGCGCTGGCCGAGCCGCAGCCGTCGGCCTTCCTGCGCGTGCTGCGCGAGGCGGGCGCACTGCGCGTGCTGTTCCCCGAGCTCGACGCGCTGTACGGCGTACCGCAACGCGCGGAGTTCCACCCGGAGATCGACACCGGCGTGCACCTGGAGATGGTGCTGGACGCGGCGGCGGCGATCGCCCCGGGCGACGACCTGGTCGGCTTCTGCGCGCTCACCCACGACCTCGGCAAGGCACTCACGCCACTCGACGAGCTGCCACGCCACGTGATGCACGAGCAGCGCGGCGTGGCACCGCTGCGCGCCCTGGCGGCACGATTGAAGGTGCCCACCGAGCACGCCGCGCTGGCCGAACTGGTCTGCCGCGAACACCTCAACGCGCATCGCGCGCTGGAACTGAAGCCGGCCACCGTGCTGAAACTGCTCGCCGCGCTGGACGCGCTGCGCCGGCCGGAGCGGCTGGAGACCTTCCTCGCCGCCTGCCTCGCCGACAAGCGCGGCCGGCTGGGCCACGAGCACGACGACTATCCCCCTGCCGCCTACCTGCGGCAGGCCCGCGCCGCCGCCGCGGCGGTGACTGCCGCGTCGTTCGTGGCGCAAGGGCTGGCGGGGCCGGCGATCGGCGCAGCGATGGAGCGGGCGCGCGTTGCGGCGATCGCGCAACTGAAAGCCTGAGGGCGCCGCGCCTCGCGCTCATTCGTACTGGAACAGCGCCAGCTCCGGACAGTGCAGGCCGTAGCCCTGCAGCGCGTTGACGCCGACCTCGGCCAGCGCCTGCACGGTGGCGTCGTCGGTGACCCACTCGGCCACCACCCTGAGGCCGAGCTGGTGGGCGATGTCGGTGACGGCGCGCACCATCAGCCGGCTCACCGGATCGGTGAGCATGTCGCGCACGAAGCTGCCGTCGATCTTGATCGCATCCAGCGGCAGGTTTTTCAGATAGGTGAACGAGGACATGCCGGCGCCGAAGTCATCCAGCGCGATGCTGCAGCCGACGGCGCGCAGCCGCTCCATGAAGCGCACCACCGCGGCAAGGTTGCGCACCGCCACGGTCTCGGTGATCTCGAAGCACACGCGCGCCGGGTCCACCTGGTAGAAACGCAGCCAATCGACGATCTGCTCGGCCAGCTCGGGGTCCTCGATGCTGGCGCCGGAGAGGTTGATCGAAACCGTGTGCAAGCGCGCGCCGGCCGGATGCAGCCGGTCGAAATGGGCCAGCGCGCTCTGCACCACCCAGCGATCGATGCTGGGCATCAGGCCGTAACGCTCGGCCGCGGGCAGGAACACGCCGGGTGGCAGCAAGGTGCCGTCCTCGTCGCGGTAGCGCAGCAACAGCTCGATGCTGGGTGCATCGCCTGCCGCTGCGCCCACGGCATGGATCTCCTGGTAGGCGAGCAGCAGCAAGCCCTCGTCCACCGCCCACTGCAGGCGCTGCGCCCATTCCATTTCGCCGTGGCGGCGCTGCGTCTCGTCGTCGCGCTCGGAATGGAAGTGGACGCGGTTGCGGCCGCGCTCCTTGGCCAGGTAGCAGGCGGCGTCGGCCTGCGCCATCAGGTCCTTGGCCTGCACCCCGGCATGGTCGACCAGCACGCCGCCCACGCTGGCGCTGACCAGGTAGCTGCGCTGCTCCCAGGTGAACACGTAGCCGTCGATGCTGCGGCGCAGGCGCTCCGCCAGCTGTTCGGCGGTGGCCTGGTCCGTCACGTCGAAGGCCAATATGCCGAATTCGTCGCCACCCAGCCGCGCCAGCACGTCGGCCTCGCGCAGCTGGCGGCGCATCACCACCGCCAGCTGCACCAGCAGCTGGTCGCCGGCGAGATGGCCGGAGGTGTCGTTGATGAGCTTGAACTGGTCCAGGTCCAGGTACAGCAACGCGACCGGCGTATCCGGCCCGACGCGGGCCAGCGCGTCGTGCAGGCGCTGCTCGAACTCGTGGCGGTTGTACAGCCCGGTGAGCGCATCGTGGCTGGCCTGGTGGCTCAGCCGCTCGGTCAGCCGGCGTTGCTCGCTGATGTCGGCAGCCACCATCAAAAGCTTGTCGTTGCCGTTCATGACCACGTGCGAGATCGCCGCGCTGGCCCAGAACGAGGCACCCGCCTGGTCGCGCAGGCAGGCCTCGGCCTGGCCGTCGGCGCCTGCGTTGGCGAGTCGCCCCGCCGCTTGCGGATCCTCGAACAAGCCGGTCAGCAGACGCTCGGTCACCGCGGCGCCGAAGCGTGCACGCGCGG
This sequence comes from Pseudomonadota bacterium, assembly GCA_021805685.1. Classification (GTDB taxonomy): domain Bacteria; phylum Pseudomonadota; class Gammaproteobacteria; order Xanthomonadales; family Rhodanobacteraceae; genus Rhodanobacter_A. The sequence continues at coordinate 29,365 of JAJZET010000166.1, forward strand.
CCTGGTTGGCGTAGATGATGCGGCCGTCCTCGGCACGCGCCAGCAACACCAGCGCAGGCAGGCGCTCGTTGAGCGCGCGGAAGCGCTCCTCGCTCTCGCGATAGCGACGGCTCATGCTCCAGCCCAGCTCCAGCGCGCGATGGCGCGCGCTGACGATGGAGTACACCAGCAAGGCCAGCAGCACGCTGGCCATCGCTCCGGTCAGCAGGGTGGCCCAATGCCAGACGCTGTCCGCCAGATTCAGCGGGTACATCGTCACGTCCCAGCGGCGACCGCCGAGCAGCAGGGTACGGTCGTAGCGATAACCGGACGGCGCGGGCAGCGCCCGGCCCGGCGCGGAGTCGTACAGCAGTTGCGGCGCGGCGCCGGTAACGTCGCGCACGCGCAGGCGCAGCGTGCGGGTGAGCCCGGCCGGCAGGGCGCGATCGATCAGCGTGTCGAGGCGGAACGACGCCGACGCCGACCCCAGCTCGCGCGCGCGCCGCTCCGCCTCCGTTTGCGGTATGCCGCCGGGTCCGAAAATCGGCAGCGACAGCACCGCGCCGACGCCGCCGCCCCGGCCATGGCTGGGCTGCACCAGCCGGAACGGCGCCGACATCACGACCTGGTCGCTGTCGCGCGCCTGCAGCAGGCCGGCGAGGTTGGCCTTCTGGGTCGCCTTGTCCAGCCCGATCAGCGCCTCGTTCCGGGCCAGCGGCTGGGCCAGGCGAACGATGTAGTGCACGCCGTCGGCCCGCTGCAGCTTCTGTGCGTAGGCCAGCGCCAGCAGCGCCGGAAAATTCTGCCGCGGGCGCATGTTGCGGTAGAAATCCGCGAACTCGCGCGGCTCCACCGACTGCGAGGCGAGGTACAGCGACTGCGTGGCGCGCATCAGGGTTTCCAGCATCTGCAGCTGGTTCTGCAGGCCCGCATAGACCTTGTTGGCCAGTTCGTCGCGCTCCGACCATTGCTCCGCCTGCGCCCACCGCCACTGCTGGTGCTGTACCAGCAGCGAGAGGCCGAGGCCGAGCAACAACGCCAACGCGCTCCACAGGCGTGCCAGCGCGCGCCAGTGCGGCGACGGCCGCCGCTTCAACGCCACATCGTCGGTATCCTCGACGGGCAGCGCGTCCGCGTTGTGGTCGTTCTCCTGCGTGGACGTGGACAAAGTCTCGACTCCTGCCGCCGCCTGCTCCGTCGCGGCCCCGGATACTAGCGTCGTTCGCGCGGTTTGGCCCGGTGCGTGGGGGTGGCCGTCCACGGATCTTCGGGCCACGGATGCCTCGGGTAGCGCCCCTTCAGCTCCTTCCTCACCTCGGGGTAGGTGCGCTCCCAGAAGCTGCGCAAATCCTGCGTGACCTGTATCGGCCGTCCCGCGGGCGACTGTAGATGCAGGGTCACCGGCACGCGGCCACCGCCGACGCGCGGCGTGTCGGCGAGGCCGAACAGCTCCTGCAGCTTCACCGCCAGCACCGGCGGCGCGTCCGGCGCGTATTCCAGGCGACGCGTCTGGCCGCTGGGCACCGTGAGTGCATCCGGCGCCTGCAGATCCAGCGCCTGGCGCTGCGCGTGGTCGAGCATCGACCACAGCGCCTGCGACAGCTCCTCCGCCGCCAGCGCATCAAGTCGGCGCTTGCCATTGAGGTAGGGCGCGAGCCAGTCGTCCAGCGTGGCAAGCAGCCGTGCGTCGGAAACGTCGGGCAGGCCCAGCTCGGGCATCCACGTGCGCAGGGCCTGCACACGCAGGCGCAGGCGTTGCGCGTGCTCGCTCCACGGCAAGGCGGCCAGCCCCTTGCTGCGGATTGCCGCCAGCAGCGCGGGCAAGGCGTCCTCCGGCTGCACCGGCACGCTGCGGCGCTCCAGCACGATGGCGGCGTAGCGGTATTCCTCGAACGCTTCCACGGCATCGCGCGCATCGTTCCAGCGCAGCGTGCGTTCGCGCATGAACTGCTGCGGGTAGTCGCGCTCCAGCGTGCGCGGGTCGAACGGCGCGGCGGCGAGGATCAGGCTGTCGCGCGCCTCGAAGCGCAGGTCCAGCGCCACCAGCCACGGCTCGCCCAGCAGCGCGGTGTTGTCGTGCAGGCGCGCGCCGCGGCCGTTGGCCAGCGTGTAGCGCAGCGGGTTGGCCTCGTCGCGGCGCGCGATGCGGTCGGGGAAGGCGTGCAGCAACAGGTCGCCCACCGCGTGGCTGTCCGGCGTGCCGCTGGCGGCACTGCGCACGTCCAGGCGGCGGCGCCAGCCCTTCGAGGCCTGCTCGATCGCCGCCAGCGCACCGGCATCGGCACCGTGGCTGCGGCGATCGCGCCAGGCATGCAGCGCGGCCAGGCGTAGGCGGAAATCGTCGCTGCGCCCCTGCTCGCCGCGCAACGGCGAGCGCGCCTCCATCAACGCCAGCAGGTCGGCCACCAGCGCAAGCAGGTTTTC
>JAJZET010000059.1 GCA_021805685.1 Pseudomonadota bacterium
TCGATTCTCGGCCGGACCATCTATGCGACCTGGCAGTACCACCTGTGAGCCAGGCTGATACCACTGCGTCACGGCGCTGGGCGTCGGCGGCCCTCGACAGCGTGCTCGATGCCGCAGGTCCCGCCCTGCGCGCATCGCTGGAACGACGCTACGCACGCTGCGGTGCGAGGCTGCTGCAGACGCTGGACGAACTCTACGGCGACCAGCCGCAGTTCGGCGCCTGGCTGGCAAGCCTGTGCCGGGAGCTCGGGACGCTGGCAGGTGCGCGTCCCGATGCCCTGCGGGCACTGGACCGCCGACGCGAGGACGCACCCGGCTGGTTCATCGACGCCAAGCTGGTCGGCTACTGCGCCTACGTCGATCGCTTCGGTGGCGACCTGCGCGGAGTGACCTCGCGCATCGGCTATTTGAAAGAGCTCGGCGTCGGTTATCTCCATCTCCTGCCGTTCCTCCGCGCTCGCAACGGCGACAGCGACGGCGGCTTTGCCGTGGCGGACTTCGATCAGGTCGATCCGGCGCTGGGCACCATGGACGACCTGGAGGCATTGACCGCGGCACTGCGCGAGGCCGGCATCAGCCTGTGCGCCGACCTCGTGCTCAACCACGTCGCCGACGAGCACCCCTGGGCACGGGCCGCGCTGCAGGGCGATCCGGAATACCGGGCGTTCTTCCACCTGTTTCCCGACCGCAGCCTGCCGGACCGCTACGAAGAGACGCTCGGCCAGGTGTTTCCGCAGGCGGCACCGGGCAATTTCAGCCACGTCCCGGCGCTGGACGGCTGGGTGTGGACCACCTTCTATCCATTCCAGTGGGACCTGAACTACGCCAACCCGGCCGTATTCGCGGCCATCGCCACTACCCTGCTGCGCCTGGCCAATCGTGGCGTGGAAGTGTTCCGGCTCGATTCCGCGCCCTACCTGTGGAAGCGCATGGGTACGAGCTGCACCAACCAGCCCGAGGTACACCTGATCCTGCGGGCGCTGCGCGCCATCGTGGACCTGGTCGCACCCGCCGTGTTGCTGAAGGCCGAGGCGATTGTTCCTGCGGCGGAGCTAGCGCCGTATTTCGGCGAAGACGCGGGCCGTGGCCATGAATGTCATCTCGCCTATGACAGCGGCCGGATGGCGGCCGGATGGGCCAGCCTGGCCGAAGGCACTGCCACGCTGTTGCGTCGGCAGTACGGCACCGCTCCCGATGTGCCTGAGCACTGTGGCTGGATGAGCTATGTGCGCTGCCATGACGACATTGTCTGGAGCGTGCTGCGTCCGGACGTGGAGGCGACCGGCGGTGATTTCCGGACACGCATCGGCGAAGCCGCGGCGCGCCTGGAAGGACGACGCCCCGGTAGTTTCGGGCACGGCATGTCGTTCCAGACCGCCGATGGCGCCGACCTGCACGGCACCAACGGCATGACGGCCGCCCTTGTCGGCCTGCTGCCGCCCGAGGGGGCTGCAGTGGACGCCGCCGCCATGCGCCGCTTCTCGTTGGTCTACGGCCTGGCCTTCTTCAGCGGCGCCATCCCGCTGATCTACATGGGTGACGAACTGGCCCAGCCCAACAACGACGCCGCGGCGGATTCGGCACGCCTCGCACTCGATGGACGCTGGCTGCAGCGCCCCTGGTTCGATTCCTGTCGTGCAGCACGCCGGCTCGCGGACGAATCCACCGCCACATGCCAGAGCTGGAGCACCTTCGCCCGCCTGGTGGCCGCGCGGCGGCACCCTGCGTTCGATCCGCATGCGATGCCCGAGTCAATCGGACCGGATCATCCCACGCTGCTGGCGCTGCGCCGGGGCGAACAGCTGGTGGCGGTATTCAATCTCGGCAGCAACGAAGAAACCTTCGACTGGCGCTCGCTGCAGGCCACGGATGGCTGGACGACGCTGCTCGATACCACCGGCGCCCCGCCCACGGACGGGGCGGATGCAGTCCGGTTGCCACCGTGGTCGATGAGTTGGAGGGTACGCACATGACGCTATTCGATACCGGCATGCCGTCCAGCGTGGACGAACCGCGCTGTGTCGTGTTCGGCGAAATGCTGGTGGATGTGTTCCATGATCGTCTGGTGCCGGGCGGCGCACCGTTCAACGTGGCCATGCACCTGGCCGGGCTCGGCCTGAGGCCGCACCTGATCTCGCGCCTGGGGCATGACGAGGAGGCGCAATACCTGCGCGTGGCAGCCCAGCGCACGGGGCTCTCGCTGGCTGGACTGCAGCTCGATCGCAGCCGGTCGACCGGACGCGTCGAAGTCGTCGAGGATGCCGACGGGCACCATTTCCGGATCCTGCAAGACCAGGCCTACGACCACATCGACGCCGACGGCGCATGCGCGTCCGCCGCGCGCTACGTGGGGGGCCGCAGCACTTGGCTGTATTCCGGCACACTGGTGCTCCGTTCGCCGGCACCGCGCGCCAGCCTGACGAAGTTGCGCGCCAGCCTGGCGCATCGCAGCTACGTCGACCTGAACTGGCGCGACGCCGGCACGGCGCCTGCCGATGCCCTCGATGCCTTGCGCGGCACCAACGTCCTCAAGGTCAGCGACGAGGAGCAGATGCAGTTGCTTGCCTGGTCAGACCTCCCTTGCGTGGCCGGATCGGGCCGGCCTCATCTCGGCGAGCGCAGCACCGCCCTTCGCACGCTGCTGCGCGGCCTCGGCGTGGAGGGGCTGCTGGTCACCCACGGTGCGCTGGGGGCCACTGCCTGGAATGGCGACGGCGAATGCATCGCCTCGTCGCCGGCGGCACCGGTAGCGCGGCTGGTTGACACGGTGGGTGCAGGGGATGCCTTCTCTGCCATGGCCCTGGCGCAATTGATGCTCGGCCTCGGCGTGGAGGAGCTGTTGCCCCGTGCCACGGCTTTTGCCGCGTCGATCTGCGGCCTGCGCGGAGCCTTGCCCGACGAACCCGGTTTCTACGATCGATGGCGGATGGACGCACCGGTGCCGCTGGCCGATGCCCCGGTCGCTGCCGCCCTGGGCTCTTTAGAAAGGTAACCGCCATGCGCAAACCCAGGCTGGGCTTCTGGCAAATCCTGAACATGAATGTCGGATTTTTCGGCATTCAATTCAGCTTCGGGCTGCAACAGAGCAACATGAGCCCGATCTACAAGTACCTGGGTGCCCACGACGCCACCCTGCCCTACCTGTGGCTGGCGGGGCCGATCACCGGACTGGTGGTACAGCCGCTGATTGGCGCATTCAGCGACCGCACCACCAGCCGCTTCGGTCGCCGCACGCCGTATTTCCTGGTCGGTGCACTGTTGTGCAGCGTATGCCTGCTGGCCATGCCGCTGAGTCCCGCCCTGTGGGTGGCCGCCAGCCTGCTCTGGATACTGGATGCGGCCAACAACATCACGATGGAGCCTTACCGGGCCTTCGTCGGTGACCGCCTGGACCAGTCACAGCACGCGACCGGCTACCTCATGCAGAGCGCGTTCACCGGGCTCTCGCAGACCCTCGCCTACCTCACGCCGTCGATCCTGGTGGGGCTGGGCATGCAGGCTTCGCAGACCACCAGCCATGGCATACCCAACGTGGTGCTGGTCGCGTTTGCGATCGGCGCCCTCTGCTCGATCGTCAGTGTGGGGTGGTCGGCCTGGACCACGCCGGAGTTGCCGCTCGCGCCCGCCGAGCTTGAGCGCATGCGCGCCACGCCGCATAGCTTGCGTGCCACGTTCACCGAGGTGGTCGACGCGATCCGCGAGATGCCCCAGACCATGCGCCAACTGGCGCAGATGATGTTGCTGCAATGGTACGCAATGTTCTGCTACTGGGAATACATCACGCTGTCGCTGGCGCGTTCGCTGTACCACACCACCGACTCTGCCAAGCCAGGCTTTACCCAGGCCGTGCTGGTCACCGGGCAGATCGGCGGCTTCTACAATTTCGTCGCCATGCTTGCGGCATTCGCGATGATGATCCTTGCCCGGCGATGGGGGGCCCGACGCCTGCATGCAGCCTCGCTGCTGCTGGGCGGTCTGGGCATGCTGGTGCTGCCGCACGTGCATACGCGCGGACTGCTCTTCCTCCCCATGGTCGGGGTCGGGCTCGCCTGGGCCAGCATGATGGGCAACCCTTACTCCATGCTGGCCAGCTGCGTGCCTCCGGCGCGTGCCGGCGTCTACATGGGCCTCTTCAATGTCTTCATCGTGCTGCCGATGTTGCTTCAGATCGTCACCGTGCCGCTGTTTTACGAACACTGGCTCGGCGGCAATCCGGAACATGTCATCACGCTGGCCGGTGCCGCACTGCTGGGCGCGTCGCTGCTGACACTGCGCGTGACCGTGCAGCCCACCGGCGAGTCCACCGCCGTCCCCGGCAACGCACTCTAGTCCTCGGCACCCGCCCCCGCGGCTGGAGCGTGCGCTGGCAGGTCAGCCCGGTACGGACTTGCGCTCAGCTGCACCGGAATTGATGCGAGTCAGGGCCGCAGCGGCAGCGGTCGCGCAGAATCCAGCCGTCATCCCCGGGCATCAGGACAGGCTTTCTTGAAGGCGATCCCCCCGCTACGCGACGGCACCCGCCGCTGGCTGCATGGCGCCTTGGACGCGCTTGCGCAGGAAGCCGCGCGCTCGGCCGATACCCATCTGCTCAAGCTGAACTTCCCGGGCTTTGACGGCATCGACTTCTACTTCAAGGACGAATCGGCGCACCCCAGCGGCAGCCTGAAGCACCGGCTTGCCCGCTCGCTCTACCTCTACGCGCTGTGCAACGGCCGCCTGCGCCAAGGCCAGGCCGTGGTCGACGCCTCCTCAGGCAGCACCGCGATCTCCGAAGCCTGGTTCGCGCGCCTGCTCGGCTTGTCTTTCACCGCGGTGATGCCGGCCTGCACCGCCCCGCGCAAGATCCGGGACGTGCAGGCGCTGGGCGGCCGCTGCGACCTGGTGGACGATCCGGCCCAGGTGCATGCACGCGCCGCCGAACATGCTGCGCAGGGTGCCTGCCACCTCGACCAGTTCGGCCTCGCCGAGCGCGCCACCGACTGGCGCGGCAACAACAACATCGCCGAGTCGATCCTGCAACAGATGGCGCGCGAGCCCCAGCCGGTGCCGGCCTGGATCGTCTGCGGCGCCGGCACCGGCGGTACTTCGGCCACCATCGGCCGCAACCTGCGCTACCGCCGCCTGGATACCCGCCTGTGCGTGGCCGAACCCGCCGGTTGTGGCTTCGCCGAAGGCTGGCGCACGCGCGACCGCGATGCTCCAGCAAGCCGCCCCACCCTGATCGAGGGTATCGGCCGCCCTCGCGTCGAGCCGGGTTTCCTGTTCGACGTGGTCGACCTGGTGATCGAGGTGCCCGACAGCGCCTCGATCGCCGCCGCGTGGCTGCTCGAAGAACTGCTCGGCCGCCGCTACGGCGGCTCCTCCGGCACCAACCTGGTGGCCTGCCTGCAGTTGGCCGCGGCCATGCACGCACGCGGGGAGCGCGGCAGCATCGTCAGCCTGCTGTGCGATCCGGGCGTGCGCTACGCGGAGACCTTGTTCGACCCGGGATGGCTGGCCGAGCACCGCATCGACCTGGCCCCGGCACGCGAGGCGCTGCAGCGTTGCCTCGCCAGCGGCCGCTGGCAACCATTGCCGGACTGAACATGCGTGCGCCGGCCTGACCGGCGTCAAGGCGGACGGGCCCGCGGGCAGCGAGGCTTGCCGCATGAGCTACCACGACCTACGCAGCTTCCTCGACCGGCTCGAACGCCAGCAGCAGCTGCTGCGCGTGCAGGCACCGGTCGATCCCCATCTCGAAACCACCGCGCTTAGCCATCGTGCGCTGCGAGAGGGCGGTCCCGCCCTGCTGATGGAGCGTCCGACCGGTTCGAGCCACGCCTTCCTCGGCAACCTGTTCGGCCATCGCCGCCGCATCGAGCTGGCGCTGGCAGGACGGCCGCTGGCCAGCCTGCGCGAGCTGGGTCAGCTGCTCGCCGCGATCAAGGAGCCACGCTGGCCAGCGAACCTGCGCCAGGCACTGGCCACCTGGCCGGAACTGGCTCAGCTGGCCCACGTGGCGCCGCGCCGCGTAGAGGATGCCGCGTTCCTGCACGACACCGTCGAGGGCGGCGAGGTCGACCTCGCCCGGCTACCGATCCAGCATTGCTGGCCCGGCGACGTCGGTCGCCTGATCACGCTGGGCCTGGTCATCACCCGCGGCAGCCGCAAGCGCCGGCAGAACGTGGCGATCTATCGCCAGCAGGTGATCGGTTCCAACCGGGTCATCATGCGCTGGCTGCCGCATCGCGGCGGCGCGCTGGACTACGCCGACTGGTGCGCCGATCGTCCGGCGGAACCATTTCCCGTGCTGGTGGCGATCGGCGCCGACCCGGCCACCCTGCTTGCCGCGGTGGCGCCGGTGCCCGACACGCTGTCCGAATACGAATTCGCCGGACTCCTGCGCGGCGAACGCACGCGCCTGTGGCGCAGCGAGCTCACCAAGCTGGATACGCCGGCCGGAGCGGAAATCCTGCTGGAGGGCTTCATCCATCCCGGCGATACCGCGCTGGAGGGCCCGTTCGGCGACCATACCGGCTACTACAATGCGCAGGACCGCTTTCCCGTACTCACCGTCGAGCGCATGCACCTGCGCAGCAACGCGATCTACCAGGGCAGCTATATGGGCCGTGCGCCGTACGACGAGCCCTCGGTACTGGCGATGGCGCTCAACGAGGTGTTCGTGCCGATCCTGCAGAAGGTGTTTCCCGAGATCGCCGACTTCCACCTGCCGCCCGAGGCCTGTTCCTACCGCGTCGCCGTGGTGGCGATCCACAAGCAGTACGCCGGCCACGCGCGTCGCATGATGATGGGCGTGTGGTCCTACCTGCGCCAGTTCACCTATACCAAGTTCGTGATCGTGGTGGACGCCGACATCGATGCGCGCGATTGGAAGCAGGTGATCTGGGCCATCGCCACCCGCGTCGACCCCGCGCGCGACACCATGCTGGTGGAGAACACGCCGATCGACTACCTCGACTTCGCCAGTCCGGTGGCGGGGCTGGGCTCCAAGCTCGGCATCGACGCCACCAACAAGTGGCCGGGCGAAACCAGCCGCACCTGGGGCATGCCGATCGCGCCGGACAACGCGGTAGAGGCACGGATGGATGCCTTGTGGCGTTCGCTGCGAGAATCGGCGGCAGTGCCCCTGCCCGACCCTCCGAGCCCACGATGATCTTCGCCCTGTTCGGCCACGGCCGCTTCGGATGCGCCCTCGCCGAGCTGCTGCAACGTGCCGGCCACACCGTGCGCATCCACGACCCGCATGCCGAGGTTCCCGCCGCGACAGCGTGCGCCACGCCTGCCGACGCGCTCGCCGGCGCCGAGTGGGTGGTGCTGGCGATGCCGGTGCCACGGCTGGAAGCGGCGCTGCGCGAACTGCGCCCCCTGCTCGACGCGCGACACACCGTGATCGACGTGGGCAGCGTGAAGGAGCATCCCTGCGCGTTGCTGGACGCGCACCTCGGCGACGCGATTCCGCACGCCGGCACCCACCCGCTGTTCGGCCCGCTCAGCCTCGCCCGCGGCGAACCGCTGCGCACGGTACTGTGCGCCAGCGCGCGCCACCCGCAGGCCGCCGAACGCACGCGGGCGTTGTTCGAGTCGCTGGGCTGCACGGTGATCGCGCAGGATCCCGCCAGCCACGACCGCGCCATGGCGAAGACCCACGCGCTGGCCTTCTTCATCGCCCGTGCGCTGGTGGAAATGGGCGTGGGCGACGACCTCTCGATGGCGCCGCCCTCCTTCCTCGGCCTCGCCAACATGCTCGCCGCGGTGCGCGGCGACGCCGGCCACCTGTTCGCCGCGATCCAGCGCGAGAACCCCTACGCCGAGGCGGCCCGCACCGAGCTGCTGGAACATCTCGACGCGATCCATCGCCGCCTTCTGGCCGATGACGAGGCGCTGGCGATTCCACCGCCTGCCTGAACCGCGCCGTGGTGGCTCAGGCCGTTGGCGTTCCGGCATCCGCCGTCGCCAGCATCGCCAGCACTTCGCGCAGCTGTGCCTGCAGCGCACGCCATGAGCCCTCCCACTGCCCCGGCTTGGGCTCGGCCTGGCCGAAGCGCAGCAGCATCGCATGCGCACGTTCCAGTCGTGCCTGCAGCGCCTGGTTCGCGACCAGCGCGCACTCGTGCTCCTCCTTGCCGACCATGAATACCTTGCGGTCCCTGCACACGCCGATGCAGGTCTGCGGCGCCTCGATCTTGCCGCAGCCGATGCATTGCCACGCCTGGATGTAGTCAGTCATGTACGTCGCCCGTGTCGTTGACGGCAATGGTGCGCCGGCAAGACAACGGAACGCTTGACCCGGATCAGGGCCACGCCAGGTCGCTGCCGGGCCGTCGCCACTATCCACGAATCAACCGTCAACTGATCGCGGTCAACGCAGCGACGGCCTTCCGCACCCACCATGCGGCTTTCCCTGTTCGGAGCGCCGCCCATGCAACTGGTCTGTCCCGCCGGCAACCTGCCGGCCCTGCAGGCGGCGATCGACGCCGGCGCCGACGCGGTCTACGCCGGCCTGCGCAACGAGACCAATGCGCGGGCTTTTCCCGGCCTCAACTTTTCCGATGCGGAACTGGCGCAGGGCATCGCCTATGCGCATGCGCGCGGCCGCAAGGTCTACCTCGCGCTGAACACTTACCCGGACAGCACGCGCCTGGCGCCATGGCTGGCCGCGGTGGACAAGG
>JAJZET010000023.1 GCA_021805685.1 Pseudomonadota bacterium
GCATGGAGCACAACCTCGGCCTCACCTGCGACCCGATCGGCGGCCTGGTGCAGATCCCCTGCATCGAACGCAACGCGATGGCCTCGGTGAAGGCGATCAACGCCAGCCGGATGGCGCTGAAGAGCGACGGCAAGCACCGCGTGAGCCTGGACAAGGTCATCCGGACCATGCGCGACACCGGTCGCGACATGAAAGACAAGTACAAGGAAACATCGCGCGGCGGTTTGGCGGTCAACGTCATCGAGTGCTGATGCGGGTCGCGGAGCTTGCGCTGACGCGACATCGAACAGCACGCCCGGGGACTCAACCAGGCCAACGCCAATCTGGCCGACCGCTACGGCGGCGACGGCAAGCTGATGCGCGTGCACAAGCGCCTGCTGGATTCGCACCGCCTGGGCGAAACCAGACCCGCCTGCACGCTGCGCTGGTCGGCATCAAGCGCGACATGGACGGCGCGGTGCTGGGCAACCGCGAACTGCTGGGCAACCCGGCGTTTTTCGAGCGCAGCGTGATGCCCATCGTGATGCGCCACTTCCAGGACAAGCCGCCCGAGCCGGATGCCGATACCCGCCGCCTGATCCAGCGGCTGCTGGTCGGCGAATCCCAAGGGCGCCTGCCGTTCGACCGGGGATGAGCCGCTGTTTCTGGTGGCCCGGCGTCGACCGTGCTAGGGTTGCATCGCAAATGCTATGCAAGAGGATGCCGTCATGAAAACCGCCACCTTGCCGCCTCTGCGTGTCGCTCCCGAGCTGCGCCAGGCGGCCGAGGCAGTGCTCCGCGAGGGCGAGAGCCTGTCCAGCTTCATGGAGCAGTCGCTGCGTGACGAAGTCAATCGTCGCCGCCTGCAGGCCGAGTTCATCGCCCGCGGCCTGGCTTCGCGGGAAGAGGCCAAGCGCACCGGCGTGTACTACGACGCCGATACCGTCCACGCCGAGCTGCGCGAGATGCTGGCCGAGGCCGAGGCAAAAGCGAAGACCAAGGCGTGAACTGGCAAGTCCGCTATACACCGGCGGCGCGCCACGACCTGAAACGGCTGTACGGCTTTCTGCTGGAGCAGGACGCCGGCGCGGCGCGACGCGCGCTAGCGTCCATCGTCAAAGGCGTCGGCTTGCTGCGACAGTTTCCTTTCACCTGCCGCAAGGTCGACCCGGACAACCCCTTGTTGCGCGAGCTTCTGGTGTCGTTCGGCGACTCGGGCTATGTCCTGCAATACGAGATAGAGGGCGAGCACATCGTCACCATCCTCGCCGTTCGCCACCAGCGCGAAGACGATTACTACTGAACCGAACCACCGACATTCCCAAGATCCGATGAACCCACCCAGCTACCAGCAACAGACCCGCTTCGTCATGCACTGAACCCAGTCTGCGAATGGAACCTCTCACAGTCACAAGCGGGTCAATCCACAGGCGATGATGAGCTTCCAGATTCCTAATTGCCCGCGTATCCCGGAGAAGTTTGGCGAACTGGCAGCTCCGTTGCTTGCGAAAGAGGTGAGAAATGCCGCCGAGAACCGCGAACTGATGAGCCTCTGAGACTGGCTGCTCCCCCTGCTGATGAACGGCCAGGTGCGCGTGGCATGACCGTGCTGCGCTGCACCGCCAAGCTGCTCAAGCGGCTGAAACAGCCGGCCAAGCCGGCGGAACCCATGCCCGAGGCGAACCCGCTGGGCGAGTGGTATGCGGACATCGACGTCTGGCGCCGGCAGCCCTTTGTGGTGCTGCTCAACGCCGCCACCGGCGCGCTGCTGGTGCTGCCGGGCAACGCGGCGAACCTGCGCGTGCTGCACGAACGCGCGCTGCTGCAGTTTGCCGCCATCGCCGAACACCACGGCCTGCGCGGTGCGGGCGTGGATGCCGAGCTACACGGCTTCGACGCCGGCTTCGCTTACGCCGCCACCCGCGACCGCAGCCTGGTTTCCTCGCTCAACCAGCGCAAGTTCGAGCTGTGGATGATGCTGGAACACAGCGACCGCTCCCTGTCCGAAGCCGCCGCGCGCGACTGGGATGGCCTGTTCAAGCACCCCGCGCTGGGCCGCAACACGCACCACGCTATGGAATACCACCGCCCGCTCGACCTGCTGCGCCAGCGCCTGCTGCCGGCCGCGCAGATACTTCCCTTCGATCGCGCGTCCTGAGCGACAAGCCCAAGGAGTGCCCACCAGGTCGCCATGACCGCCGGCAGGTGACAGCCGCGGCCCGATTCTGCAACCATCGACCCCTTTCGGGGACGCGCAGCCGCGCGCTTCAGGAGTTTCCATGTCTTCCAGCAGCTCGATCCGCCGCGACGTCGGCCCGTTCGCTTTGATGCTCACCGGCCTGGGTTCGATCATCGGTTCCGGTTGGCTGTTCGGCGCCTGGCGCGCGGCGCAGATCGCTGGTCCCGGCGCGATCTGGGCGTGGGTGATCGGCGCGGTGATCATCCTCTTCATCGCGCTGACCTATGCCGAGCTGGGCGCGATGTTCCCCGAATCCGGCGGCATGGTGCGCTACGGCCACTACTCGCACGGATCACTGGTCGGCTTCATCGCGGCCTGGGCCAACTGGATCGCGATCGTCTCGGTGATCTCGGTGGAGGCGGAGGCCTCGGCGCAATACATGTCCTCGTGGAAGTGGGCGTGGGCGAAAAGCCTTTACCACCAGGCCCCCGGCGGACACGGCGAACTGAGCGCGGTCGGCCTCACCATCGCCGCGGTGCTGGTGGTCGGCTACTTCCTGCTGAATTTCTGGAGCGTGAAACTGTTCGCGCGCTCGAACACCGCGATCACGCTGTTCAAGCTGGTGATCCCCGCGCTTACCGCGTTGCTGCTGATCGCTAGCGGCTTTCACCCCGCGAACTTCCACGTGGGTGTCCACGGCGGCCCCCATGCCATCAACTTCGCCTCGGTGCTCACGGCGGTGGCGATCGCCGGCATCGTGTTCAGCTTCAACGGTTTCCAGAGCCCGGTGAATCTTGCTGGCGAGGCGCACAACCCGGGCAAGAGCATCCCGTTTGCGATCGTCTGCTCGATCGTGCTGGCTACGGCGATCTATGTGCTGCTGCAGGTGGCCTTCATCGGCGCGGTGCCGCAGCAGATGCTGGCCAAGGCCGGCTGGCACGGCATCAACTTCAGCTCGCCGTTCGCCGACCTGGCCATCATCCTCGGCCTGCAGTGGCTGGCCACGCTGCTGTTCGTCGACGCGGTGATCAGCCCCAGCGGTACCGGCATGACCTATACCGCCACCACCGCACGCATGCTCTACGGCATGGAGCGCAACGGTACGCTGCCGCGCATCCTCGGCCACGTCCACCCGAAGTGGGGCGTGCCGCGCCCGGCGATGTGGGTGAACCTCGCGGTGTCCTTCCTGTTCCTGTTCTTCTTCCGCGGCTGGGGCACGCTGGCGGCGGTGATTTCGGTGGCCACGATCATCTCCTACCTCACCGGCCCGGTCAGCGTGATGACGCTGCGCCGCACCGCGCCCGGCCTGCACCGCCCGCTGCGCCTGGCCGGCCTGCCGGTACTCGCCGGCATCGCCTTTGTGATGTCCACCGAACTGCTGTACTGGGCCAAGTGGCCGCTGACCGGCGAGATCATCCTCTTGATGGTCGTGGCGTTGCCGATCTACTTCTACTATCAGGCGAAGCGCGGCTGGCACGATTTCGGCCGCCAGCTGAAGGGCGCCTGGTGGCTGATCGCTTACCTGCCCACCATCGCCCTCGTTTCCTGGGCCGGCAGCACCACCTTCGGCGGTCAGGGCTACCTTCCGTACGGCTGGGACCTGGCGGTGGTGGCGCTGATCGGCCTGGTGTTCTACGTGTGGGGCGTGAAGTCGGGCTGGCGCACGCCGTCGGTGGAAGATGCCGAACGCGAGGCGGCTGCACAGCCGCACGCATAGTCAACGGCGCGCGGGCAGGCACGCCGCGCGCCGATGGACTCCGTGGTCAACGGGGCGCCTGCGCCGGGGTGGCGGTTTTCGATGCGCCGGGCGCGCCTCCCGCATGGGCGGTGTTGGCGGGCGCGGGCGTGTCCAGGACCTTGGCCAGCAGTGGCTGCAGCTTTCCGTTCATGCGCAGCTGCTCGATGCTGGCCATCGAGCGGTCGAGGCGACGGATGGCGTCGTCTTCGTAGGGCAGCGCGGCGCCCGGTGCGCGGGTAAGTGCGGCCAGGCGTGGGCCGACGTCATCGGTGAGCGCGAAATAGGCGCTGTCGTGGATACCGGCGGCAGCCAGCAACTGGCCGGGCATCAGCCAGGCGGCAGTGTCTTCGTGCAACGGCTGGTCGTTGCCGCGGGGATCGAGCAGCAGCCAGGTGCCCGGTTGCGCCAGCATGCCGCCGCCATCGACGAAGCCGTCGGTGCGGTAGACGTTGGTCAGCGCGGGCAGGTGATCACCGTAGAACAGCAGCAGGGTAGGGCGCTGGCGCCTGGCGAGCGCGGCGGCCAGGCGCCCGAGCTGCTGGTCGGCGTGCTGCATGTGGTAGAGGTAGTTCTGCAGCTCCAGCTTGTCCTTCCCTTCGATGCCGGCCGGCACGGCGATGGCGTCGCGCGCGGCGGTGTCCTTCGGCGGCACGTCGTAAGGGCCGTGTGCCTCGATGCTGATGGCGAAGATGAACTGTGGCGGCCCGCTGTCCTTCAGCTGGCGCAGGATCTCGTCGGTCATCGCGCTGTCGGCCATGTACTTGCCGTCGTTCGGCGCGTCGCGCGGGAAATCCGCCTGCGACACGAAGCGCTGGAAGCCCAGCGCCTTGAACGCGCTGCTGCGGTTCCAGAACGAGGGATCGTTGCCGTGCACCGCCACCGTCGCGTAGCCGTGCGCGTCCAGCACGTGCACCAGGCTGGGCACCTGCTTGTGGCCCATCTGCAGGTAGGGGAATTGCATGTCGTCGAAGTAGCGCAGCGACAGCCCGGTGAGCATTTCGAATTCGGTGCGGATGGTGCCGCCGCCGAAGGTGGGCACGTGCAGCGCGCCGCTGGTGCCATGCCGGGCGAGGCGGCGCAGGTTGGGCGTGAGGTCGGCGTTCGCGTAGCCCTTCATGATGGAGGGATCGAAGAACGACTCGCTCTGGACCACCACGATGTCCGGCAAGGTCGCGGCGTTCGGCGTGGCGAGGCTCTGGCGCAGCGGACCGGCCGATTGCCGGATCAGCTGCTCGGCGGCGGCGCGGTCGGGCTTGGGCTTGTTCTGCGCGTATTGCAGGCGGAACATCGTCAGCTCGCTGACCAGGCCGGCATGCTGGCGCGTGGATGCCGCCGACCAGGGTTCCAGCCATAGCACGTGGCCGTTGTAGATCCTCGCCCAGCCGCTCCAGCCGCCGAGCAGGCTGCCCAGCAGCAGCAGCAGCGCACCGCTGGCCGCGAGGCGCTTGCCGCCGGTGCGGCGGGCGAACAGCGGCGGCTCCAGCCGCCACATCGCGACCAGGATCAGCACCGCGGCCAGCAGCGCCAGGTAAGGCCAAGGGCTGTGCGGCAAATAGCCGGCCAGCAGGTGCGCGCCGCCCTTGCGCAGCTGGCCCACCATGCGGAAATCCGCCGGCAAAAGAGGTGTGCCGAGGTTCGCCACCTTCAGCCGGTTGACGGCGTAGATCAGCGCCTGCAGCAGGTAGGCAAGCCCGAACGACAGCAGCAGCCGGCGGGTCATCGCCAGCAGCAGCCCCGCCAACAGCAGGCCGGGCCATGCGTTCGCCAGCGGGAAGCGCGGCTGGTCCAGCAGGCGCGAGGGGAGCACGCCGGGCCCGCCGTCGAGCAGGCCGGTGAGCAGCACGAACAGCACCGTCATCGCCAGCACCAGGGCGATCTGCGTGGCCATTCGGCGAAGGGTGGGGCTGACGGAAAGGGTCATGGCGAAACCGGGGGTTCGGTTGTCATGGATCTGAAGTGCCAAGGTAATTGGGGCGACATGAATCGAGTGTTGTCGGGCAATGCCTTCGGCAACGTATCGACGTGGCAAACGGTGTACGGGCATGCCAGGCGCGGCTGCGGCACAATTCAGGAATGCCTCACGAATCCCCGGCGCTGCGCGCCCTGATCGACGACCGCTATGCCGAACTGGCTGCGCGCTGCCGCGCCGCAAGCGTGCCGTTGCACGACGACGCCGGCGTGGCCGAGCGCATCCGCCGCACGCTGGCGGCCAGCGATTTCGCGTTCGAGGCGTGGCGCGCCCAGCCGTCGCTGCTGTCGCCCGCGGGGCTGGAGCGGCTGCGCTCGAACGCGGATGCCGCAGCCCGCATCGAGGCGCTGAAGTTGCCCGCCGAGGAGTCGGCCACGCTGGCCGCGTTGCGCCGCTTTCGCCACGCCGAAGCGCTGCGGCTGGTGTTCCGCGACGTCAACGGCCTGGACGAACTGCCGGAAACCCTGTCCGCCACGAGTGTGCTGTACGAGGTGCTGCTTGAGGCCGCGCTGGGCTGGAGCGAACGCGCACTGGACGAACGCTACGGCCACGCGCGCAGCAATGACGGCGAGCGCCAGCGGCTGGTGGTGGTGGGTTTCGGCAAGCTGGGCGGCGCGGAGCTGAACTTCTCCTCCGACATCGACCTGGTGCTGGCCTATCCGCAGGGCGGCCAGAGCGACGGCGCACGGCCGCTCGACAATGGCGAGTACTTCGTCCGGCTGGGGCGTCAACTGGTACGCCTGCTCAACGAGCCCACGGTGGACGGCATCTGCGCACGCGTGGACCTGCGCCTGCGGCCGTTCGGCAACGCGGGACGGCTGGCGCTGTCGTTTGCGGCGATGGAGCAGTACTACCAGCGCGAAGGCCGCGACTGGGAACGCTACGCGTGGATCAAGGCACGCCCGGTGGCCGGCGACCGCGCTGCCGGCAAGCAACTGTCGGAATTGCTGCGGCCGTTCATCTACCGCAAGTACCTCGACTACACCGCGTTCGCCGGCCTGCGCGAGATGAAGGCGCTGATCGATGCGGAAGTCGCGCGCAAGGATCTTTCCGACAACCTCAAGCTTGGCGCCGGCGGCATCCGCGAAATCGAATTCATCGTGCAACTCGTGCAGTTGATCCGCGGCGGCCGCGAACCCAGCCTGCGCGTGCGCGGCCTGCTGCCGGCGCTTTCCGCCTGCGAGGCGCGTGGCCATATTCCTGCCGCGCGCGCCAAGGCGCTGCGCGAAGCCTACGTGTTCCTGCGCCGGCTGGAGAACCGCGTGCAGATGCTGCGCGACGCGCAGACCCACGATATTCCGGACGATGCGCTCAGTCGCGAGCGCATCGCGTACGGGCTGGAGTGGCCGGCATGGGAACCGCTGGCGGAGGAGTTGGCGAAGCATCGCGGGATCGTCGCCAACGAATTCGCCGCCGTGCTGATGCCGCAGGGCGGGCGCGGCACGCGCGTGCCGGAGGCGGACGCCGCGCTATGGCAGGCCGCCTGCGCCGGAACCCTGGACGCCGGCATGCTGGAGGCCGGCGGCTTCGTGCCCGGCCCGGAAGCGGCCGATGCACTGGCCAAGCTGCCGCAGGGCGGCGCGGTGCGCGCGATGTCGGCGCGCTCGCGCGAGCGGCTGGATCACCTGATGCCGCAGCTCATCGCCGCCGCGCGCACCAGTGCAGCGCCGGTGCCGTGCCTGCTGCGGCTGTGCCGGCTGACGCAGGCGGTGGCGCGGCGCTCGTCCTATCTCGCCCTGCTGGAAGAACAGCCCGCCGCGCGCAAGCGCCTGGTCGCGCTGTTCGCCGGCAGCGCGCTGCTCGCCGAGCAGGTGATCGCGCAGCCGCTGCTGCTGGACGACGTACTCGACCCGCGCATCGACCAGCTGCCGCTGAAGCGCGCCGACATCGCCGCCGAGATCGCCCGCGTGCTGTCCACGCTGGAAGAGCGCGAGGCGGAGGCGGAACTGGAGCGCATCAACGAGTTCCAGTCCTCCACCGCGTTCCGCCTCGGCCTGGCCTTCAACGACGGTCGCGCCGACGCGGCGGCCACCGCGCGCCGCCTGGCCGCGCTGGCCGAGTCGGTGGTGGGCGCGGTCACCGCGCTGGCCGAGCGCGAGCTGGTCGCCCAGCACGGCCGCCTGCCGGGCCAGGGCTCCGGCTTCGCGGTACTGGGCTACGGCAGCCTCGGTGGCGAGGAGCTGGGTTTCGCCTCCGACCTCGACCTGGTGTTCGTCTACGACGGCAAGCGTGCGCAGGCGATGAGCGATGGCGCGAGGCCCATCGAGGGTGCGCGCTGGTACCAGCGCCTCGCCCAGCGCGTGATGAACTGGCTCACCGTGCCCACCCGCGCCGGCCGCCTGTACGAGGTGGATACGCGGCTGCGGCCGGACGGCTCCAAGGGCCTGCTGGTCGGCAGCCTGGATGCCTTCGTCGCCTACCAGCAGAGTCGCGCGTGGACCTGGGAGCACCAGGCGCTGCTGCGCGCACGCCCGGTGGCCGGCGATGCCGCGCTGGGCGCAGCGCTGGCGACGGTGCGCCGCGACATCCTCGGCGTACATCGCGATCCGCTGCGGGTACTGGCCGAGGTGAGTGAAATGCGCCGCCGCTGGCGCGCCGAGCGCGACCGCTCCGAAACGGCGAAGCTCGACCTCAAGCAGGGCCGCGGCGCCTTGCTCGACATCGAGTTTGCGCTGCAGGGCCTAGTGCTGGCGCATGCGGCCGGCCATCCGGTGTT
>JAJZET010000022.1 GCA_021805685.1 Pseudomonadota bacterium
CAGCACCGGCTCGGCCGGCAGCTCCAGCTCGCGCGCATGGCGGGCCAGCTCCAGCATCTGCGGTTCCAGCAGGCCGAGGCGCTGGTGTTCGGTCTGGCCGGCGCGACGCGTGGCGGCTACCGCCATGCCCTTGCCGCGCAGGCGTTCCAGCAGGCCCTCGGCCTCGGCGAGGCCATAGGCGCGCGAGACCGTCATCGGATTGATCGCGTGGAAGCCGGCCACCTCGCGCACCGAGGGAAGCAGCTCACCCGCGGCGAGCTGGCCGCCGGCGATCAGGCGCCGCAACTGCTCCACGATCTGCCGGTAGATCGGCTCGGGCGCGTTGGGCTGGATGGTGAGCAGGGAGGCATCCATGTGTATCAATACAACAATACACTTGGGTTGGAGTCAAGCGTGACCGGTGGCAGGGCGTATCCCACAACCCGCCCTGAGCTTGCGCTGACCGCCGGCCCCGGCCTTTATTGTGAGCGCCGCCACGCATTGGTTAAGCTCATCGGGTTAGGCCCGCGCCTGGAGCGGCGCCCCCGGGGATTTTCTTGAGCGCCGACCCTTCCAACCCGTACCGCCGCCCTTCGCTGCTTGTCGCCCTCCTGCTGGCGCTGGTGGTGGCGGCGTTGAACATCGGCCTGTGGTGGGTGGGCAACCGGCCGCACGGCCCCGAGGACTGGCACGGCCCGATCGGCGGCTTCGCGCTGTCGGCGTTCCAGCGCTACCAGAGTCCGCTCAAGGGCGACTTTCCCAGCGACGACCAGATCGACGGCGACCTCAAGCTGTTGCGCCGGTACAGCCCGAACATCCGCACCTACTCGATGCTGCAGAACCCGCAGATCCCGCGGCTGGCCGAGCGCGAGGGGCTGAAGGTGCTGGCCGGCGCGTGGATCGACACCCGGCTGGACAACAACGACAAGGAGATCGCCGCGCTGATCGCGCAGGCGCGGCGCTACCCCGGCACGATCAACCGGGTGCTGGTGGGCAACGAGGTGCTGTTCCGCAACGACGTGCCGCCCCAGCAGTTGATGGCTTACCTGGACCGCGTGCGCGCCGCGCTGCACCAGCCGGTGTCCACCGCCGAGCCGGACTTCATCTGGGAGAAGTACCCCGAGCTGGCCCAGCACGTGGACTTCATTACTGTGCATCTGTTCCCGTACTGGAACGGTATCCCGCTGACCAACAACATCCCGCTGACCGGAACCAGTAGGGACGTGGAGCATTTCCCCGCCATCGCCGCTGCGCTGGGCAGCTACAACAAGCTGCGGCAGATGTTCCCCAACAAGCACATCGTGATCGGTGAGATCGGTTGGCCGTCCAACGGCGTGCGCGTGAAGTACGCCGAGCCGTCTGTTTCCAACGAGGCCATCTTCGACCGCGAATGGTTCAACGTGGCCAAGCGGAACCACATCGACTACTACCTGTTCGAGGCGTTCGACCAGCCCTGGAAGGAGCAGCTCGGCAGCTCGACCGAGGCCTACTGGGGCCTGTTCAACGCCGACCGGCAGCAGAAGTTCCCGTTCACCGGGCCGGTGACCGAGGACACCGCGTGGCCGTGGAAGGCGCTGGCGGCCAGCCTGCTGGCGCTGTGGCCGATGGTCTGGTTCGCGCGGCGCTATGCGCGCTTCAAGCTCACCGGCCGGCTGTTCTTCTGCCTTCTGATTCAGCTCGCCTGCGGGCTGATCGTGTGGTCTGCCACGCTGCCGTTCAATTTCTACCTGAGCTGGGTGGACTGGACGATGCTGGTGCTGCTGTTCCCGGCGCAGATCGCCATCCTCGCCATCCTGCTGATCAACGGCTTCGAGTTCACCGAAGTGCTGTGGCGGCGGGGCTGGGTGCGCCATGCCGGCATGCTGCGGCCCGATCCGCCCGAGAAGCAGCCGTTCGTGTCGATCCACCTGGCCTGCTACAACGAGCCGCCGGACATGGTTATCGTCACGCTGGACTCGCTGGCCGAGCTGGATTACGAGAACTACGAAGTCCTGGTGATCGACAACAACACCAAGGACCCCGCGGTTTGGGGGCCGGTAAGGGACTATTGCGAGAAGCTGGGCAAGCGCTTCCGCTTCTTCCACCTGGAGCCATGGCCCGGTTTCAAGGCCGGCGCGCTGAACTTCGGCCTGAAGGAGACCTCGCCGGAAGCCGACGTGGTCGCGGTGATCGACGCCGACTACGTGGTGCGCCACGACTGGCTGGCCACGCTTACCGGCTACTTCCATGATCCCAAGGTGGCGGTGGTGCAATGCCCGCAGGCGCATCGCGACTTCGAGCACAACCGCTTCCGCCGCATGACCGCCTGGGAGTTCGACGGCTTCTTCCGCATCGGCATGCACCATCGCAACGAGCGCAACGCGATCATCCAGCACGGCACCATGACCATGGTGCGGCGTACCGCACTGGAGGGCACCGGTGGCTGGTCCGAGTGGACCATCTGCGAGGACGCGGAACTCGGCCTGCGCCTGATGCACGCCGGCTACGAGCTGGTGTACGTGGACGAGTTGATGGGAAAGGGCCTCACCCCGGCCGACTTCAAGGCGTACAAGAGCCAGCGCTACCGCTGGGCGTTCGGCGCGATGCAGATCCTCAAGGGGCGCTGGAGCTGGATGACCAGGAAGGGCCCGCTCTCCAGCGGTCAGCGCTTCCACTTCCTCACCGGCTGGTTCAGCTGGTTCGCCGATGCGCTGCACCTGATCTTCACGCTGATGGCACTGTTCTGGACCGCGGGCATGGTGGCCTTCCCGCATTACTTCAGCCTGCCGATGCAGCTGTTCCTGATCCCGGTGATCGGCTTCTTCTTTGCCAAGGCGATCTTCGGCATCGTGCTGTATCGCGCACGCGTACCCTGCAGCTGGTACGACACGCTGATGGCCTCGCTGGCCAGCATGAGCCTCTCGCATGCCATCGCCCGCGGCATCCTGCACGGCCTTACCCGCGAGAAGACCTCGTTCGTGGTGACCGCCAAGAGCCGGCGCATGGGCGGCAGCAGCTTCGCCGCGTTCGCGCCGGTGCGCGAGGAGCTGCTGATGGCGTTGGCGCTGGTGCTGTGCATCGTCGGCATGGCGCACAACTACGGCACGCGCTACATCGAGAGCACGCTGTGGATGTTCATCCTTGCCGCACAATCGATCCCCTACGTCTCGGCCGTGATCGGTGCATGGATCGCGCACAAGGCGGGCGACAAGGCGGGCTGAACGTTACTGTGCCGCGAGACACCGGGTCTGGTCACGAGGGATGGGTATGACGCGGCTATGCTGGTTCGCGGATCGGGAGAGTTTCGTTGCGGCCGCGTCGAGTCGACAGAACGCGATCGAGCAGTTCGACCGACCGATGGCCGCGATGTCCTCTTCGCCGGGGTACTGCACGGCGTGCGCGCGCAGCACCACGTTCAGGACCGGCGGCTTGGCCGTCGACTATCCCAATTTCCGCGAAGGCCTGCATTGCCGACGCTGCGGATTGACCACCAGGCAGCGCCTGGTCCACCTTGCGCTGGGCGAGCAGACAAACCTGCGGAGTGGCAAATTGCGCGGCGCACTGCTCGAACACTCCACGCGCCTGTTCCGGGTGGCCCATGCGCGATGGCCATGGTTGATCGGCTCCGAGTTCCTCGGTCCCGGCCATGCTTCGGGCCGATCCTACTGGTGGTCGACGCATTGGTGGCGCTGGCGTCGGACGCGGCACGAATCGATCACGTCGTTTTCGTACGCGACAGAATCGTTGGACCTGCTCGCGCACAGCGACGTGCTCGAGCATGTGTACGACACCGGTACGGCATTGCGCGAATGCGCGCGCGTGCTGCGCAGAGGCGGAACCATGCTCTTCACCGTGCCGTTCGCGATCGATGGCCATGCTTCCGTCCTGCGCGGCCGACCATTGCATGACGGCGGTATCGAACACATTGAACCGCCCGAATATCATGGCGATGGCGTGCGGCACGGCGGCATTTACACCTTCCACACCTTCGGGTGGGATCTGCTGGACCGTATCCGCGAGGCCGGATTTGCGCGTGTGGAGATTGGTTTTTGCCATCTTCCCCGAGAGGGCTTCACCGCCGCCAATCCGGGCATCGCGGACGCCTGGAAGGGGCTGCCGGTAGTGTTTCGCGCCGTTTGCTGATGGGCCGCGACCAAGCCGACTTCGTGCCCGGAAGAAAAACCTTGCGGTTGCATTTGGTCCCTGCGGCGGTCACCGCACGGACTCAAAAAGCGCCCGTTCCGTTCATATCCGCGCCGGGCGGCAGGCCCTATCATCCTAGCCTCCACCCCCTGGATGTCCCGCGTTGCTGACTCGCATCCGCTCGATTTTCCGCGCCTGCTGGCCCTGGCTGCGCATTCCGTTCTGGGTCTGCCTCGGCCTCTTCGTCGGCTTCGTGCTGCCCTACACGCTGGTGTTGAACAGGCGCGTGCAGGAACGCTTCAACGACCTGGTATTCGCCGTGCCCACCCGCGTGTTCGCGCGCCCGCTGCCGCTGGCGGCAGGCGAGCCGATGACGCCGGCGGCGCTGCAGCTCGAGCTCACCTTTGCCGGCTATGTCAACGACGGCCACGGGCAGGTGCCGGGCAGTTGGGCGGCAAGCGGCTTGCACTACACGATTTCCTCGCGGGGCTACGCCGGTCCGGAAGGCGGCGAGCTGCCCAAGCGCATCGAGGTGGTGCTGGGGCGGGGAGCCATCCTGTCGGTGCGCGACCTCGCCAATGGCAGGACCATCGGGCTGACCCATCTCGATCCCGCGCGCATCGCCACGGTGTACGGCGCCAAGCAGGTGGACCGGCGCATCGTGCACCTGGCCGACCTGCCGCCGTTGCTGGTGAGCGGGCTGCAGGCGGTCGAAGACCGCGACTTCAAGCACAACATCGGCATCGACTTCACCGCGATCCTGCGTGCCGCGTTCGTCAACCTGCGCGCGGGCCATACCGTGCAGGGCGCTTCCACGCTTACCCAGCAACTGGTGCGCAACCTGTTCCTGAGCCGCCAGCAGACCTTCAAGCGCAAGATCAACGAGGCGCTGATGTCGATGCTGCTGGAGATGCACTACAGCAAAGATCGCATCCTCGAGGCCTACGTCAACGAGGTCTTCCTCGGCCAGCAGGGCGGGCAGTCGGTGCACGGCTTCGCGGCCGCGGCCGAGTTCTACTACGGCCGCCCGCTGCGCGACCTGCGGCCGCAGGAGATCGCGATGCTGGTGGGCCTGGTGAAGGGGCCGAGCTATTACGACCCGCGGCGCTATCCGGATCGCGCGCTGGCACGCCGCAACCTGGTGCTGCAGGAGTTCGCCGACACCGGGCTGCTGTCTGCGGCGCAGGCCAAGGCGGCCCAGGCCTCGCCACTGGGGATCATCCAGGACGGCCAGTTGCCGCACGACCGTTTCCCCGCCTTCATGCAGCTGGTACGCGAGCAGATCACCAACGACTTCGACGAGGAAACGCTGCGCGCCGGCAACCTGTCGATCTTCACCACGCTGGATCCCGCCGCGCAGCTCTACGCCGAACAGGCCGTGGCGACGACCATGAAGGAGCTGGGCAAGCGGGCCGCCCCGGTGCAGGCGGCCGGCGTGGTCACCGACACGCACGACGGCAGCGTGCTGGCGATCGTGGGCAGCAAGATCCCGGGCGACCAGGGCTTCAACCGGGCGCTGGATTCGCAGCGTCCGATCGGCTCCACCATCAAGCCCTTCGTCTACCTCGTGGCGCTGACCGATCCCTCGCGCTGGAACCTGGCTACCGCGCTGGACGACAGCCCGATCAGCATGCGCATGCCCAACGGCACGCTGTGGCAGCCGCACAACGATGATGACCAGAGCCACGGCATGGTGCCGATGGTGGATGCGCTGGCCAATTCGTGGAATCTCGCCAGCATCCGCCTCGGCCTGGCGGTGGGCTTGCCGCGCATTCGCGCGTTCCTCGAATCGTTCGGCCTGAAGGACGTCAACAACGGTCCCTCGCTGCTGATCGGCGCGCTGGACCTCTCGCCGCTGCAGGTGGCGCAGATGTACGAATACATCGCGTCCGACGGTCATGCCCTGCCGCTGCTCGCCGTGCGCGGCGTGGTCGACGGCAATGGCCACACCATCAAGCGCTACGAGGTGAAGAGCGGTCCCGGCGAATACCAGCCGGCGGTGCGCCTGGTGACCTGGGCGATGCAACAGGTGGCGCTTTACGGCACGGCGCATTCGCTCGGCGACTCCAGCCTCGCCTCGCTGCATGCCGCCGGCAAGACCGGTACCAGCAACGGCTTGCGCGACAGCTGGTTCGCCGGCTTCACCGGCGACCGCCTCGGTGTGTTCTGGATGGGGCGCGACGACAACAAGCCGGCACACCTGTTCGGCGCCAGCGGTGCGCTGCGCGCGTGGCACAACCTGTTCGCCAAGCTGCCCACCCGGCCACTGTCCGCCGCCCCCGGCGACGGCCTGCAGATGGCGTGGATCAACCCCGCCGACGGCAAGCCCACCGAGTCGCAGTGCACGGGCGCGAAACAGGTGCCGGTGGTTGCCGGCTCGCTGTCGGGCGATGTCGAGGGCTGCGGCTTCTGGCAGACGCTGTTCGGCGGCGGCCCGTCGCCATCGTCCTCCAGCGCCGCACCCGTCACTCCCGCCGTCGCGCCCGCGGCGGTGCAAGTCCCCTCCAGCGGAAACTGACATGAGTACCGTTCTTCGTCCCCTGCGCACCTGGGCCTTGCCGCTGACGGCGACCTTGCTGGCGGCCTGCGCCAGCCAGGCACCGGTCGAGACGCCTGTGCGTCCCGCGCTGTCCCCCGCCGGCATGGTCGCGGCGATCCGTGCCGCGGGCGAGCACGAAAAGTCGGTGATCGCGGTGCGGCCGCTCACCGATCCGGGCATTGCCGCGTGGCAGCAAGCCGCCGACGCCAGTATGCAGGCCGGCCACTATGGCGCGGCCGCGGCCACGCTCGACCAGGCGCTCAAGCGCAGCCCGGATTCGCCCGACCTGCTGCAGGACCGCGCCGAAGTGGCGGTGTACCAGCACCACTTCGCATTGGCGCGAAAGCTCGCCCAGCGCTCGTGGTCGCTGGGTCCCAAGCTCGGCCCCCTGTGTGCCCGCAACTGGGAAACCATCGCGCAGCTGCGCCTGGAAGCGGGTGACGCCAATGGCGCCGATACCGCGCAGAAATGGGTGGCGAAGTGCCACGTGCAGGGCATCAACCGCTTCTGACCCGCCGCCACGGCGCCGCCATTTCCATTTTCCGCTGCTCAAACGTCTAAGCCATGACAGACCGGTCATGCGGCCAGGATGGTGCACGTTGCCGGGCTGTCCGATCCCGTGGCGAAAACAGGATCGTGGTTTCCAGGAGTGGTACGCATGCCTGCCCTGTAGGGCATGCGGGTTTGCGCGGGAGGGCGCGAGTGCCTGCAGGATGGCACTGTCCCGGCAACCAGGCAGCACCCCCATGCTGCCCCGGTTGCCGGGACACCTCGCAACGGCCGGCGTCTGCCGCGAGACCGGTTTGCCCGGCGCAAGGGCCGGGCCATACTGCACGGATGATGGATACCGACGACACGACGCCCGCTGGCGTGGCCTCGCTGCTGGGCGGCGATGGCCCGTTTGCCCGCGAGCTGCCGAACTTCGCGCCGCGCGCGGCGCAGCAGGCGATGGCCGCGGCGGTGGCCGAAGCCATCTTCGGGCGCGAGACGCTGGTCGCCGAAGCCGGCACCGGCACGGGCAAGACCTACGCCTACCTGGTGCCCGCGTTGCGCTCGGGCGAGCGCGTGATCGTCTCCACGGGCACCAAGGCACTGCAGGACCAGCTCTACTTCCGCGACCTGCCGAAGGTGCGCTCGGTGCTGGACGCGCGCATCAAGACCGCGCTGCTGAAGGGTCGCGCGAACTACCTCTGCCTGTACCGGCTCGACCAGACGGTGCGCGAGGGTGCGAGTTTCGACAAGGTGCAGGCCGCGCAGCTGGCGACGATACGCGCGTGGTCGGCACGCACGCGCCGCGGCGACCGTATGGAGCTGGCCGAGGTGCCGGAGGAGTCGCCGCTGTGGCCGCGCGTCACCTCCACGCCGGAGAACTGCCTGGGCATGGAGTGCCCGTTCCACGACGACTGCCACGTCGTGAAGGCGCGCCGCGAGGCGCAGGAAGCCGACCTGGTAGTGGTCAACCACCACCTGCTGTTCGCTGACCTCGCACTCAAGCAGGAGGGCTTCGGCGAGATCCTGCCGGGCGCAGCGGCCTTCATCCTCGACGAGGCGCACCAGGTACCCGAGCTGGCCGGGCAGTTCTTCTCGCAGAGCGTGAGCGCGCGCCAGCTCGGCGACCTCGCGCAGGACAGCCTGCGTGAATGCAGCGGCGTCACCGGCGCCATCGGCCTGTTGCTGGAGCCCATCGAAGCGTTGCAGGATGCGTTGCGCAAGCTGCGCCTGGCGATGGAGCTGCTGCCGCCGCGCGGCGCGTTCGCCGCATTGGAAGCGTCGGCCGCAGTGCGTGAAGGCCTGCACGAAACGGCCGGACTGCTGGCCACGCTGGCCGACCTGCTCGCTTCACAGGCCGAGCGCTCGCGTGGTTTCGCCAACGCCCATGAGCGTGCCGCGATGCTGGCCGACCGGCTGGAACGCATCCTCGAACAGGCATCCGGGCGCGACGTGCGCTGGTATGAACTCTTTCCGCGCGGCTTCGCCCTGCACGCCACGCCGCTGGATCTTGCCGCGCCGCTGCGCACGATGCGCGAACGCAGCCAGGCGGCATGGATATTCACCTCGGCCACGCTGTCGGTGGCTGGAAAATTCGAGCACTTCGCGCGCCAGCTCGGGCTGGACGAGCCGCGGGCGGTGCTGCTGGAAAGCCCGTTCGACTATGCGCAACAGGCGTTGTGCTACCTGCCGGATGGCCTACCCGATCCCGCCGCACGCGACTACACCGAACGCGTGCTCGACGCCGTGCTGCCGGTGTTGCAGGCGTCGAACGGGCGCGCCTTTCTGCTGTTCACTTCACATCGCGCGCTGCGTCGCGCCGCCGAGCTGCTGGCCGAGCGCGTGCCGTGGCCGCTGTTCGTGCAGGGCACGGCGCCGCGCCACCAGTTGCTGGAGGATTTCCGCCATTCCGGCCACGGCGTGCTGCTGGGCGCGGCCAGTTTCTGGGAAGGCGTGGACGTCGCCGGCGACGCGCTCAGCGTGGTGGTGATCGACAAGCTGCCGTTCGCCGCGCCGGACGATCCGGTGCTGGTGGCGCGGCTGGAGGCGCTGGAGCAGCAGGGCATCAACCCGTTCATGGGCTGGCAGGTGCCTGCCGCGGCGATCGCGTTGAAGCAGGGCGCCGGGCGCCTGATCCGCAGCGTCACCGACCGCGGCGTGTTGGTGCTGTGCGATCCGCGCCTGGTCAGCAAGGGCTACGGCCGGCTGTTCCTCGCCAGCCTGCCGCCGATGCCGCGCACGCGCGAGCTGGGCGCGGTGCAGGCGTTCTTCGCGCCTGCCGCCGCGCCGGAGGAGTCCGCCGCATGAGTCGCGAACCCGAGCTGCGCACCGATCCCGCGCTGCTGCCCGTGCTGGAGGAACTGCGCCGGCGCGAACCGATCTTCCATCGCCCGGAATTCGGTATCACGCGGGCCGACCATCGCACGATGATGGCGGAGGATTTCTGGGAAGTGGGCGCTTCCGGCAACCGCTACAGCCGTGAACACGTGCTCGACGTGCTCGACGAACGGCAGCGCGATCCGCAACCGGATCCGTGGGAAACGGACGAATTCCATTGCCGCCAGCTCGCCGAGGCGGTCTATCTGCTCACCTACACCTTGCGCCAGGGCGAGCGCGTGACGCGGCGCGCCACGGTCTGGCGGCGCGATGCGGATGGCTGGAAGATCGTGTTCCATCAGGGCACGCGGGTGGCTGGCGCCTGATTGCCCCGCAAGGCCATGGGGCTGCCCGCGCAGGGGCCGCTGTCGCCCGCGCCAGGGCATCGCATGCTGCTGTGATGCACGCTCCGAACCAAGGGGAGCGTGCCATGGGTCCATGGCTGCAGACGGCGACGGCCAAAGTGCTGGGCATCGGTGTGCTGGCGCTCACCGACGCGAAACTCTATGGCCTCGTCGCCGCCGACCCATACGCCCGGCCGGTCGGCGCGCTGGTGCTGCTGGCCACCGAGGCACTGCTGATGTACCTCACCCGCCGCATCGACTGGTACGCCTGCATGCCGGCCTTGGGCAAGCTGCCTGCGGCTATCATGGAGAAGCCATGAACCTGCTTGCCATCGAAACCGCCACCGAAGCCTGCTCCGTCGCCCTGATCCACGGCGACGAAGTGATCGCCCGCAGCGAACTCGCGCCGCGTCGACATGCCGAGCGCGTACTGCCAATGGCGGATGAGTTGCTGGCCGAGGCAGGCCTGGCCCGCCAGGCGCTGGATGCCATCGCGGTCGGCCGCGGCCCCGGCGCGTTCACCGGCGTGCGTCTCGCCGTGTCGCTGGCGCAGGGCATGGCGCTGGCGCTGGACCTGCCGGTGGTCACCATTTCCTCGCTGGCCGCGCTGGCGCTGGAAGCGCCGGACGACGGCGATGACGACGCCGCCATCCTCGCCGTGATCGATGCGCGCATGGGCGAGATCTATGCCGCCAGTTACCGACGCGACGGCACGGGCGGACTGGTTGCGCTGGACGACGAGCGCGTCTGCAGCGCCGATGCGCTGCGGCTGCCGGAAGCGGCGGCATGGCAGGTGGTGGGGAGCGGCTGGGCCACCTATGGAACGGTGCTGCGCGAACGGCTGGGCCGCGAACCGCGCCACGCCGACGGCGCCCGTTACCCGCAGGCCATGCACGTGGCCGAACTCGCCGCCCGCGAGTTCAGGGCCGGCCATGCGCATGCACCGGAACTGGCCTTGCCGGTGTACCTGCGCGACAAGGTGGCGCTGACGCTGGCGGAACAGGGCAAGCCGGTTCCTTGATGGTGGTGCGCAAACGCGCACTCAGCCGGGGTGCTTCCTTGCGATCAGCCGGTGCACCTTCCGGCCCGAGGACACGCTGAGGTTTTCCTCGTCGAACAGGAGCGAGGCGTCATCGCCCCAGGCGTCGGTCACGGCGCGCTTGTCGAATGCGGAATACAGGCGCCCATGTCCGTCGCGTTGCGATGTGGATTCGGCGACGCGCCAACTCAGGTAGAGCGTCCCGCGCGGTCGAAGCAGGTCGAGAAGCGCGCGCGACGCCCGCCCGATCTCTTCTGGCGGCAGGTGCATCAGGACGGTTTCGCACAGCACGTTCTCGAATCGGCCTTTCTCGACGCCGACGAGGTCGGGCAGGGCTGCCTGGGCGAAATCGAGGTCGGGGTATCGGGTCCGCGCCTCGCGCAGCAGTGCGGCGGATGCGTCGAAACCCCGGGTGGGGAATCCGTTGGCGGCCAGCCATGCGACCTCGCGCCCGGATCCGCACCCTACATCCGCGGTCGGGCCCGGCCGGAAATGGTGCAGCAGCAGGTCGTACATGTCATCCGGCGGGGTCTGGGCATGCCATTCCCGTGCGAATCCCGCTGCGTCTGCGTCGTAGGCCTGGAGCGTCCTGGAATCCATGCGATAGCGGTCTTGCTGCGTCAGAGTTGCCCGATCACCAGTTGCACCAGCAGGCTGCTCACCGACACCGCTGCCCACACGCCCAGCCCCAGCAGGATCGGTCGCGGGCCGCTGGCGATCATCTTGCGCAGGTTGGCGGACAGGCCGATCGCGGTGAGCGCCACGATGATCAGGAACTCGGCGGCGACGTGCAGCACGGGCAGGATGACCGCAGGAACCAGGCCGGCGGTGCGCAGCGCCGAGGCGACCAGGAACCACAGGATGAACCAGGGGAAGATGCGACGCAGGCTGAAGTCGGTGGTGCCCTTCTTCTTTTCGCGCGCAGCCACCGCGAAGGCCAGGATCAGGCAGATCGGGATGATCAGCGTGGCGCGGGTGAGCTTGACGATGGTGGCATAGTCGCCCGCCGCATGGCTGTAGCTGTAGCCTGCGGCGACCACCGACGAGGTGTCGTTGATGGCGGTACCGGCCCACAGGCCGAAGCCCAGGTCGCTGAGGTGCAGCAGGTGGCCGAGCAGCGGGAACAGCAGCACCGCCACCACGTTGAACAGGAAGATGGTGGAGATTGCGAACGCGGTGTCGTGTTCGTCGGGCTTGATGATCGGCGTCACCGCGGCGATCGCCGAGCCGCCGCAGATCGCGGTGCCGACGCCGATCAGGATCTTCAGCTTGTCGTGCACGCCCAGCCAGCGGCCCAGCGCCCAGGCGCTGAGGAAGGCGGTGGTCAGCGTCACCAGGGTCACCGACAGCGATTCGAGGCCGGTCTTCGCCACCTGGGTAAGGCTGAGACCGAAGCCCAGCGCGATGATCGACCATTGCAGCACCTGTTTGCCGGCGAACGCGATGCCGTGGCTGAAGCGCGCATCCGGGGGGATGGTGTTACGTATGGCGATGCCGAGCAGGATGCCGATCACCGGTCCGCCGATCAGCGGCAGCAACCGTCCCAGCCACCAGGCGAGCAGTGCGACGGCGACGGCGAGCAGCAGCCCGGGCGTGCGGTCGAGCAGGGTGGGTTTGGCGGCGGCGGGCAAGGCGTTCATGGGGTGGCTCCGGATGGATGCGCGCATTGTCCTCTTCGCCTGCAATCAGGAAAACTTTGAATATCTGATTGTTGGTATAAGATTTCATGATGAACAACATCAGCCCACGCCAGCTTGGGGTGTTCGTGCAGATCGCGCTGCTGGGCAGCGTGCGCGCCGCCGCCGAGCGCCTGCACATGACCCAGCCGGCGGCCAGCATGGCGCTGGCCGAACTGGAGCGGCAACTCGATGCACCGCTGTTCGCCCGCGAGCGCGGCCGGCTGCGGCTCAACCCGCGCGGCCGCGAATTGCTGCCGCTGGCGCAGGAGCTGCTGGAGCGCCACGCCGAATTCGCGCGGCGCGGCCGCGAGGACGGCGACGCGTTTTCCGGCGAGCTGCGCATCGGCGCCAGCAATACGGTGGGCAATTACCGGGTGGGCGAGTTGCTGGGCGAATTCGTGCGCGCGCACCCGCAGGTGGGGATCCGCCTGCGGGTGGCGAACACCGATGCCATCGCCGCGGCGATGCTGGAGCACAGCCTCGACCTTGGCTGCGTGGAAGGGCCGGTGACGCATCCGCAACTGGAGGTGCGGCCGTGGCGCGACGACCTGCTGGTGGTGTGCGCGCCGCCCGATCACCCGCTCGCGCGCAAGCGCGGCCTGAAGCCGGCCGACTTCGCCGGCGCCCGCTGGGTGATGCGCGAGCCTGGTTCGGCCACCCGCGCCACCAGCGAGCGCGTGCTCTCGCAATTGCCGCCCGGCGAGACGGTGCTGGAACTGGATCAGATCGAAGCGATCAAGCAGGCGGTGATCGCTGGCCTGGGCATTGCCTGCCTGCCGCAGGTGGCGGTGGTCGATGCGCTCGCCACCGGACGGCTGAGGGCCCTGAGGACCCCGTTCCTCGACCTGCGGCGCAAGCTGTCGATGCTGATGCACCGGCAGAAGTACCGTGGCGCGTTGCTGGAAGCATTCATCGCGCAGGCGGGGACGGCGGCGTGAGCGCCGTCTGGGCCGGTGGCCGGGCGCTCAGTCCGCCAGCTGCGCCAGCAGTTCGGCGACGTGCTCGTGGGTGGTGGCGCGCAACAGGCGTGCGGCGTGGTTGCGCAACATGCCGTGGTCCAGCGCGGCGAGGCGGTCGCGTACCAGCAGCAACTGGCTGGGATGCATGCTGAATTCGGTCAGGCCGAGCGCGAGCAGCATCGCGGTGAAGTTCGTGTCGCCACCGATCTCGCCGCACAGGCTGACCGGCTTCCTGGCACGACGGCCGGCGCCGATCACGTGCGAAAGCAGGCGCAGCAGGGCCGGCTGCAGCGGCGTGTAGATGTTGTCCAGCGCGTCGTTGCCGCGGTCGGCGGCGAGCACGTACTGGGCAAGGTCGTTGGTGCCGATGGCGAGGAAGTCGGCGTGTTCCAGCAGTGCGCGCACGTTGATCGCGGCGGCGGGCACCTCGATCATTGCGCCCAGCGGCAGCTTCTCCGGCAGGTCGATGTTCTCGCGCTTCAGGTCCTGCCGCGCCAGCTTGAACAGCGTGCGTACCGCGATCAGTTCGTCGGGCTGGGTGACCATCGGCACCAGCACGCGTACCGGGCCGTAGCAGGCGGCACGCAGGATGGCGCGGATCTGCGTGGTGAACACCGCGGGGTAGCGCAGCGACAGGCGCACGCCGCGCACGCCCAGCGCAGGGTTTTCCTCGCCGCGCAGCACCAGGCCCGCGGCGTCGGCCTTGTCGGCGCCAAGGTCGAGCGTGCGGATCGTCACGGGCAGTCCGCCCATGCCCAGCACGAGGTCGCGGTAGGCATTGAACTGCTCGTCCTCGGTGGGCAGGCCCTTGTGGCGCAGGAACAGGAATTCGGTGCGGTACAGGCCCACGCCATCGGCGCCGCGGCTGCGCGCCAGCGCCACGTCGGCGGGGGTCTCGGCATTCGCCAGCAGGCGGATCGGCGCGCCGTCGCGGGTGCGTGTGGCCGCATTGGCCAGCGTGGCGAGGCGGCGGCCTTCCGCGGCGGCTTCGCGCTGCCATGCGCGGTAGCGGGCGAGGTCCTGCGCGGTGGGATGCACGATCGCCTCGCCGCGGTCGGCGTCGATCAGCACCAGGTCTTCGTCGTGCAGCAGCGACAACGCGTCGCGCGCACCCACCAGCATCGGGAGTCCTAGGCTGCGCGCGAGGATGGCGCTATGCGAATACGCGCTGCCCGAGCTGGTGATCACGCCGAGCAGCCCGTTGCCGGCCAGATGGGCCATGTCGGCCGGAGCGATCGTGTCGGCGATCAGGATCTCGCCCACGCGCGCGGCGAGCTTGCGTTCCTCCGGCGTGGTGTGGCGTTGCAGCACCGAGACCACGCGGGCGATGACCTGGTCGACGTCCTCCTTGCGGCTGCGCAGGTAGGGATCGTCCATCGCCTCGAACACCGCGGCCAGCCGGTCGCGCTGCTTCTTCAGCGCGGCGCCGGCGCGGTAGTGGCCGATCCGGACCAGGTCGTCGAGGCCACGCAGCAATTCAGCGTCGTCCAGCAGCAGGCTGTGCGCGTCGATGAATTCGTTGACCTCGCGCGCCAGCGCGCCGTGCAGTTTGCCGCGCAGTTCGCGCAGTTCGTGCCGGGCGGTATCCAGCGCCCGGTGCAGGCGCTCCAGTTCGGCCTCGACCTCGTCCTCGGCCAGTGGGCGGTTGTCCACCGCGTAGCGGCTGGGCTGCACCAGGCGTGCGCGGCCCAGCGCCATGCCGCGGGAGGCGAGGGTGCCGGGCAGGACGTGCCTCATCGCAATTACGCTCCTTCGTCGAACTTGCGGTCGAACAGGTCGGCCACCGCATCCAGCGCGGCCTGTTCGTCCGGGCCTTCGGTACGGATGGTCAGCGGCGTGCCGATGCCGGCCGCCAGCATCATTACGCCCATGATGCTTTGTGCGTTGACTTCACGGCCGCGGCTGAGCAGCAGCACGGTGGACTTGTAGCCCTGCACCAGCTGCACCAGCTTGGCCGAGGCGCGCGCGTGCAGGCCGAGCTTGTTGGAGACGACGATTTCTTTTTCGAGCATGGATGGGAGCCTGTCCGTGATCCCCGGCTGCTATGCATCGGGGGCGGTTCGCGCGCGGGTCAAGGGAGTGCGGTGGTGGGGGGCATGGGCAGGTTCATTGACAAGCCCGGTCGATGAAGATTCCGCCGCGGCCGCCGCTGGCCGCGATCTCGGCCAGTTCGTCCAGCGGCTTTTCGGGGTAGTTGAGCACGCGCAGCAGCATCGGCAGGTTGAGCCCGGAGACGCAGCGCAGGCGCACGCCCAGCGAGCTCAGCGACAGCCCGATGTTGCATGGGGTCGCGCCGTAGAGGTCGGCCAGCACCAGCACACCTTCGCCCTGGTCGAGCGAGCGCGCGTGGCGGGCGGTGAGCGAGCGCATCACGTCGGGGTCGGCCTCCGGCGGTACTTCCACCGCTTCGACTTTGAGCGGCAATTTGGGCATGACGTGGTGGGCGGCGGAGATCAGCGCCTGGCCGACCGCCTCGTGCGTCATCAGCAGCACGCCTACGCTCATGGCTGCGCTCCGGTCTGCTTGCGTCGCGGCGCCATCGTCTCAGTCCAGTTCACGGTGGAAGGTGAGCACGCCTTCGCGTGTTTCGCGGTAGTGCGCGGCGAGCTGCTCGACCAGGTACACCGAGCGGTGGCGGCCGCCGGTGCAGCCGATCGCGATGGTGACGTAGCTGCGGTCGTCCTGTTCGAAGCGCGGCAGCCAGGCGTCCAGCCAGCGCATGGTGTCGGCCAGGTAGTCGGTCACCAGCGGCTCGGCGTCGAGGAACTCGCGCACCGGAGCGTCCTTGCCGGACAACGGCCGCAGCTTCGGCTGCCAGTGCGGATTGGGCAGGCAGCGCGCGTCGAACACGAAATCCGAATCCAGCGGCAATCCGCGCTTGAACGCGAAGGACTGGAACATCAGGGTCATGCCCTCGGTGGCCTGCGCGTAGCCGGTGGCGACCAGCCGGCGCAACTGGTGCACGTTGAGCTCGCTGGAGTCGATCACCTTCTCGGCGATCGCCATCAGAGGGCGCAGCAGATGGCGTTCCTCCGCGATGGCGCTGGCCAGCGACTTGCCGCGCGAGGCGAGCGGGTGCCGGCGGCGGGTTTCCGAGTAGCGCTTCAGCAGCACGGCGTCGCTGCAGTCCAGGAAGATCAGGTGCAACTGCACGCCGCTGGCGGCCAGTGCAGACAGCGCCTCGGGCAGGCGTTCGAGATCGGCGCCGCGGTTGCGCACGTCCACGCCCACCGCGATGCGCCGGTGGCGCCCGGCACCGCGGCCCGCCGCCTCCACCAGCTGCGGCAGCAGCGAGGGCGGCAGGTTGTCCACGCAATAGAAGTCCAGGTCTTCCAGCGCGCGCAGCGCCACCGTCTTGCCGCCGCCGGACATGCCGGTCAGCACGACCAGGTGGGTCTCGTGCGGGTTGGAAAACGGGCTGGACGCTGCGATGGATACGTCGTTCATGGGGTCACCATGGCGGCAGCCGGCGCAACTGGTGCGCCTGGCGGTCGATGAAAGTTTGCGCGGGGTCGATACCCTTGCTCTTCAGCGCATGGCTGCGCACGGCGGCCTCGACCAGCACGGCGATGTTGCGGCCCGGCGCCACCGGTATGGTGATCATCGGCACCTGCACGTCGAACACCTCGCGGTGGCCGGTGTCGCCGGTGAGGCGGGTAAGCGCATCGATGTCCTCGCCGTCACGCAGCGGCTTGAGATGGATCACCAGGCGCAGGTACTTGGACGGCTTGACCGACATGTGGCCGAACATCTCGCGCACGTTGAGCACGCCGAGGCCGCGCACTTCCAGCAGGTCCTGCAGCAGTTCCGGGCAGGTGCCGTCGATCACGTCCGGTGCGATCAGGGTGAACTCGGTGGCGTCGTCGGCGACCAGGCGGTGGCCGCGGCTGATCAGTTCCAGCGCCAGCTCGCTCTTGCCGGAGCCCGCTTCGCCGGTGATCAGCACGCCGATCGAGAACACTTCCAGGAACACGCCGTGCAGGGTGACCTTGGCCGCCAGCTGGCGTGCGAGGTGGTATTGCAGGAAGGTCAGCAGTTCGTGGCCGCGCTTGGAGCTGACCCACAGCGGCGTGTCGGTTTCCTCGGCCACTTCGCGCAGGTCCGGGGGCACCGCCTGGTCCTTGGTGACGATCAGCGCCACCGGCCGGGTGGCGGCGATCTTGTGGATCGCCTCCCAGCGCTGGCGCGAATCCATGGCATCGAGGAAGTTCAGTTCCTCGGAGCCGATGATCTGCACCTTGTTCGGGTAGATGACGTTGAGGTAGCCGATCAGCGAAGGCCGGCGCGCATGCGCCGCGCCCGGCTCCAGCATGCGCGATTCGCCGCGCATGCCGGCGATCCAGCGCAGCGCCATGCGCTCGTTGACGCTGTCGAAGAGTTGTCGTGCGGTGAGGCGATCCAAGCTCCGGTCCTCTGCGTCGCGCGCCGCGAGTGGGCTTCGCGGCGGGGCAGCGGCCATTGTGCCAGCTTGGGCCAAGGCTGTGCTGGGAGGAAAGGCAGGCCGCCCAGCGCGGGCGGCCTGCGGGCGCGCATCAGCCGTACTGGGGTTCGGCGCGCGTGGCGCGGTGGTGCTTGTCGGAAACCTTCTCGTGGTGGCGGCGCAACTGCGAGACGAGCTTTTCGAACAGGCAGTCGATGGAGGCGTACATGTCGGTCTCGGCGGCCTCGGCGTGCAGCGTGGCGCCCTTGACGCCCAGCGTGGCGTCCGCGCGATGTCGCAGCTTGTCCACCGAGAGGACCACGGCAAGGCTGATCAGTTTGTCGTCGAGGCGGTGGAGGCGGTCGAGCCGGGACTCGACGTGTTGCCGCAGCGCAGGAGTGACTTCGATCTGCTGGCCGCTGAGTTGGAATTGCATGGTACGCCTCCTCTGGTGGTGCCGTGCCGCGTTTCGCGGCGGGATGGACGCGCCTCGGTCGACCCTGACGCGCCTTCAAACATCCTTTGCTACTGACATGGGAGCGCTTTTCCGACAGGCAAGTTCCCCGTTCAGTTCTTGCGCTGGCGTTCGCTGGAACTGGGAATGCGCAGGCCTTCGCGGTACTTGGCCACGGTGCGGCGCGCGACCTGGATGCCCTTGCTTTTCAGCTCGGCGGCCAGCGCCTGGTCGGACAGCGGCTTGCGCGGGTCCTCCGCGTCGATCAGCTTGCGCAGCATGGCCTGGATCGCGGTGGCCGAGGCGCTGCCGCCGTCTTCGGTGGAAACGCCGCTGGAGAAGAAATACTTCAGCTCGAAGGTGCCGCGCGGCGTGTGCAGGTACTTGCGCGTGGTGACGCGCGAGATGGTGGATTCGTGCATGCCGACTTCCTCGGCCACCTCGCGCAGCACCAGCGGATGCATTGCCTCGGGGCCGTAGTCGAGGAAGGCGCTCTGCCGCCGCACGATGGCGCCGGCCACCTTGAGCAGGGTTTCGGCACGCGATTCCAGGCTCTTCAGCAGCCAGCGCGCCTCCTGCAACTGCCCCTTCATCCAACTGGCGTCGTCGCCGCGGGCGCGGGCGATCAGGTTGCAGTAGTGCTGGTTGAGGCCCAGCCGCGGTTGCGCATCCGCGTTCAAGCGCACTTGCCAGCGGTTGCCCTCGCGCACGGCGTAGACGTCGGGCGCCACGTATTCCACCGGGGTGGCGTCCAGCGCGGCGCCGGGGCGCGGATCCAGGCTGCGGATCAGTGCGGCGGCGGCGGCCACCTCTTCTTCGTCGGCGCGCAGCTTGCGCGCCAGTTTCGCGATGTCGTTGCGCGCCAGCAGCTCCAGCTCGCTCTCCACGATGGCGAGCGCGAGTTCGCGTTGCGGCGTGGCGTCGTCGAACTGCTGCAACTGGCTGCGCAGGCAGTCGCGCAGGTCGAGGCTGGCGACGCCCAGCGGGTCGAAGCCCTGCAGGCGGCGGCGTACCGCCTCGATTTCGCCAAGGCTGGCATCGAGGCCGGCCGGCAGCGCGGCGAGCACCGCCTCGATGCCGTCGGCGAGGTAGCCGTCGGCGTTCAGGGCGTCGATGATCACCGTGGCGATGGCGGTCTGGCGTGGATTGAAGCCGGCCAGGTTCAGCTGCCACAGCAGGTGTTGCTGCAGGGTTTCGGGCGCAGCGTTCTGTGGCTCGAAATCCTCGTCGCCGCGCGCGTTGCCGCTGCCGCTGCCGGCGGAGAAATCGATGGGTGTCTCGACGCTGCCGCCGCCGTCGTCGCTCCATTCGGCGCCGTCGTCGCTGTCCATGCGGGCATCGGCGGCGGCTTCGGGTGCGCTGGGCGCCTGCACGTATTCGGTTTCGGGAGTGGCCTCGTCGTCGGCGGGGGCGTCTTCGCTTTCGTCGGCGAATTCCAGCAGCGGGTTGCCTTCGGCGATCTGCCGCAATTCCGTCTCCAGCTCCAGCTGCGACAGTTGCAGCAAGCGGATCGCCAGCTGCAGTTGCGGCGTCAGGGTGAGCTGCTGGTGCAGACGGAATTGCAGTGCCGGTTTCATGCTGGCCCGAACGGTGAACTGACGACCATCCTACCCGTGCGCGGCGGGCTCGGCCATAGCCGTGCGCGGCGTCGTGAACGCCGTGTCAAAGCTTGAATTCACGACCCAGGTAGACCTCGCGCACCTTCTCGTCGGCGAGGATGTGCGCGGGCGTGCCGCGCGACAGCACCGTGCCGTCGCTGAGGATGTAGGCGCGGTCGCAGATGCCCAGCGTTTCGCGCACGTTGTGGTCGGTGATCAGCACGCCGATGCCGCGCTCCTTGAGGTGGCGCACGATGCGCTGGATCTCGCCCACGGAGATCGGGTCGACGCCGGCGAACGGTTCGTCCAGCAGCATGTAGCGCGGGTTCGCTGCCAGCGCGCGGGCGATCTCCACGCGGCGACGCTCGCCGCCGGACAGGCTGATGCCCTTCTGCGTCGCGATGTGGGCGATCTTCAGCTCGTCCAGCAGGCTTTCCAGTTCGGCCTCGCGCTGCCGCGCGCCGAGACCTTCGCGCAGCTCCAGCACCGCCATGATGTTGTCGGCCACCGAGAGCCGGCGGAACACCGACGCCTCCTGCGGCAGGTAGCCGATGCCGAGGCGCGCGCGCAGGTGCATCGGCAGGCCGGTGATGTCCTGCTGGTCCAGCTTGATCTTGCCGGCGTCGGCCTCGATCAGGCCGACCACCATGTAGAAGCAGGTGGTCTTGCCGGCCCCGTTCGGGCCGAGCAGGCCGACCACTTCGCCCTCGCGGATGGAGAAGCCGAAATCGCGCACCACGTGGCGCGCCTTGAAACTTTTCTGCAGACCTTCGGCCGAGAGCATGCTTACTTGCCGCCGGCGGGCGCGCTTTGCGCGGGAGCGGGGGATGCCGGCTGGCCCGGCCTGGGCTTGGGCAGGAAGGTCATGTGCACGAAGCCGTTGCCGCCGCTGCTGCCGGTCATCTCGCTGGTCTGCGTGTTGTAGGTGAGCTTGTCGCCGTGCGCTTCGCCACGGCCCTGCTGCTTGACCACCGCGTTGCCGGTGAGCACCGCGACGCCGTTGACGTTGTCGTAGTCGAGCCGGCTGGCGTCGCCGGTCATCAGGTTGCCGCTATCGTCCAGCTCCTGGATGTGGGCGGGCGCGCCGGTGACCTGCACATGGTCGACGTTCTGGTCGGCGTCGAAATGCACCGTGGCCAGGTCGCCGACGATCTTCATCGTGCCCTGGGTGATCACGACATGGCCGCGCAGCTTGACCGTGCTGTTGGGCGCGTAGGTGCCGTCGAACGAATCGGCATGCTCGACGTTCATCGGCTGCTGGCGGTCGGACTTTTTCGCCAGCGCCACTGCAGGCAGCAAGGCCAGCGCGGCCATGGCGAGCAGGCCGGCGGCGGTGTTACGACTTGCGCTTGCGCGGCGGGAACGTGGCATGGACATTGTCGAGCAACTCCAGGTGGTTGTCGTTGAGGTTGGCACGCATGCCGACCCCGCTCATTCTACTGGCGCCCTGCGTCATCTGCGCCGGAGCCGCGGTCACCATGCGGTTCTCCTTGGGCCATACGGTGACATCCGAGGTGACCAGATCCGTCGCCGCGGTATCGGCATAGGGAGGACGGTGCATGGTCACCGGGCCCTGCAGCTTGATCAGGCTGCCGCTCTTGTCCACCCAGCCGTACAGCGACTGGCCGTGCCAGTCCGGCACGCCGGGCTTCTTGGAGGCGAGGTCGAACACCGGCGAGTCGATGTACAGCGAGTCGTCGCCCTCGCGGCGTTCCAGCTGCGGCGCGTGCATGCGGAAGGCAAGCTGACCTTGCGGGTTGTAGGACCACATCCTGAAATTGGACAGCGTGTAGCCCGAGCGCGGCGGGCCGACGAAGTCGTTCTGTTTCGGCGCCGGACCCATCCACCACAGCAGCGCCTGGGCTAAGCCGGCCGCCAGCGCGATCAGCACGATGGCGCTGGCCAGTTTGCGGTCGCGGAACCAGAGCCGCAGCGCGGCGATCACCGCCAGCGCTCCCGCTCGGCGGCGCTCTTGCCCTGGGCGTGCAGGATCAGGTCGCAGGCTTCGCGCACCGCACCCATGCCGCCGCACAG
This sequence comes from Pseudomonadota bacterium, assembly GCA_021805685.1. Lineage (GTDB taxonomy): Bacteria > Pseudomonadota > Gammaproteobacteria > Xanthomonadales > Rhodanobacteraceae > Rhodanobacter_A. Next base: position 22,033 of record JAJZET010000022.1, read on the forward strand.
GCGGGTCTGCCAATGTGCGGCTGCCGCCACCCAAGGATGGGCGTTGGCCACCGCCACGGCGAGCCCGACGATGCCCATGGGCGGCAGGTCGGGCAGGTCGTCGCCGACGAAGGCTGCCTGCTCGGGCGCGAGGCCCAGTGCTTCCAGCAGGTCTTCGAGGCAGGCACGCTTGTCGCCCTGGCCCTGGTAGACATGGGCGATGCCCAGTTCCTCGGCGCGCAGCGCCACCGGATGGCTGATGCGCGCAGTGATGATCGCCACCTGCACGCCGTTCGCCAGCAGGCGTTTCAGCCCCAGGCCGTCGTGCACGTGGAACACCTTGGTCTCGCGGCCATCCTCGCCGTACCAGAGGCGGCCGTCGGTGAGCGTGCCGTCCACGTCGAACGCGGCGACGCGGATTTTCGCGGCGCGGGCGAGTACATCAGTAGGGATGTTGGAAAGGTAGTTGATGGGCACGGTTCGGTGTTGTGGTGGAGTCGAGAGCAAGGGCGGCTTGCCTGATTTGCCGATGCGCCAAGGCGCATCGGCAGACGAATCAGACAACACGTGCCCGGAGCAGATCGTGAATGTTCAGTGCGCCGACCACGTGTTGCGCGTCGTCGACGACCAGCAGGGCGTGGATCTGGTGCTTTTCCATCAATTGCGCCGCTTCGGCCGCCAGCTTGTCGGGGCCGATGGTCTTGGGGCCGCGGGTCATCAGCGAGGCCACGGTGGCGCCGCGCAGGTTCACGTCCTCGTCGTCCAGCGCACGGCGCAGGTCGCCGTCGGTGAACACACCGAGCAGGCGCTGCTGCTCATCGACCACGGCGGTCATGCCGAGGTGCTTGCGGGTCATCTCCACCAGTGCGGCGGTGAGGCTGGCCTCGGGCGGCACGCGCGGCACGTCGTCGCCCGAGTGCATGACGTCGCTGATCCGCAGCAACAGGCGCCGACCGAGGCTGCCCGCCGGGTGCGACCGGGCAAAATCGTCCGAGGTGAAGCCGCGCGCCTCCAGCAGCGCGATCGCCAGCGCGTCGCCCAGCACCAGCGCCGCCGTGGTACTGGTAGTGGGCGCCAGCCCCAGCGGGCAGGCCTCGGTGCTGATGCTGCCGTCGATGTGCACGCTGGCCTGGCTGGCCAGCGAGGATGCCGGCTTGCCGGTGATCGCGATCAGCGGGATGCCCTGGCGCTTGATCATCGGCAGGATGAACAGCAGCTCGTCGGTTTCGCCGGAGTAGGAAAGCGCCAGCACCACGTCGTCGGGCTGGATCATGCCGAGGTCGCCGTGGCTGGCCTCGCCCGGATGCACGAAGAACGCCGGAGTGCCGGTGGACGCCAGGGTGGCGGCAATCTTGCGCGCCACGTGGCCGGACTTGCCCATGCCGGTGACCACCACGCGGCCGCGGCAGTCCAGGATCAGCCGGCAGGCCTCCACGAACGCGGCATCCACGCGTGGCCCCAGTTCGGCGATGGCGGCCGCCTCGGTGGCGATGACCGCGCGGGCGCTGCGCACGATGGCGTCCGGCTGCAGTTCGATGGCGGCGTACGGGGCGGAGCGTGGGTTCATGTCGGCTCGATGCGGGGGCTTGGGCTGCCGGGGCAGGGGCCGCTGTCGTTTCTGCGACAGGGGATTTCCATTACCATGGCATATTCGCATTTTAACGTCACAAGCCAGCGCGATGCCGCGTTGCGCCCCCTCTTTCCGTGGAAACCCGATGGATCCAGCCCGCATCCAGACCCTGATCGAAACCGGCCTGCCCGGCGCACGGGCCGAGGTCAGCGGCGACGATGGCGTGCACTTCGAGGCCACCGTGGTCGCCAGCCAGTTCGCCGGCAAGCTGCCGCTGGCACGGCACCGGCTGGTCTACGCCACGCTGGGCGAGCTGATGGGCGGAGCGATCCATGCGCTGGCATTGAAGACGCTGACCCCCGAGGAAGCCGCAGCGCGCCGAGGGTGATCGGGTGACAATTCCGGCATCCGCGCCGGCTTTTTTGCGCCCCATGTGCGGAGCGCACAAGTATTTCAGGAACATTGATGGCAAAGATCCTCATCAACGGCGGCGTGCCGCTCCAGGGCGAGGTGGGTATTTCCGGTGCGAAGAACGCCGTGCTCCCCATCCTCGCCGCCTGCCTGCTGGCCGACGCGCCGGTGAGCATCGGCAACGTGCCGCACCTGCATGACGTCACCACCTTCATCGAGCTGCTCGGCCAGATGGGCGTGCAGCTGGTGCTCGACGACCGCATGAAGATCCACGTCGATCCGCGCACCACCAGCACCTGCATCGCCCCCTACGACCTGGTGCGTACCATGCGCGCCTCGATCCTCGTGCTGGGGCCGCTGGTGGCGCGCTTCGGCCAGGCCGAGGTGTCGCTGCCCGGCGGCTGCGCGATCGGCTCGCGTCCGGTCGACCAGCACATCCGCGGCCTGCAGGCGCTGGGCGCCGAGATCACCGTGGAGAACGGCTACATCAAGGCGCGCGCGAAGCGGCTCAAGGGCGCGCGCATCGTGATGGACATGGTCACCGTCACCGGCACCGAGAACATCCTGATGGCCGCCACGCTGGCCGAAGGCACCACGGTGATCGAGAACGCCGCGCAGGAGCCCGAGGTGGTCGACCTGGCGCACTGCCTGATCTCGATGGGCGCGCGCATCGAGGGGGTGGGCACGTCCACCCTGGTGATCCATGGCATGGAGCGCCTGCACGGCACCGACTACCAAGTGCTGCCCGACCGCATCGAAACCGGCACCTTCCTAGTCGGCGCGGCGATGACCGGTGGCAAGGTGCGCGCCCGCGGCGCCCGTGCCGACACGATGGACGCGGTGCTGGCCAAGCTGGAGGATGCCGGCGCGCACATCTCCAGTGGCGAGGACTGGATCGAACTCGACATGGGCGGCCGCCGGCCGAAGGCGGTCAACATCACCACCGCACCGTATCCCGCGTTCCCCACCGACATGCAGGCCCAGTTCACCGCGCTCAACTGCGTGGCGGAAGGCACCGGCATCATCACCGAGACGGTGTTCGAAAACCGCTTCATGCATGCCCATGAGCTGCAGCGCCTCGGCGCCGACATCCAGCTCGAAGGCAACACCGCCGTCATCAAGGGCGTGGACCAGATGAGCGGCGCGCCGATCATGGCCACCGACCTGCGCGCCTCCGCCTGCCTGGTGCTGGCGGGCCTGGTGGCGCACGGGGACACCACGGTCGACCGCGTCTACCACATCGACCGCGGCTACGAGAACATCGAGGAAAAGCTGGGCGTGCTGGGCGCGCGGATCCGGCGTTTGCCGAACTGAGCGCCTGGCTGCAGAATCGCCTCCGTTGCGCAACGGAGGGCAGGGAATGGCGTACTACTGGCGGATTGAAAAGATTCCCGAACTGTCTGACCTGTCACCTGGAGACAGGCAAAGATGGTGGCGGGAAGCAAGGGCGGAGAGCCGCAGTGGTCGCGCCATGGCGATCAGGCTGGGTACCTTCTTTGGTGCCGTTTTCGGCGCGGACACGTTGGCCAGCTGGTGCGGCTACGGCGGTGGCCCGGTCCACTGGGCTTCCACGGGTTGTGCCGCTGGATTGGCCTCCTGGATGCTTGACGTCCTGCTCGAGCAGCCGCGAGCTCGTCGCTGGCTGAGGGTGAACGTTGCCAGGTAAATGGTTCGGGAACAGTGACCGACTGGGGTCTGACCACGGTTCGCCGGCTACCTACGGCTGCGAATAGCGCACCAGTTCGAGCATGAAGTTGCCGCCGCCCTTCTGGGCGAGCTTGATTGGCACGGGGTATTTCGCTGGCGCGTACCAGGCGTTGAATGCGCGATCCTGGTCGGTACGGTCCACGCGCACGGCGCTGAACGAACCGGCCGGGACGCTGATCTTCTCGCTGGCCGCCACCTTGAAGGTCTGCATTTCGACGGCCTGATTGCCGCCGACGCGGAACGTCGCGCTCTTCGCGCCATCGCGCAGCGCAACGCCCAGCGCCAGCGGCAGGGTGTTGCGTTCCACCATGCCCGGCTGCATCGGGTAGCTGTGGTGCTTGCCGTTGTCGTTCACCTGCACGGTGGTGCCGTGCACTGCGAGCGTGCGGTTCCTGGGCTTCAGCGCGGATACGAAGGCATAGGCATACGACACCGCCTGCGGCGTATGGCCGATCCAGATGAAACGCGAGTCTTCCGAGGTGCTGGCACCCAGGGCGGCGGCCAGCCCTGCCGTGCCGACGATCTTGTCGGTGTACTCGAACAGTCCGCCACCGGCCGGTCTCAGCGTGAGCGTGGCATTGCCGATCGGCTGGCCGTACTGCAGCACGCGATAGGTGGCGATGAACGACTGCGGCACCGCCGCGGCAACGGTCGGGGCAGCAGGCAGGGCGAGGGCGATGGCGAGGCCGGCACGGCGCAGGGTTGTCTTCATCCTGCCGACTATAGGCCGCATGCCTGAATGCCGCGCGACCTGCCGCCCTATGACAGTTGTGCCAGCGTGAGCGGGCCGGCCAATGGCTGGCCATCGAACAGTGCCGAGCCGTTCCAGTGCAGGCGACCGCGGGCGATGGCGCCGACCACGGCGGTCAGCAACTTGTGCTCCTCCGCCAGCAGGCGTTCCGCCAGCGAGGTTTCGGTGTCGCTGGTGCCCACCGAAATGCGAGCCTGCGCCACCACCGGCCCGCCATCCAGTTCGGCGGTGACGTAGTGGACGCTGGCGCCATGCTCGGTGTCCCCGGCTTCGAGGCAGCGGCGGTGCGTGTGCAGGCCGGGATATTTCGGCAGCAACGACGGATGGATGTTGATGGCGCGGCCTTCCCAGCCAGCCACCACCTCGGCGTCGATCACGCGCATGTAGCCGGCCAGGACCAGCAGTTCGGCGCCGCTGGCGGCGACACGCGCGAACAGCGCCCGATCGAAGCTGGCGCGATCCGGGTAATCCTTCGGGTTGAGCGCCAGCGCGCGGATCCCCGCGGCCTCGGCCAGCCGCAGCGCGCCGGCGGAGGCCTTGTCGCTGGCCACCAGCACGAACTCCACCGGCAGGGCGCCGGCGTCGCGGGCGGCGATCAGCGCGGCGAGGTTGCTGCCGCGGCCGGAGGCGAGCACGGCGACTTTGAGTGGGGATGGGTTCACCGCAGGCTCAGCCGATGTGGACGCGCTCGTCGCCCGCGGCCTTCACCACTTCGCCGATCACGCGGCTGGCGAGGCCGTGCTTCGCCAGCAGGGCAGAGGCTGCGGCTGCGGCGTCGCGCGGCAGGATCACCGTGAAGCCGATGCCGCAGTTGAAGGTGCGCCACATTTCTTCGCGCGCCACCTTGCCTTCGCGCTGCAGCCAGTCGAACACCGGCGGCAGCTCGATGCTGGCGGCGTCCAGTGCGAGGCCGAGGCCGTCGGGTACCACGCGGATGATGTTTTCCTTGAGGCCGCCGCCGGTGATGTGGGCCATGCCGTGCACCGGCTGGGCCTTCAGCAGTTCCAGCATGGGCTTCACGTAGATCACCGTGGGCGCCATCAGTGCGTCGGCCAGCTTCACGCCGCCGAGATCCAGCTCCAGCGGTCGGCCTGCGCGTTCCACGATCTTGCGGACCAGCGAATAGCCGTTGGAGTGCGGGCCGCTGGAAGCCACGCCCAGCACCACGTCGCCCGCCACGATGGCGTCGCCGGAGAGCAGGTCGGTCTTTTCCACCGCGCCCACGGTGAAGCCGGCGAGGTCGTATTCGCCCGGCGGGTACATATCCGGCATTTCCGCGGTCTCGCCGCCGATCAGGGCGCAGCCGGCCAGTTCGCAGCCCCTGGCGATGCCGCCGACCACCGCCGCGGCGGTGTCCACGTCCAGCTTGCCGGTGGCGAAATAGTCGAGGAAGAACAGCGGCTCGGCGCCCTGCACCAGCACGTCGTTCACGCACATGCCCACCAGGTCGATGCCGATGGTGTCGTGGCGGCCCAGCTCCTGCGCCAGCTTCAGCTTGGTGCCCACGCCGTCGGTGCCGGAGACCAGCACCGGTTCGCGGTATTTGCCGCCCAGGTTGAACAGGCCGCCGAAGCCGCCCAGGCCGCCCATCACCTCGGGGCGGCTGGTGCGCTTGACCAGCGGCTTGATGCGTTCGACCAGGGCATTGCCGGCGTCGATGTCGACTCCGGCGGCACGGTAGGTGAGGGCGTCGGACATGGCGGCAACCGGCGTGGGAAACCGGCGATTCTACCGCATGCGGGGGTGGCCGATGCGTTGGCGTGGCCAGCGGCATGGACGCGGCCATGGCGATTGGGCAGACTTCAGCGGTGTTCCCGCCAAGTATCCCGTCGATGCGCCAGTCATCCTTGCGTTTGCTGCGCCTGTTTTCCCTCGCCCTGTTGTTCGGGCTGGCCGCCTTGCCGTCATTGCGTGCGCAAAGTGCATCGCCGTATTCGGTGACGGTACCGGTGACCGACACCAGCGATGCCCAGCGCAGCGACGCGTTCGCCACCGCGCTCAGCCAGGTGCTGGTGCGGGTGGCCGGGGGGCAGGACCTGCGTGGCATGCCGGGTTATGACGACGCGCTGAAGAACGCCGCCGCGCTGGTGCGGCATTTCCAGTACGCACGCACCGCCGGCGGCATGAGCCTGGCGGTGGATTTCGAGCCAGGCGCGGTGCGCCACCTGGTCAGCCAGCTCGGCGTCGCGGGCAGCGTGGCCGGCAAGCCGCCAGTGCTGCTGATGGTCCGCGGCAGCGACGGACAGCTGCTCGACAAGGATGCGCTGGCCAGCCTTGCCGGTGCCGCCGCCGCGCGCGGCTACAACGTGGCCTACGTCGATCCCGCCAATGCGCCGGACCCCGCCAAGGTGGATGCCGCCGACCCGGATACGCTGGCGGCGATCAACCAGCAGTACCACACGGGCCTGGTGCTGCTGGGCACCCTGCACGGCGGTGGTGCCGATTGGACGCTGGTTTCCGGCGGCAAGGCGCAGCGCTGGAGCGACCAGGCCGCCACCGAGGACGCGCTGATGGCCAACGCCGGCAACGCCATGGTTGACCGCATCGGGCAGCAGCTCAACGTGATCGGTTCCACCATCAACGACGAGAAGCTGTGGGTGGGCGGCCTGGACAGCGCGATGGATTACGCCAATCTGCTCAACCTTTTGCGCAGCGATCCCTCGGTGCATGGTGTCGCCACGCTGGGCGCGGACAACGACGGCATGCTGTTCGAGGTGAAGTCGGCGATGCCGGCCGATGCGCTGGCGGCGAACCTTGCGGCCAGCGGGCGCCTGATCCGCAGCCAGGCGCATCCGGACACCGATGCCAGCCTGCGCTGGCTGCATTGAATCGATGGCTGATTGAATCCCTCGCGGGAGCCGCACATGCCTGTGCCGCGCTTTCGAGAGGTCGGTTTCTGATCGAGGGAGTGGGCGCGTGATCCAGGAGAACCATCGCCGTTGGCAGCTGCTGGCGATCCTCGCGGTCATCGGCTTCCTGCTGTGGCGCCTGTCGCCGATGCTGATGCCCTTCGTGGTGGCGGCGATGCTGGCCTACCTCGGCGACCCGCTGGCCGACCGGCTGGAACGCCTGCACATGAGCCGCACGCTGGCGGTGAGCATTGTGTTCCTGGTGCTGATGCTGGCGCTGGGCGGCGCCCTGCTGCTGCTGATCCCGCTGATCTCGCGCCAGATCGAGAACCTGATCCAGAACGTGCCGCGCTACGTGGACTGGGCCGAGCACACCGCATGGCCATGGCTGCAGGTGAAGCTGCACCTCGATCCGCGCACCTTCGAGAGCGACCAGCTGATCGCCACGATCAAGGAACACATCGGCTCGGTGGGCGGCATCGCCGGCCAGGTGCTGGGCAAGGTTTCGCGCTCGGGCCTGGGCGTGGTGCTGTGGCTCACCAACCTGGTGCTGATCCCGGTGGTGGCGTTCTACCTGCTGCGCGACTGGGACCGGCTGGTGGCGGCGATCGATTGCTTGCTGCCGCGCTCGATCCAGCCGACCATCGCCCATCTCGCACGCGAATCCGACGTGGTGCTCGGCGCCTTCGTGCGCGGCCAGCTGCTGGTGATGCTGGCGCTGGGCGTGTACTACGGCGGTACGCTGTCGCTGGTCGCCGGGCTGTCGGTAGGGGCGCTGATCGGCATGGTCGCAGGGCTGCTGAGCTTCGTGCCCTACCTGGGGTTCATCACCGGCTTTGCCGCCGCGATCATCGCCGCGCTGGTGCAGTACGGCGACTGGAAGCACCCGCTGATCGTCTGCGCCGTGTTCATCGTCGGCCAGTTGCTGGAAGGCTACGTGCTGGTACCCAAGCTGGTCGGCGAGAAGATCGGCTTGCACCCGGTGGCGGTGATCTTCGCGGTACTGGCCGGCGGCGAACTGTTCGGCTTCCTTGGCGTGCTGCTGGCGCTGCCGGCGGCCTCGGTGGCGATGGTGCTGCTGCGCTACCTGATGGAGCGCTATCGCCACAGCGAGTTGTACACGGAAGAAGGCGAGGCCGATCCCGTGCTCCACGACACGGTCGCCGAGGTGGGGGTCGCGGTGAGCAGCGCCGCCGGTGCGGTCGAAGTCGAGGCCGTGATCGAAACGCCGCACGAGCCGCCCGCAGCGCCATGATTCCGCAACTGCCGCTCGCCCTGCGCTGGCCACGCCGCCAGCGCTTCGAACATTTCCATGCCGGCGCCAACGCTGCTGCACTGGCCGCGGTCGAGGCGCTGGCGCGCGAACCCGGCGCGCCGTGGCTGTACCTGCACGGTCCGGCCGGCAGCGGCAAGAGCCACCTGTTGATGGCCGCCTGCCAGGCCGCCGGCGAAGCCAGGCGCAGCGTGCAATACCTGCCGCTGGCGCGGATCGCCGACCGCGGCACCGCAATCCGCGGTGTGGCCGGCGGCGCGCTGCTGGCGCTGGACGATCTCGGCGCCATCGCCGGCGATCGCGCGGCGGAACACGCGCTGTTCGACCTCTACAATCGTGCCCGGGCCGAGGGCGCCGCCCTGCTGTTCGCCGCCGAATCCACGCCGGCGCAGCTCGGGCTCGGGCTGCCCGACCTGCGCTCCCGTCTGGGCGCCTGCACCCAGTTCGCGCTGAAGCCTCTGGACGACGCCGAGCGCCGCGAGGTGCTCAGGGCGCAGGCCGGCCTGCGCGGCATCGAACTGGACGAAGGCGTGCTGGACTGGCTGTTCGCCCGCCACACGCGTGACCTCGGTGCGCTGCTGGACCTGCTCGACAGGCTCGATCAGGCCTCGTTGG
>JAJZET010000063.1 GCA_021805685.1 Pseudomonadota bacterium
CTGACCGATGGCCTGCGGCCGGCCGACCTGTACTGGATCTCGGCGTGGACGGCAGCGCTGGCGGCGCAGGCCGCGCGCGTCGCCTTGCCCGCTTCGGCGCCGACCGAAGCCGTCAATGCGGCTGCGGGCAGGCGCCTGACCGTGCTCTACGGCAGCCAGACCGGCAATTCGCGCCGCGTGGCCGAACGGCTGGCCGAGCGCGCCATGGCGGAGGGCCTCGACGTTCGGCTGCTGCGCACCGGCGTCTATCCGCTGCGCGAACTGGTCCAGGAGCGGCACCTCGCGCTGGTGATCAGTAGCCAGGGTGACGGTGACCCGCCGGACGACGCCATCGGCTTTGTCGAATTCCTCACCGGCAAGCGCGCACCCAGGTTGCCGCAACTCAAGTTCTCGGTGATGGGGCTGGGTGACTCCAGCTATCCGAAGTACTGCGCGGTGAGTCGCCGGCTGGATGCGCGTTTCGCCGAGCTGGGCGCACAGCGCTTCGCCGCGCTGGGCGAAGCCGACGTGGATTTCGAGGCGCCCTGCACAAGCTGGAGCGACGGTGTGCTGGAAAAGGTACGCGAGACGCTGGGCGCGTCTCCGGCGCCCGCGACGAACCTGCGCGCGGTGGCCCTGCATGCCGTGGGCAGCGTGCTGCACAGCCGCGAGAAACCCTTTGCGGCGGAGGTGCTGGACAACCAGCGCATCGTGTCGCGCGACAGCACCCGCGAAGTGCGTCACCTCGAGCTTTCGCTGCAGGGCTCGGGCCTGCGCTACGAACCCGGCGACGCACTGGGTGTGTGGCCGCGCAATCCGCCCGCGCTGGTGGACGATTACCTGCGCCTGCTGCGCCTGGACGGCGAACAGGAGGTGGCGCACGACGGTCGCCGCCTGCCGCTGTCGCGCTGGCTTGCGCAGGAGCGCGAGCTGACCCGGCTCAGCCGTCCGCTGCTGGCCGCGCACGCCGCCGCCAGTGGCGACGCGGAACTGGCGCGTGTGCTGGAGCCGGAGCAACGCGAGGCGCTGGCCCGCCTGCTCGACACGCATCAGCCGATCGACCTGCTGCGCCGCCACCCGGTGGACTGGAACGCGGAGCAACTGGTGGCCGCGCTGCGTCCGCTCACGCCGCGGCTGTATTCCATTGCCTCCAGCCCGAAGGCAGTGGGCGAGGACGAGGTGCACCTCACCGTCGCGGTGGTGGGCTATCACGCCCATGGCAGCGGGCATCTCGGTGCGGCTTCGTCCTTCCTCGCTGCGGCGGGCGACGACGTGCGGGTGCCGGTGTTCGTGGAACCCAACGAACGCTTCCGCCTGCCGGCGGATCACGGGCGCGACATCGTGATGATCGGCCCCGGCACCGGCGTGGCGCCATTCCGCGCCTTCGTGCAGGAGCGCCAGTCCGTGGGCGCCACGGGGCGCAACTGGCTGTTCTTCGGCAATCGCCATTTCGCGCAGGACTTCCTCTACCAGACCGAGTGGCAGCAGGCGCTGAAGGATGGCGCGCTGCATCGTCTCGACCTCGCGTTTTCGCGTGATCTTGCCGCTTCCAGTGGCCCGCACACGGATGTGCGGGATTTTGCGCGGGACTCGCACAAGGTCTACGTGCAGCACCGGATCAGGGAACACGGCCGCGAGCTGTACGCGTGGCTGCGCGATGGCGCCCACCTCTACGTCTGCGGCGACGCCACGCACATGGCCAAGGACGTGCACGAGGCGCTGGTGGACGTGGCCGTCGCCCACGGCGGGCTCTCTGCCGAGGACGCCCGCGCCTGGCTGGCCGAATTGCTGCAGGAAGGGCGCTACGCAAGAGACGTGTACTAGTGCGTTCGTCCGCGAACGCGTGAATCAAAAAGCGGCCATCCATGGCCGCACTTTCAAAAGAAGCTAGCTATCCCATGCCCTCGCATCTCGAAGATATCAAGACCGTCAGTCGCTTCCTGCGCGGCACCATCGCCGAAGGGCTGGCCGATCCGGTTACCGGCGCGATCAGCGAGGACGACAACAAGCTGCTGAAATTCCACGGCAGCTACCAGCAGGACGATCGCGACCTGCGCGACGAGCGCCGCCGGCAGAAGCTGGAGCCGGCGTACGCCTTCATGGTGCGCGCACGCCTCGCCGGCGGAGTGATGACGACTGCGCAGTGGCTGGCCTTCGACCGCATCGCCAGCGACTACGCCTCCAGTGGCCTGCGTATCACCACGCGGCAGACCTTCCAGTGGCACGGCATCATCAAGCGTGACCTGAAGCCGACCATCGCCGCGATCGACGCCGCGCTGGCCAGCACCATCGCCGCCTGCGGCGACGTCAACCGCAACGTGGTGTGCAACGCCAATCCCGTGGAGTCGCGCGCCCACGCGGCCGCCTACGCGTGGGCGGCCAAGCTGTCCGAGCATCTGCTGCCGAAGACGCGCGCGTATCACGAGATCTGGCTGGACGGCGAAAAGCTGGTGGGCGAGGCTGCCGAGGCGGAGCGCGAGCCGCTGTACGGACCGACCTACCTGCCACGCAAGTTCAAGATCGGGCTGGCGATCCCGCCGCTCAACGACGTCGATGTGTTCGCGCAGGACCTCGGCCTCGTCGCCATCGTCGACGATGGCGAGCTGCGCGGCTTCAACGTGGCCATCGGCGGCGGCATGGGTGCCACCCATGGCGACCCGAGCACCTATCCGCGCCTCGCCAGCGTGATCGGCTTCGTTGCGCCCGATCGTTTGTTGGCACTGGCCGAGGCGATCATCGCCGTACAGCGCGACTGGGGCGACCGCGAGGAACGCAAGCACGCGCGTTTCAAGTACACCATCGACAAGCGCGGCCTCGCCGCGGTGAAGGCCGAGATCGAAAAGCGCGCAGGCTTCGCGCTGGAGGCGGAGCGGCCGTTCCGCTTCGAGCACAACGGCGACCGTTATGGCTGGGTGGAAGGCCACGAGGGCCGTTGGCACCTGACGCTGCAGGTGGAGTCCGGTCGGCTGGTCGATGGCGGGCAGGTGCGCTGGCTCACCGGCATGCGCGAGATCGCGCGCGTGCACACCGGCGACATCCGGCTCACCTGCAACCAGAACCTCATCATCGCCAACGTGGCCGCCGCGGATCGCGCGCGCATCGACGCCATCGTCGCCGCGCACGGCATGGACGGCTACCGCCGCCACAGCGGCATCCGCCAGCATGCTGTCGCCTGTGTTGCGTTGCCCACCTGCGGCCTGGCGATGGCCGAGAGCGAGCGCTACCTGCCGCAGCTGCTGCCAAAACTGGAGGCCTCGCTGGATCGCCACGGCCTGTTGTCCGCGCCCATCCTGCTGCGCCTGTCGGGTTGCCCGAACGGCTGCTCGCGGCCGTATCTCGGCGAGATCGCGCTGGTGGGGCGCGCCCCTGGCCGCTACGACCTGCGCCTGGCTGCGGACTTCAGCGGCCAGCGTCTGAACCAGGTCTACCGCGAGAACGTGGACGAGGCGGCCCTGCTCGATGCACTGGATGGCTTGTTCGCCCGCTATGCCGCCGAGCGCGAGCCATCCGAGCACTTCGGCGACTTCCTGTTGCGCGGCGGCGTGCTGAAGCACCGGAAGATCGCCGCGGAGGTGGTGGCATGAACGCGCCCGGACTTCCCGCCGACGGCGACGACATCGAGGCGTTGCTCGCGCTCAACCACTGGCTGGCCCGCCAGGACGCCGAGGCGCGCGTGCGCTGGATGCTGCAACACGTGCCGGGGCCGCACGCCCTGTCGTCCAGCTTCGGTGCGCAGGCGGCGGTGTCGCTGCACCTGCTAAGCAGCCAGCGGCCGGACATTCCGGTGATGCTGATCGACACCGGCTATCTGTTCCCGGAGACCTACCAGTTCGTCGACGCCCTGACTGAGCGGCTGTCGCTCAACCTCAAGGTCTATCGCCCGCTGATCGGCCGTGCCTGGGCCGAGGCGCGCTACGGCAAGCAATGGGAGCAGGGCATCGAGGGACTGGATCGCTACAACCGCATCCGCAAGATTGAGCCGATGCAGCGCGCGCTGGCCGAGCTGGGTGTGCGGGGGTGGTTCGCCGGCCTGCGCCGCGACCAGTCGCGCAGCCGCCGCGCCATCGACTTCGTGGAGTGGCGGCAGCGTCGCTGGAAGCTGCATCCCATCGCCGACTGGAGCGACCGCGACGTGGGTCGCTACCTGCAGAGGCACGGCCTTCCCTACCACCCGCTATGGGAGCAGGGTTATGTCTCCATCGGCGACATCCATACGACGCAGCGCTGGCAGCCGGGCATGGAGGCCGAGGAAACCCGTTTCTTCGGCCTCAAGCGCGAATGCGGGCTGCACGAGACGCCGTGATCGGCGTGACCGCCAGGCGTTCGCGCCAGTGCGGCACGCGCGGCGGCTTCTCCGGCGCGATGCCCAGCGTGAGCTGGCGGCGCACGTCGTTGCGGTCGAGGTGTGGCGCGAACTGCGCGATCCATTCCAGCGTGTAATCGCGCAGCACGCTGTCCTTGCGCAGCACGATCCAGGTGGTGCACAGCGGCAGCAGCGCATCGGCCTCGATCACGCGCAGGTCGGTGTCCTCGCCCGGCTGCAGTGCCATTTCAGCCAGCACGCCGATGCCCATGCCGGCACGCACATAGGTCTTGATCAGGTCGGCGTCGGCGGCGGTCATCGCGATCTGCGGCGCCAGCCCGGCGGCGGCGAAGGCGCGGCGCAGCGAGGATTCCGGCCGCTTGGAGGAGTCGTAGCTCACCAGCGGCTGCGCCGCCAGCTCGGCGAGGCTGGGCGTGCGGCCCGGCTTGGCCAGCGGGTGATCCTGTGGCGCCAGCACCACGCGGCTCCAGCGGTAGGCGGGGAAGGCCACACCGCCAGTCGGCGCGGCGCCCGAGGTACTCACCACGGCCAGGTCGACGCGACCACTCTCCAGCAGGTCCAGTACTTCGGCGTCGCCGCTGGGCTGCAGGTGCACGCTCACCTGCGGGTAGCGGCGGTTCAACGCAGCGATGGAGGCGGGCAGGGCGAAGCGCGCCTGCGTGTGTGTGGTGGCGATGCGCAGCTCGCCGTGCGCCTCGTTGCGCAGATTGGCCGCGATGGAGCGGATGTTCAGCGACTCGGCGAGGATGATGCGTGCGCGCTCGATCACGCGCACGCCGGCGTCGGTGATCGAGTCCAGGCTCTTGCCCTTGCGGATGAACAGCAACAGGCCGAGCTCATCCTCCAACTGCTTGAGCTGCTTGCTCACGCCGGGCTGGGTGGCGTGTACGCGCTCGGCAGCGGCGGTGATGTTGAGGCGGCAGTCGGCGATGGCGACGAGGTAGCGGAGCTGGGTGAGGGTCATGGCGATCCAGTGGTCCGGGTGGCAGGGGGTGCGGTGCAGGCGGCGCGGGTGGCGCGCATACATCGCATAGCCTGTGCGCGTGGTCGTCGGTCGGTTGCTGATCCGGGATGGATAATGGCCATGCATCAAGTCTATATGCTTTTTTGTTCGGACGTCTATACGTATAGACGTTCAAATAATCTTGCGATTGGAATGTGGTTGCGGCGTTGGGTTTGCGCGTAGCGACGCCTGGGGCTTTCGGCGGTTCGCCGAGGCGTGCAGGGAGGCCTGGTCGCAAGACGGTCGCGCCGGGTCGCGGCGCGCCTGTGGATTTCATGCCGTGTCGGCATATGCGCCGCGGCCAAAGTCATTTCCGCCCGAGCGGTGCGGTGCGTAGCGTCGTCGGCTCCACGACCCCGGCGCCGAACCCACGCATGAAGCTGTATCCGATCTTCGCCGACCTTGCCCGCCGCGCCGTGCTGGTGGTGGGCGGCGGCGCCGTGGCGGAGCGCAAGGCGACTGCCCTGCTGGCGGCGGGGGCGCAGGTCACCGTCGGCGCGCCGACGGTGACGCCGGGCCTGCAGCGTCTGGTTCGGCAGGGTCGCCTCGCCCATCGCGCCGGCGAGTTCTCGCCGGCATGGCTGGACTACGCATGGCTGGTGATCGCCGCCACCGACGACCATGCACTCAATGCCCGTGTCGCCGAGCTGGCCGCGCTGCGGCGCGTATTCGTCAACGTGGTGGACGATGCCGGGCTGTCCAGCTTCCAGGTGCCGGCGGTGATCGACCGCGCGCCGCTGGTGGTGGCGATTTCCAGCGGCGGCGCGGCCCCGATGCTGGCGCGGCTGGTGCGCGAACGGCTGGAGACCCTGCTGGACCACTCCCTGGGGCCGCTGGCGCAACTGGCCGCGCGCCTGCGCAAGCGCATTCGGCGCCGCCATCCGGATCTCGCCGCGCGACGACGCTTCTACACGCAACTGTTCACCGGGCCGGTGGCCGCGCTGCTGCGCAAGGGGCAGACCGCGCAAGCCGCCGCTGCCGCCGAACAGGCGCTGCGCGCCGCGGTCGTCGAGCCCGCGGGTTCGGTGGTGCTGGTGGGTGCCGGGCCCGGCGATCCCGGGCTGCTGACGTTGCGTGGCTTGCGCGCGCTGAACGAGGCCGACGTGATCCTGCACGACCGACTGGTGAGCGCCGAGGTGCTGGAACTCGCGCGCCGCGATGCCGAACGCATCGAGGTCGGCAAGCAGGCCGGCAACCACCACGCCACGCAGGACGAGATCCACGCGCTGCTGCTCGAACACGCGCAGGCCGGGCGTCGCGTGGTGCGCTTGAAGGGCGGCGATCCCTTTGTGTTCGGCCGCGGCGGCGAGGAGCTGGAATTCCTGCGCGACCACGGCATCCCCTACGAAGTGGTGCCGGGTATTACCGCCGCGCTGGCCTGCGCCGCGCATGCCGGCGTGCCGCTCACGCATCGCGACCACGCGCAATCGGTGCGCTTCGTCACCGCGCATTGCCGCGAATCGCTGGACGTGCTGGATTGGCGCGCGCTGGCGCAGGAACGGCAGACGCTCGCGGTGTACATGGGCGTGGCCGGTCTGGCCGACCTGCAGCGACAGCTGCTGGCACACGGCCGCGCCGCGACGACGCCGTTCGCGCTGGTCGAGAACGGCTCGCGCACCAACCAGCGCGTGGTCACCGGCACGCTGGCCGACCTGTCCGAGCGCGCTGAGGCGCACGCGGTGCATTCGCCCGCCTTGTTGATACTGGGCGAGGTCGCGGTGATGGCCGGCCGGCTGGCCTGGTTCGGCGCACCGCCCGTGGGCGAAGCGCCGGGTGCGCCGCCGCGCTTGCGAACCGTCCGTGCCGCCCCGATAACCGCCCAACCCGTCCGCCGCCGCGCTTGACGAAACCATTGCATCGCCGCGCGCATGATCGCGTGCCGCCATCACCCGGAGCCCCACCATGATCTACGACAGCATCCTCGACACCGTCGGCAACACTCCCATCGTGCGCCTGCATCGCCTGGCGCCGAAGCACGTGGAGTTGTATGTGAAGGTGGAGGCGTTCAACCCGGCCGGTTCGGTGAAGGATCGCCTGGCGCTCGCCATCATCCTCGATGCCGAGCAGCGCGGTGCGCTCAAGCCCGGGCAGACAGTGATCGAGGCTACCTCGGGCAACACCGGCGTGGCGCTGGCGGCGGTGTGCGCGGCGCGTGGCTACCCGTTCGTGGCGGTGATGAGCGAAACCTTCTCGATCGAGCGGCGCAAGCTGATCCGCGCCTACGGCGGCAAGGTGCTGCTCACGCCCGCCGCTGCGCGCGGCACCGGCATGGTGGAGAAGGCGCGCGAGCTGGCCGAAAAGCACGGCTGGTTCTGGGCCAGCCAGTTCGAGAATCCGGCCAACCCGGCCTACCACCGCCAGACCACCGCGCCGGAGATCCTGCGCGACTTCGCTGGCCGCCGCCTCGACTACTTCGTCAGCGGCTGGGGCACCGGCGGCACGCTCACCGGCGTGGGCGAGGTGCTCAAGGTCGCGCGGCCGGACGTAAAAGTGGTCGCCACCGAACCCACTGGCGCCTCGCTGCTCGCCGGCAAGGAGTGGCAGCCGCACAAGATCCAGGGCTGGACTCCCGACTTCGTACCCGCCGTGCTTAACCGCCAGGTGGTCGACCAGCTGGTGCCGGTGGACGACATCGTGGCCCGCGACACCTCACGCGCGCTGGCGCAGAAGGAGGGCATCTTCACCGGCATCTCCTCCGGCGCCACGCTGGCCGCCGCGCTGCAGGTGGCCCAGACCGCGCCCGCGGGTTCGGTGCTGCTGGCCATGCTGCCGGATACCGGCGAGCGTTACCTGTCGACCTTCCTGTTCGAAGGCGTGAACGAAGGATCGGATGAGGTGGAGTGAGGCACGTTGGGGTGCCGGAAATCAGCCACGATGAATGGCGATGATGCCGTCGGAGACGGTCGTGCCTGAGCGCACGAAGATCCGGCGGCAATCACGACAAAGAGCAGGCACCCCATGCCCAATATCAGCCCTCAGACCCTGGTCGTCGCGATCCAGGCCGTGGCCGCCGAGATCCGCAACCTGCGTGCAGCGTTGGCGGAAGGCGGTGCCGAGCCGGAGGAGTACCAGCTCCTGGAGGGTCGCATCTGCGCTGCCGAGGATTTGAAGCGGGCCTACGACGAAGCGGCCCGGACCGTTCTCAACCTACCG
>JAJZET010000033.1 GCA_021805685.1 Pseudomonadota bacterium
CTGCCCGTGCCGCTGCCGGTGTGGCTGCTGCACGCCGGGCAACGCTTTGCTCCGGCCAAATGGCGCGGACCGCTGCAACGGCTCGACGCCGACCTCGTCGCCGACAACGGCGAACTGGAACGCCTGCTCGGGGTGACGCCGCGGGCGTTCCAGCCGACGGCGGAGATGTGGTTTCCGGTGAAGTTGTGACGCCTGCGGCGCAGACGTGACCGCCCCCTCTCCCCTCCGGGGGAGAGGGCTGGGGTGAGGGGCGGCTGCTCGCCGCGGAGTGGCTAATCCTTGACGAAGTGAGCTCGTCGCCAGCGACAAAGCCGTTTCGTGCGCCCTTTGGGCGCCCGAGTTACTTCTCCTTTGCTTGTCCAAAGGAGAAGTAACCAAGAGGAAACGACACCCCGATGGCGCGCCCTCCAGGCATCCTGCCTTCCGGGTGCGCGGGCGGCTTGCGGGGTTTTCCGACGGCACCTCCCTGTACCGGCGGAAAACTGGCCCGCATCCCTGCGGGCCATCCTGCGGACTTTCCTCCACCCGCCCGCCGCGCCATAGGGGCCCCGGCAGAGCAGCGCGCTCCAGCGCGCAGAAGCAAGAGCAAAGCACCCCCATCGAATGATGCGTATCGCGCATTCCGCGGTGGTACGCCCCCGTTTCCGTAGACACCTGATAGTGTCTATTGAGGATCGGAGGAAGCCCCCGCCAGGCCGGCAGGCTCAACGGCGCGGGGCACACAAAGGAAAAGCCGTTCGCGCCACGCTAACGGCACGGGACGGGCCTGTTGCTTGCGATGCGTGGGCAGGCGCATCGAGTCGGGGGACGCGCGAGCACGCTGCGAACCGCCGCCTTGCAAGGGCGGATTCATCCGCAACCCATCCCCGCTTCGCTAAGCTGTCCCGGATCGCCCCCACGAGGATGGATCCCCTCCGCATGCGCCGCTCCCCCCGACGCCTGGCTTTGTTCACACTGCTGCCGCTGCTGTTGTTTGCGTCGCTGGCGCAGGCCAGCGTGCAACTGGTAGTGCGCGGGGTGGACGAGCCGCTGCAGCAGGCGGTCACCGCATCGGTGGGGTTGTCACAATACGCGCACCGCGAGGTCAGCGAGGCGCAGGTGCGCCGCCTGTACGCGCAGGCGCCGGCGCAGGCGAAGGCGGCGCTGGAACCCTACGGCTATTACGACGCGGACGTAAAGGCGCAGCTGCAGCCGGTCGGCACGGACTGGAAGGTGACGCTGGACGTACGCACGGGCGAGCCTGTCATGGTTACCTCGGTCGACGTGCAGCTGGATGCCGCTGCGCTCGCCCTGCCGTCGATCCGTCGCGCGCGACGCGTGATCGAGCGCATGCGCGGCAAGCGGCTGGACGATGCCGCCTACGACGCCGCGCGCGACGCGCTGTCCGCCGCGCTCACCGCGAGCGGCTTTCTCGACGCGAAACTGGTGACGCACCGTGTGGAAGTGAACACCGCGCAGCGCAGCGCGGTGATCCGGCTGACCTGGCAAGTGGGCCGGCGCTACCGCTACGGTGCAGTGCATTTCGAAGGCTCGCAGTTCCGCGAAGGCTTCCTCGACCGCTACCTGCCGTTCAAGCCCGGCGACTACTTCGACCAGGACCAGCTGTTGCAACTGCAGCAGGCCTTGAACGGTGCGGACTACTTCGCCGTGGTCAACGTGCTGCCGCAGATCGACGAGAAGGCCGATGGCAAGGTCGACATCGAGGTGCAGCTGGCGCCGGCGAAGCGCTCGATCTACACCGGCGGCCCGTTCATCGGTACCGATACCGGCTTCGGCGCGCGCGCCGGGCTGGAACGGCGCTGGGTGAACCGGCGCGGGCACAAGTGGAAGAACGAACTGGTGCTGGCGCAGCGGCTGAAGACGCTGTCCACGCTGTACTCCATCCCCATGCCCGGCGACAACCAGCGCAGCTTCAACGTCGGCGCCAACTACCGCGACGCGAACACCGTCACCTCGCAGTCGCGCACGCTGGAGCTGGTGGGCAACGAGACGCGACTGTGGCACGGCTGGACGCGCACCCTGGGCCTGCACGTGCTGTCGGGCACGTTCACCGTGGGCAAGCGCGGCAGCGAGCCGGACAGCACGCCCGGCATCGAGCATGGCAGCAGTACCCTGCTGTTCGCGGAGGCCTCGCTGTCGCGCAAGCAGGCGGACAACTTCGATTTCGTGCACCGGGGATGGTCGCTGGATTTCGCGGCGCGCAGCACCGCGGGCGGCCTGCTCTCCTCGGCCAGCTTCAGCCAGCTCACCGCCGATGCGAAGTGGATACGCGCGTTCGGCGCGAAGCAGCGCAACCGGCTGATCCTGCGCGGCAGCGCGGGGCACACCTGGACCGGTCATTTCGCCGCGCTGCCGCCGCAGCTGCGCTTCTTCGCCGGCGGCGACCGCTCGGTGCGCGGCTACGGTTTCCAGTCCATCGGCCCGGAGAACAGCTACGGCCGCGTGCTCGGCGGCACCAACCTGCTGGTGGCCAGCGCCGAGGTCGAGCACTACTTCACCCGCAACTGGGGCATCGCCACCTTTCTCGATGCCGGCAACGCCTTCGACGGCACCGACTACCGTCCTAAGCTCGGTACCGGCCTCGGCGTGCGCTGGCGCTCGCCGGTGGGCATGATCCGGGTGGATCTCGGCACGCCGATCCACGATTCGCAACGCCACGGCGTGATGCTGCACCTCGTCATCGGACCCGACCTGTGAGCGGCCAACATACCGCCCGCTCACAGGCGGCCGCGGATGGCCGCACGCGCATCGGCCACTTCGTGGCCGATGCGGCGGAGCAAGGCTTCGCTTTGGGTTCCGGAATACGGCAGACGCGCCTGTGCGACTTACGGAGGCAGTGGGTTTCATGAAATGGCTAAAGCGCCTAGCCATCGTCCTCGCCGGCCTGCTGCTGGTGCTGGCCATCACCCTGTGGTGGCTGCTCGGCACCGGTGCCGGCCTGCGCTTTGCGTTGGCGCGCGCGCAATCGGCCACCCACGGTGCGCTGCAATGGAAGCGGGCGCAGGGTTCGCTGCTCGGCCCGCTGCAGCTCGATGGCCTGCGCTATGACGATGGCGGCGGCACCGTGGCCGACGTGGCCCGTGCGCGGCTCGACCTGCGCTTCTGGCCGCTGCTGCTGGGCCGCTTGCACGTACGCGACCTCGACGCCGAAGGTGTGGCGGTAACGCTGCCGAAGAGCACGGGCAGCAGCCAAAGCTCCGGCAGCTTCCCGCGGCAGCCCCCGGTGGACCTGCTGTTCGATCGGGTCCATGTGGGCGCTGTGCGCGTCAGCCAGGCCGGCCGGCCCTTGTTCGCCTCCGACAGCCTAGATCTCGCCGGTCGCTGGACGCATGCGGGGATCGCCATCGATACGCTGAAGCTGCGTGCGCCGGAGGGCCACGTGGATCTGCAGGGTCGACTCGCGCTGGCGCGCCGCCAACGCGGGAGCGGCCAGGCCGATTTCGCCTGGAAGCTGGGCGGCGCCAGCTACGCCGGCCGGCTGGTCGCCAGCAGCGACGGCAGGCATGCACAACTGGACCTCGCCCTGCAGCAACCGATGGCCGCGCGCCTGCACGTCGAACTGGCCCAGAACGGCAACGACGACTGGAAGGCCACGCTGAGCGCTCCCCGCTTCGATCCGCGTCCGCTGCTGGGCGACCACGCGCTGAAATCGCTGGCGCTGGCGGTGCAGGGCCACGGTGACCGCCATGGCGGCGAACTCGCCGGCACGCTGGATCTGGACCGCTACCGCCTGCGGCTGCAGCCGCTGCGCGCGCACCTCAGCGACGACGGTAAGCTGCTCGAACTGCAGCAGCTCGCCCTGACCTCGCCGCAGATCAAGGGCCGGCTCGAGGCCAGTGGCACGCTGCAACTGGCCGCGAAGCCGCTGGGCGGCCGGCTGGCGCTCCAGTGGCACGGGGTGCAGCTTCCCGCCGAGCTGGTCGGCCAGCCGCTGGCCAGCACCGGCAAGCTGGATGCGCAAGGCAGCATCGAGCGCTTCCGCGCCAGCGGCGACCTCACGATCGGCCCGCCCGGCAAACCCGCGCAGCTGGCGCTGGACCTGGACGGCACGCCGCAGGCGATCGCCCTGCAACCGCTCACCCTGCAACAGCCGCAGGGCAAGCTGCAGGTTCAGGGCACGCTGCAGCTGCAGCCGATGCTGGGCTGGCAGCTCGACGCCGGCGCCAGCCGCTTCGACCCGGGCCAGCTCCTCGCCGGCTGGAACGGAGCGCTGGATTTCGCGCTCGCCAGCCACGGCCAGCTGACCCGCGCCGGGCCTGACGCCACGCTGGAGCTCAAGCAGCTCGGCGGCCGTTTGCGCGAGCGCGCGGTGAGCGGCAAGGGCCGGCTGCACCTGTCACCCGACCGGGTGGTCGACGGCCAACTGCGGCTTGTCTCCGGCAGCAGCACGGTGCAGGTCGAAGCCAGGCCGGGCCGCCGCAACGACGTCGACGTCGGGCTGGCCATCGCCTCGCTGGGCGACTGGCTGCCCGCTGCCGGCGGACGTCTGGATGGCCAATTCAACCTGCGCGGCCTGCTGCCACGGCTGGCCGTCAACGGCCACTTGCGCGGCGGTGCACTGGCCTGGCGGCAGCAGCGCGTGGACGCCTTGCAACTGGTGGTGGGCATTCCCGACATCAGCCACCCCGCCGGCAAGCTGGAGCTCACCGCCAGCGGCGCGCACCTCGGCGGCCTGGTGTTCCAGCGCACTCACCTGCTGGCCGAAGGCAGCCAGGCCGACCACCGGCTGGAACTGGACACGCACGGCACCCAGCTTTCCGGCACGCTGGCGCTGCACGGTGCGCTGAGGAACGGCAACTGGAACGGCACGCTGGGCACGCTGACGCTGGAGCCGCTGGGCATGCCGGGCTGGCGCCTGCAGCATCCCAGCCAACTGGCCTGGCGCGACGGTGCCTTCAGCCTCTCCGAGCTGTGCCTCACCGCGGGCGATCCGCTGCTGTGCGTGAACGCCAGGCAGGACAAGGCCGGCAACCTCGACGCCGGCTACCGACTGCGCGGGCTGCCGCTGGCCCTGCTGCTCAACGCGGCCGGCGAGTCCGGCCTGCCGCTGCGCGTGGACGGCAGCCTGCACGGCGACGGCCAGCTGCGCCGCAACGCCGCCGGCGCCATCAGCGGCAAGGCCAGCATCGGCTCCGACCATGGCAGCGTCACCTGGATCGAACATCCCGATGCGCCGCTGCTGGGCTACGACGGCTTCGCGCTGAACGCCGTGCTCGGCGCGAACGGCCAGCACCTGAGCCTGCACGCCAACCTCGACCACGGCGGCAGCCTGGACGGCCAGGCGAGCCTGAGCGGCAGGCAGCAGGCACTGGCCGGCCAGCTCGACCTGCACCTGAACAACCTCGCCTTCCTGGAGTTGCTCGGCAACACGCTGGCCAACGTGCACGGCCAGGCCCGCGGCAACTTCCGCCTCGGCGGCACCCTGGCGCGGCCGGCGATCACCGGCCAGGCCGCGGTGAACGGGTTCGCTGCCGAGGTGCCGGCCGCCGGGCTCAAGCTCAGCCAGGGCCGGCTCACGGCGAGTGCGCTCGATCCGCACAGCCTGCGTATCGACGGCAGCGTGCAGTCCGGCGCAGGCAGCTTGAGCGTGGCCGGCGTCGCCGGCCTGGGCGGCGGCACCGCCACCGACATCGCGATCCGGGGCAGCCGGTTCACCGCTGCCGACATTCCCGCCGCCAAGGTCGTGATCAGCCCCGACCTGCGTCTGCAGCGCGATGCGCAAGGCCTCGACCTCGGCGGCACGGTGCTGCTGGACAGTGCCGACGTGAACCTCGACAAGCTGCCCGGCGCTGGCGCCAGCAAGGCCTCGTCCGACGTGGTGGTGGTCGACCGCAAGCAACCCCAGCCCGGCGCGTCGCTGCCGTTCACCGCCACGGTGAAGGTGGACCTGGGCCGCAAGACGCATCTTGCCGGGATGGGGCTGGACGGCCAGCTCGGCGGTGTGCTCACGGTGAACGAGCGCCCCGGCCGCGCCACCACCGGCCAGGGCCAGGTCACCGTCAGCGGCACCTACAAGGCCTACGGGCAGAACCTCGCGATCGAGCGCGGCAAGCTGCTGTTCGCCAGCACGCCGATCGACAACCCCGGCCTGGACATCCGTGCGGCGCGCAAGCTCAACCCCAATGCCACCATCGACGAGGGCCAGGAAGTGGGGCTGCAGATCTCCGGCACCGCGCGGCACCCGGTGCTCACGGTGTTCTCCAACCCGCTGATGGAGCAATCCGATGCACTGTCCTACCTCGTCACCGGCAAGCCGCTGTCGCAGGTGAAGGGCGGCGAAGGCGACATGCTCGGCTCCGCGGCGCAGGCGCTGGGTTCGGCGGCGGGCAACCTGCTGGCCAAGAGCATCGGCGCGAAGATCGGCCTGGACGACATCGGCGTCTCCAACAACCAAGCGCTGGGCGGCACCTCCGCGTTCGCCGTGGGCAAGTATCTTTCGCCAAGGCTCTACCTCAGCTACGGCGTGGGCCTGTTCGAGCCCGGCCAGGTCGTCACGCTGCGCTACCGGCTCAGCCACCGCTGGAACTTCGAGGCGCAAAGCGCCACCGATTTCAACCGCGCCAGCCTCAACTACCGCTACGAACGCTGAGTGCCCGCGGAAGCCTGCGCGGGCCGCCAGGGACGCGCGGCCATGGCCTCCCGACGGATGGCAAGGGCCTTCCGGCACCTGCAACGCCCCCGGCTTGGCGCTATCGTGCTCGCCTCCCAAGACAGCGAGGTGACCCCATGCAACGCACCCGATGGATCCTGGCCGCGGCGATCGCCGCCGCGTTCTGCGGCACGCCCGCCCTGGCCGCCACGCCCACCACGCACGGCCCCGACATCGGCATCGACCTCGCCGGTATCGACCACGCCGTGAAGCCGGGCGACAACTTCTTCGACTATGCCAACGGCAACTGGCTGAAGACCGCGCAGATTCCTGCCGACCGCTCCAGCACCGGCACCTTCCTGAAGATCTTCGAGCTGACCGAAAAGCACACCGCCGACCTGATCCGCAACGCCGGCGCCAGCCATCCCGCCCCCGGCAGCAACGCACGCAAGATCGCCGACTACTACGCCGCCTACATGGACGAAGCCGCGATCGCGAAGCACGGCCTGGCACCGCTGAAGCCGCAGCTCTCCGCCATCGACGCGATCGCCAGCAAGGACGACCTCGCCCGCGTGCTGGGTAGCGGCCTGCGCGCCGACGTGGATCCGATCAACGCTACCAACTTCCATACCCAGAACCTGTTCGGCCTGTTCGTGACGCAGGGCCTGGAAGATCCCTCGCACACCATCGCCTACCTGCTGCAGGGCGGCCTGGCGATGCCCAGCCGCGACTACTACCTGTCCAGCGACCCGCACATGGCGGCGTTCCGCACCAAGTACCACGCCTACGTGGTGGCGCTGCTGAAGCAGGCCGGCATTGCCGACGCCGAAGCCAAGGCCAATACCGTCGTCGACCTGGAAACCAGGATCGCCAAGGCGCAGGAGGGCCTGATCGAGAGCCAGGACGTGCACAAGGCCAACAACCTTTGGACGTTGGCCGACTTCGCGAAGAAGGCGCCGGGCCTCGACTGGGCCGCCTACTTCAAGGCCGCCGGCCTGGACGGCCAGAAGCAGATCGACGTGTGGCAGCCCAGCGCCACCACCGGCCTCGCCGCGCTGGTCGGCAGCCAGCCGCTGTCCGCCTGGAAGGACCTGCTCACCTTCCACGCCCTCAACGCCGCCGCACCGCTGTTGCCGAAGCCCTTCGCCGACCTCAGCTTCGATTTCTACGGACGCACGCTGCAGGGCACGCCGCAGCAGCAGCCGCGCTGGAAGCGCGCGGTCAGCGCCACCAACGTCGACCTCGGCGACGCGGTGGGCCAGCTCTACGTGCAGAAATACTTCCCTGCCTCGTCCAAGGCCGAAGTGCAGCAGCTGGTGAAGAACCTGATCGCCGCGTTCGACGAGCGCCTCGACACGCTGAGCTGGATGACCCCGGCCACCCGCGCCAAGGCCAAGGAGAAGCTGGTCACGCTGAAGGTCGGCGTTGGCTATCCGGAGAAGTGGCGCGACTACTCCACGCTCAAGATCAGCGCCGACGATCCGTTGGGCAACCACCTGCGCGCGGTGAAGCACGAGTATGAACACCAGCTCGCCAAGCTCGGCCAGCCGGTGGACCGCGGCGAGTGGTGGATGACCCCGCAGACGGTGAACGCGGTGAACCTGCCGCTGCAGAACGCGCTGAACTTCCCCGCCGCGATCCTGCAGGCGCCGTTCTTCGACCCGAAGGCCGACGCCGCCGCCAACTACGGCGCGATCGGCGCCATCATCGGCCACGAGATCAGCCACAGCTTCGACAACACCGGCGCCGACTTCGACG
>JAJZET010000179.1 GCA_021805685.1 Pseudomonadota bacterium
CGATGGCGTAGCTCACCACGCGATCGGACAGCGTCGGCTCCTTGCCGGTGCGCTCGCCGCCCCAGGCGTCCGCGGCGCTGGGCGTGGTGACGATGGTCTGGTGCGCCGGCGCGAACGGGATCGGCGCCAGTGGAGCCACGGCGCCGGCTGCAGGCACGGCCGCCGCGCTGCCAGCCGCGGCCGGCGCCTGCTGCGCGGGAACCGCGCCCGCCGCGCCCCAACCCATCGCGATCGCCGCGAGCCACAGCCCGCCCCTGCCCCTGATCGACACCATTGCGCTCTCCCCGCGAGTGATTCCCCAGCCTGCCCGCTGCATGGCATCGCCGTCATAGGCCAAAGGTCATGCCCGGTGGCGCTAAGCTAAGGGCCGGGTGCCGCGTGGCAAGCTGTACCCCCCAACATGCCGACGAATGGAAGCCAAGAGGCCGCTTATGGTCCCCAAGCACCCCGCGCCGCCCCCTTTGGGCCGGGTCTGCCTGCCCCCATCTGTGCGTCATCGCCCGGTCGTGGGCCGGCGTCCACTCCCCCGCTCGCCCCTGGCATGCGCGCAAGCCGATCCTGGCGCGCGAGGCCCGGCGGGCATAGACGATCATTGACGCATGCGCATCCTGCTGGCCGAAGACGACCCCTCCATCGCCGATGGCATCTGTGCATCGTTGCGCCACAGCAACCACGCGGTAGATCACGTGGCCAACGGGCAGCTGGCCGACGCCGCACTGCGCGAGCATGACTACGACCTGCTGGTGCTGGACCTGGGCCTACCGCAACTGGACGGCAGCGACGTGCTGCGCCGGCTGCGCGGCCGTGGCGGCCATGCGCCGGTGCTGGTGGTCACCGCGCGCGACGGCCTGGACGAGCGCATCCGGGTGCTCGACCTGGGCGCGGACGATTTCCTGGTCAAGCCGTTCGCGCTCGCCGAGTTCGAGGCCCGCGTGCGGGCCCTGCTCCGTCGCCGCAGCAGCCAGGGCGTACCCGAACTGAGGATCGGGCGGCTGCGGCTGGACCTGCCCGGCCACCGCGCATGGCTGGGCGACGAGCCGCTGGAGCTCACCGCGCGCGAGTTCGGCCTGCTGGAGGCGCTGGCCACGCGCGCCGACCGCGTCACCAGCCGTGCACAACTGATCGAGGCCCTGTGCAGCTGGGACGAGGAGCTCACCGACAACGGCCTGGACATCGCCATCCACCGCCTGCGCCGCAAGCTCGAGGGCAGCGGCACCGGCGTGCGCACGATCCGCGGCCTGGGTTACCTGCTGGAGGAAATCCCGGCATCCGGCGGCCACGCATGAACCACACTCCCGCCCGCCGCCCGAGCCTGCGTCGCCGCCTGCTGGGCTTCCTGCTGATCCCGGTATCCACCCTGCTGGTGCTGGACGTGCTGCTCACCTACGGCGTGGCGCTGGGCTACTCCAACCACGTGCATGACCGCGACCTCGGCAACGACGCGCTGACGCTGGCCAAGATGATGGCCAGCGAACAGCTGAGCGGCGAATTGAGTCCGCAGGCGCGCTTCCTGCTGCAATACGATCCCAACGGCAACGGCTACTTCAGCATCGTCAGCCGCCGGCGGGGCCTGATCGCCGGCAACGGCCAGCTGCCGCAGGCACGGCCCGCCCCCGCCGTGGATGGCCGTCCCGAGCTGTTCGACATCCGCATGGACAATCGCCCGCTGCGGGCGGCCACGCTGCGCGCGCCTTGGCAAGGCCACCCCGGCGACACCCTGATCATCACGGTGG
This sequence comes from Pseudomonadota bacterium, assembly GCA_021805685.1. GTDB lineage: Bacteria > Pseudomonadota > Gammaproteobacteria > Xanthomonadales > Rhodanobacteraceae > Rhodanobacter_A. The sequence continues at coordinate 1,734 of JAJZET010000179.1, forward strand.
CCGAGACCCTGCATGACCGCCACGTGCAGGCGCGCAGCATCCTGTACCTCGCGGTGCTCACCCAATCGCTGCTGATCGTGTGCGTGCTGTCGCTGGTGTGGCTGGGCGTGACCCATGGCCTGCGCGTGCTCGATCCGTTGACCCGGCGGCTGGCCCGGCGCAGCCACGAACTCAGTCCCATCGGCGGACCGGACGTGCCGCAGGAAATCCTGCCGCTGACCCGCACCATCGACGCGCTGTTCGCGCGCCTGCGCGGCATGCTGGCGCTGCACGACCGCTTCATCGCCGACGCCGCGCACCAGCTGCGCACGCCGCTCACCGGCCTCGGCCTCCACGTGGAGCGCGCGCTGGCCGATCCCGACCCGACGAACGTGCGCGAGGCGCTCACCCACATCCGCCGCCTCAACCAGCGCGCGGCGCGCACCACCGCGCAGCTGCTGGCGCTGACCCGCGCGCAGGCGCCATCCAACGACACGATCGAGCACGTCCCGCTGGATCTCTCGCGCTGGGTGCCCGAGGCGGTGACGCAGCGCGTGCACGACGCGCTGACCGCGGGCGTCGACCTCGGCTACCAGGGTCCTGAGCAGGCGCTGATCATCCACGGCCATGCGGCCAGCCTGCACGACATGCTGGACAATCTCATCGACAACTCCATCCGCTACGCCGGCCCAGGCAGCAGCGTGACCGTGAGCCTGCAGCAACGTCCCGACGGCGGCGCCAACCTCGTCGTCGAGGACAATGGCCCGGGTGTTCCGCCCGAGTTGCTGCCCCGGCTCAGCGAACGCTTCTTCCGCGCGCCGGGAACCAACGAGGAGGGCAGCGGTCTGGGGCTGGCAATCGTGCAGCGCATCGCCGAGCGCCATCATGCCGAAGTGACCTACCGACTGGCCGAAGAGCACGGCTTGTGCGTGGAAGTGCGGTTCCCCGCGCCGCGCACGCGCCGCGTCGCATCGACGCAGGCCGAAACGCCTGCATCGCACTGACAGTCCCATGGCCAGCCTGTATCCTTGGCGTTCGCACGGTCGTTATCCGTCCCCCACTCCCTACTGTTGCGTGACTTGACCGTGGCTTCGACCCGATCCGACATAGCAAGGCGTCGCCGCTGGCGCACTTCCCTGCTGGCCGCGGCCGCGGCGCTGGCCGGGTGTTCGGTGGCCATGCCCAAGCTGCAGCCACCGATCCCGGCGCAGTGGCAGCACGCGATGGCGTCGCAGGCCGCCGCGCCCACCGACCTGCGTGGCTGGTGGCGCGCGTTCGACGACCCCGCCCTGAATGCCCTGGTCGATCGCGCGCTGGCAGGCAACCTCGATGTCGCCCAGGCGCTCGAACGGGTGCGCGCCGCGCGCACGTTGCAACAGCACGCCGGCGCACCGTACCTGCCCCATGTGAAGGCGAGCACCGACCAGGCGATCGACCCCGACGCCAGCGCCTCGTATCTGGTCGCCGGTCTCAACGCCAACTGGGAGTTCGGGCTGTTCGGACGCGCCCAGGGCGCCCGGCGCGAAGCGCAGGGCCAGCTGGATGCCGACCTCGCCGACCTGCAGGCGTCGCGCGTGACGCTGGTCGCCGAAGTCGTGCGCAACTGGATCGAACTGCGCACCGCGCAGCGACAGGAGGCCCTGCTGCAACAGGCCAGCCGCCTGCGCAGCCGCCAGCTCGACCTGCTGAAGATCCGCCAGCGGCTGCAGCTGGCGTCCGCGGACGCGGTGGACCGTGCCGCCGCCGCCGCCGCGCAGGCGCAGGCCGCCCTGGCCCCGCCCCGCCAGGCCATCAATGCGGCCGCGCAAAGGCTGGCCGTGCTGATCGGCCAGAACCATCCGGATCCGGCTTGGCTGCAGGCCGGACCGCAGCCCGAGCTGGGCGCATGGCAGTTGCCCGGCACGCCGGCCAGCCTGCTGCGCACGCGCCCCGAAATCGCCCGCGCCGAGGCGGACGTGCTGCGCGCCGCCGGCGAATTGGGCTTGGCGCATGCGGACCGCTTCCCGAGCATCGGCCTCGGCGCCTCGATGGTTTGGGCCACGGACCTCAACAACAACCGCAAGCGCACCGTTTCCAACGGCCTGCTGACGGCAGGTCCGATGCTCGACATGCCGCTGTTCGACTGGGGCCTGCGCGAAGCCAACGAGCATGCCAAGTCGCACGAGCTGAAGGCCAGCGTGCTGGCTTACCGGCAGGCCGTGCTGCAGGGCGTGGCCGACGTGGAGACCGCGCTCGGCACGCTGCAGCAGCAGGAGCAGCGCGAGCAGCACAGCCTCGAAGCCTGGCAGGCGCTGCAACAGGCGGATGCATCGCTGCAAACCCGCGTGAAGCTGCGCCTCGACAGCCCGCTGTCGCTGACCGACGGCGAGCTTGCCGCCACGCAGGCCGCGATCGACCTGGCCGACGCACGCGCCAGCCACAGCCTCGCCTACGTGGCGCTGTTCAAGGCACTGGGCGGTGCGCCGCTGCCGGCAGACGAAGCGCCCGAAGACGGAAAGCGGCACTGATGGTGGCCCTGGCGCGCAAGACGCTGGTGTACGAGTGGCGGCGCTTCCTGCCGGCCATCCTCGCCGTCGGCTTCGCCGGCCTGCTGCAGCTGCTGCAGCTCGCGCTGGTGCTGGGCATCTTCGGCGCGACCAGCGTGTACATCACCGGCTCATCCGGCGACGTGTGGGTGGGTTTCCCCGGCACGCAGAGCGTGGGCTCGGGCCGTTCCATCGACGCCAACGTGGAGTCGCGCATCCTGATGGATCCGGCGGTGACGCACGTGGAGCCCTACGAGTGGGTCGACGGCGACTGGCGCGGCGCCGGCAACACCGGCGGCGTGTCGGTCTTCGTCTCCGGGATCGACACCGCGGCCGATGGCCTGATGTTCTCCAAGGTGCTGTCGCCGGCGTTGCGCGCGCGCCTGGCCGAACCCGATGCCGTGGTCGTCGATCGCGCCGACCTCGGCAAGCTCGGCGTGGCGCTGGGCGGCACCGCCACCATCAACGGCCGACGCGTGCGCGTGGTCGGCGTGGGCAGCGGCCTGCGCGGCCTGGGCGGCGTCAACGTGCTCACCTCGCTGGACACGGCACGCCGGCTCGACAGCGACAACGACGATATCGGCCCCACCTATCTCGTCGCCAAGATCGCCGATCCGGCGCAAGCCAAGGCGGTGGCGCGGCGCCTGCGCGGCAGCAAGGCCTTTGGCCCCTACACTACCTGGAGCGCCGCCGACTTCGCGCGCATCTCGGTGCGCTACTGGCTGTTCGATACCGGCGCCGGTGCCGGCGTGCTGTTCCTCGCCGGCATCGTGTTCCTGGTCGGCGCGGTGATCACCAGCCAGACCCTGGTGGGTGCGGTGCAGGGTTCGGTCCGCGAGTACGCCACGCTCAATGCGCTGGGCGTGGGCGTGGGCGCGTTGCGCAAGGTGGTGCTGGAACAGGCGTTCTGGGTGGGCGCGCTGGGCCTGGCTGGCGCCACGGTATTGGGCGCGTTCCTGCTGCTCGGGGCCCGCGCCGAAGACGTGCCGGTCACCCTCGGCCCGGTGGCCGCGCTGGCCTGCATCGCGCTGGTGATGGGCCAGGCCGCCGTGTCCGGCATGGCGGCGATGCGCAGCATGCGCCGCATCGACCCGGCGACCCTGCTGCGATGAACGCCACCATGCCCAGCCCTGCCGCAACTGCGCGCGCGCCCATCCTGCGCGCCGACAACGTGTGCAAGGCGTTCACCTCCGGCACGCTGCGCACGCAGGTGTTGAACGACCTCTCGCTGAGTATCGATCCGGGCGAACTCACCCTGATCTCCGGTCCTTCCGGTTGCGGCAAGAGCACCCTGCTGGCCATCCTCAGCGGCCTGCAGAAAGTGGACAGCGGCCGGGTGCACGCGCTGGGCAGCGAGCTTGGCCAGCTCGACCTGCGCGCGCTGGAGCGCTTCCGCCTGCAGCACACCGGCTTCGTGTTCCAGGGCTTCAACCTGTTCCCCGCGCTCACTGCGCTGGAGCAGGTGGAGCTGCCGCTCAACCACATGGGCATGTCGAAGCAGGAAGCCCGCGAACGGGCGCGCCGCTCGCTGGAGGAGGTGGGCCTGTCCCACCGCTTCAAGCTGCGCCCCTCGGAACTCTCCGGCGGCGAGAAGCAGCGCGTGGCGATCGCACGCGCACTGGCCAAGGAGCCTGAGCTGCTGTTCGCCGACGAGCCGACCAGTGCGCTGGACGCCGCCAACGGCCAGACCATCATCGACATCCTGCACACCATCGCCCATACCCACGGCACCACGGTGCTGTGCGTGAGTCACGACCCGCGCCTGGTCGCGCATGCCGACCGCGTGCTGGCGATGGAGGACGGTCGCATTCTCAGCGATCGGCGCCTTGGCGCCGGCGCTTCCAAGGAAACCCCGCCATGACGCCAACCGCCCTTCGCCTGCCGTGTCTCGCCGCATGCGCGCTCGCCGCCGCGCTCACGCTCACCGCCTGTTCGAAGAGCGCGGAGCCGTCCACGAGCGCCGTTGCCGCCAGTCCGTATGCCGCGGTGGCGCGCGGCCGCGTCGACATCGAGGGCGGCCTGCTCACCCTCAACATGCCGCGCGAAGGCGTGCTCGCCAGCGTGCCCGTGCACGAAGGCGACAGCGTGAAGCAGGGCCAGTTGCTGGCCATGCTGGACACCCGCCCCGCCCGGCTCGCCGTGGAATCCGCGCAGGCGCAGCTCGAACAGGTGCAGGCGCAACTCAAGCTGCTTGTCGTCAAGCAGGCCGCCGCCAGGCTGCGCGCGCAGCGCCTGTCCGCCGCCGCGGCCGCCGGCGCCGGCGACGGACAGAGCGCCGACGATGCCCGCGAAGCCAGCGCGCAACTGGATGCCGAGCATGCCGCCGACCAGGCCGCGATCGACATGGCCAGGCAGAAACTGGCCGAAGCGGAATACGAGCTGGCGCAACGCAGCCTGCACGCGCCGTTCGACGCCACCGTGGTGCGCGTGAAGGCCCAGCCCGGCGCCAGCGTGTCACCCACCGACGCGTTGTTCACCCTGCTGCCGGACAAGCCGCGCATCGTGCGCGCCGAGCTCAACGAGAGTTTCGTCGGCGCGGTGCATCCCGGCATGCGCGCCGAAGTGGTCGCCAACGACGACAGCGAAAGCGACAAGTGGAGCGCGCACGTGCTGCGCATCGGCCAGGTCTATGGGCCCTCCACGCTGGAGAGCGACCCGCAGACCCGCGCCAACGCACGCACGGTGGAATGCGTGCTGGCCTTCGACCACCCGGAGCAGCAGTTGCGGATCGGGCAACGGGTGATCGTGCGGTTCCTGCCAGACGGCAAGTCCTGATTCGACCCCTTAGCTGACTGCGGCCAAGAGCCGGTCGTCGTCCGCCATCGCGTGGGCGCGCTTGGTTGCCTCTGTCTTTGACGCGCGCCAAGGCGATTTGACCGCTTCTCGCAAGCGGCAAGGCAGTTTCGAGCTGCCCGCCGGCGCCCGAGTCGGCTCTCTTTGCAGGCACGCAAAAGGGAAGTAGCTCGACCACCCCAAGGTGGCCGAAACCGCTTTATCCCCGGATGCAGCCGAAAGACTGAAGAAACCGCCCTCTGCCACGCTGCGAGGCGTGAACTGCCGCCCCTGCGGCCTGATGCCTCCCGGATATCCCTCGTGATCCAACAGACCGATTTCTTCTTCGAAGGCGGCCGCAACGGCGTGCTGCTGATCCATGGCCTCACCGGCACGCCGATGGAGATGAAGCTGCTCGGCAAGGGGCTGAACCGCGCCGGCTACACGGTGCACGGCATGCAGCTGGCAGGGCACTGCGGCAACGCCGACGATCTGCTCGCCACCGGCTGGCGCGACTGGTATGCCAGCGTGGAGCAGGCCGCCGATGCGCTGCGCGAGAAGGTGGACCACCTGTTCGTCGGCGGCTTGTCGATGGGCGCCCTGCTCTCGCTCAAGCTCGCCGCCGACCGCCCCGACCAGGTTGCCGGCGTGGGCGTGTACGGCGCCACGTTCCGCTACGACGGCTGGAGCATCCCGCGGCTGGCGCGGATGTCCTTCATGCTGCCGCTGCTGAAGAAGCTCGGCGTCGGCCGCAACCGCAGCTTCATGGAACAGCCGCCCTATGGCATCCGCGACGAACGCCTGCGCGCGCAGGTCAGTGCGGCGATGCTGGGCGGTGACAGCGTGGCTGCCGGCCTGCCGGGCAACCCGTGGTATTCGCTGGCCGAGATGTACGAGTTGTCGGCCACGGTGCGTCGCCAGCTGGCGCAGGTCACCGCGCCCTGCCTGGTGGCGCATGCCAGCGAGGACGACGTCGCCAGCATCAGGAACGCCGAGCTGGTGATGCGCGAGGTCAGCGCACCGGTCGAGCTGCTGCTGCTCGACGACAGCTACCACATGATCACCATCGACAAGGAGCGCCGCACGCTGATCGAGCGTTCCGCCGCGTTCTTCGACCGCGTCGCCGCGGCCGACGTCCCCCAGCGCGCGGCCGCCTGATCGTGCCGACCGGCTCCATCTCGCCGCTGGTCGCCCTGCTCTGGGTACTCAATGTGGTACTCGATACCGGCGGCCAGCTCGCGTTCAAGGCGGCCGCTGGCGATCCTGCGGCCGGCGAC
>JAJZET010000201.1 GCA_021805685.1 Pseudomonadota bacterium
GGCAATCCTGCGTTGCCGGTGGGGCTGATCTTCTCGATGTTCCGGCCGTCCGACGACGCCTGCGTCTATCCATTGTTCGTGCCGGCCAACGCCTTCGCCGTGGTATCGCTGCGGCAGCTGGCGGCGATGTCGCGTGCACTGCACGGCGACGCCGCGTTCGCCGCCGACTGCGAGGCGCTGGCCGCCGAGGTGCAGGCCGCGCTGGAAAAGTATGCGGTGATGCACCAGGCCGGCGCGGACTTCTGGGGCTACGAGGTGGACGGCTACGGCAACCAGCTGTTCATGGACGACGCCAACGTGCCCAGCCTGCTAGCCCTGCCTTACCTCGGCTACTGCGCGCGCGACGACGCGCGCTACCGGCGTACCCGTGCCCGCGTCTGGGGCAAGCACAATCCGTACTTCTTCCGCGGCACCGCAGCCGAAGGCATCGGCGGTCCGCACGAAGGCCTGCGCATGATCTGGCCGATGTCGCTGATGGTGCGTGCGCTCACCAGCGACGACGCGGGCGAGATCCGCCAGTGCCTGCACTGGCTCAAGACCACCCATGCCGGCACCGGCTTCATGCACGAGGCCTTCGACCAGGACGATCCGGCGAAATTCACGCGGCCCTGGTTCGCCTGGGCCAACAGCCTGTTCGGCGAGTTGATCGTCGAACTGGCCGACCACCACCCCGAGCTGCTGCGATAGCGGCCGCATCTCCACTTCCCCGAAGGAGCCCACGACCATGGTGACCCGCAGACGATTCCTGCAAGGTGCAGCGGCATTGACGCTGCTTGGCGGCCTCGATCCGCGCGGCACGCTGGCCGCGCCGCGCGGACAGGGCAGCGCGGCGGCGCTGACCGGGCTGGCGAAGAACGGCGTGTCGCGCTGGGTGGACGTGTTCGTCGGCACCGGCGGCCATGGCCACACCTATCCCGGCGCGTCGATGCCCTGGGGCATGGTGCAGCTCTCGCCCGACACCAACGACTTCGGCTGGGACGCCTGCTCGGGCTACCACCAGGCCGACGGCTCGATCATGGGCTTCTCGCACACCCATCTCAGCGGCACCGGCGCCAGCGACATGCTCGACGTGCTGGTGATGCCCGCGCAGGGCGAGGTGTTGCTCGACCCGGGCGCGCGTGGCCTGCCGGCGGAGAACTACTACTCCCGCTTCGACGGCGCGGCGCACGGGCCGCACCTCACCGCGAACTCGGTGGCGCATCCGGGCAAGGGCTACCGCTCGCGCTACGACAAGGCATCGGAGCAGGGCGTGCCCGGCTACTACCGCGTGCGCCTCACCGACCACGACATCCTCGCGGAACTGACCGCGACGCTACGCGCCGGCCTGCATCGCTATACCTTCGCGAAGGGCGGCAAGGCGCACCTGCTGGTCGATTTCGCGCACGGCTACCACGACGATCCCAAGGTGCCGTGCAAGGTGTCGGATGCCACCCTGAAGCTGGTGGGCAAGGACACCCTGGTCGGTGGCCGCCGCGTGCACCAGTGGGCGAACGGGCGCCACATTTACTTCGCGATGAAACTGTCGCGGCCGTTCGCGCAGGCCACGCTGTACAGCGAGAACCAGCCGCTGCCCAGCGGCACGGGCGAGGCCAGTGGCACGCATCTCAAGGCCGCGCTGCACCTGGACGACGCCAGCAAGGCACCGCTGCTGGTCAAGGTGGGCATCTCCGGCGTGGATATCGACGGCGCACTGCGCAACCTGGAGTCGGAGCTGCCCGGCTGGGATTTCGAGCACGTGCGGGAGGCCGCGGCAGGGCGCTGGGAGGCCGAGCTGTCGCGCATCCGCATCGACACGCCGTCGGAGATCGCGAAGCGCACGTTCTACAGCTCGCTCTACCACACCATGCTCGCGCCCACGCTGTTCGGCGACGTGGATGGTCGCTACCGCGGCATGGACCTGGCCGTGCACCAGCTGCCGCCGGGCCAGCACAACTACAGCACTTATTCGCTGTGGGACACCTACCGTGCGCTGCATCCGCTCTACACGCTGTACCAGCCCGACAAGGTGCCCGACCTGGTCAATGGCCTGGTGCGCATGGCCGCGGAAAGCCCGGACGGCCCGCCGGTGTGGCCGCTGCAGGGCGTGGAGACCGGCTGCATGATCGGCTACCACTCCGCCGTGGTGATCGCCGAGGCGCAGGCCAAGGGCTTCACCGGCATCGACTACGCCAAGGCGTGGCCGATCTACCGCAAGCGTGCCTTCGACGACGACTACCGCGGCCTGCCGCTGTACCGCAAGCTCGGCTACATCCCCGCCGACCTGGAATGGGAGTCGGTGAGCAAGACGCTGGAGTACTCCTACGACGACTGGGCGCTGTCGCACCTGGCCGCGCGGCTGGGCGAGAAGGACGATGCGAACAAGCTGCGCGAACGCTCGCGCAACTATCGCCACGTGTTCGACGAGAAGGTCACCTTCGTGCGCCCGCGCGACAGCAAGGGCCGGTGGATCGAGCCGTTCGACCCGCGCGAGATGGGACATTTCGACAAGTGGCGCGACTTCACCGAGTCGAATCCCTGGGAGGCCACCTTCCTCAACCAGCACGACCTGTACGGCTACATGCCGATGTTCGGCGGTACGGCCGCGTTCGAGCGCAAGCTCGACGAACTGTTCACCACCAGCTCCAGGCTGCCCGCCGACGCGCCGCCGGACATCGCCGGCATGATCGGACAGTACGCGCACGGCAACGAGCCCAGCCACCACGTGGCCTACCTCTACGCCTATACCGGTGCGCACTGGAAGACGCAGTCGCGCGTGCGCATGCTGCTGGAAACCATGTACCCGCCGTTGCCCGACGGCATCGCCGGCAACGACGACTGCGGCCAGATGGCGGCGTGGTACGTGCTGGGCTCGCTGGGGCTGTACGCGGTCGATCCGGTCAGCGCGAACTACGTGTTCGGCAGCCCGCTGTTCGACCGCGCCGAGATGGCGCTGGGCGAGGGGAAGAAGCTCGTCGTCGAAACGCATGGCAACGGCCCGGGCAAGGCCTACATCCAGTCGGTGAGCTGGAACGGCAAGCCGTGGACGAAGAGCTGGATCAGCCACGCGGAGCTCGCGGCCGGCGGCACGCTGGCGTTCGTGATGGGCGATACGCCGAACAAGAAGTTCGGCGCCGCGCCGGAGGATCGGCCGCCGTCCTACGGCCGCGTGGCCGGCAAGGGCGAGGCCTGAGCGGTGCGGAGACTGCAGTTCGAAACTTCTCCGTTCGCACTGAGCGTAGCCGCGAAGCGGCGAAGTCGAAGTGCGGGTGCCGGGGAGCTTCGACTGCGCGCCTTCGGCGCTGCGCTCAGCCCGAACGGTATCAGGAGGCAAGTGATCTTGCTGCTCGCCTGCGCCTGCCTCGCTGCGGCGCAGGCCGTCGCAGCGGTGCCTTCAGTGGCCGCGCCCACCGAGGCGCAGCGCATGCAGTGGTTCGCCGACGCGAAGTTCGGCATCTTCATCCACTACGGTATCTACGCGGTGGACGGCATCGACGAGTCGTGGTCGTTCTACGACGGCTACGTCAGCTACGACCACTACATGCAGCAGCTCAAGGGCTTCACCGCGGCGAACTACCATCCGCAGGCCTGGGCCGACCTGATACGCGCAAGCGGCGCGCGCTATGCGGTGCTCACCGCCAAGCACCACGACGGCGTGGCGCTGTGGGACACCGCGCACGGCCTCAACGTGGTGAAGGACACGCCGGCGCGGCGCGACCTGGTCGGGCCGTTCGTCAAGGCGTTGCGCAGGGACGGCCTCAAGGTGGGGCTGTATTTCTCGCTGATCGACTGGTCATACAGGGACTATCCCGGCTTCACCAAGACCGAGTCGCGCTACGACGCCAAGGCCGATCCCGCGCGCTGGAATCGCTTCGTGGCGTACTACCAGGGCCAGCTGAAGGATCTGTCGCAGCGCTACAACCCCGACCTGTACTGGTTCGACGGCGACTGGGAACACAGTGCCGCGGAGTGGCATGCCAGGCAGGATCGGCAAATGCTGCTGGCGCGCAATCCGATGGCCATCATCAACTCGCGCCTCGCCGGCTACGGCGACTACGCCACGCCGGAGCAGGGCGTGCCGATCGTGCCGCCGCCCCAGAAGTACTGGGAGCTGTGCATGACCATGAACAACTCCTGGGGCTGGCAGCCGAACGACCATCATTTCAAGAGCGCCAACCAGCTGATCCGCATCCTCGCCGACACCATCAGCATGGGCGGCAACCTGCTGCTGGACATTGGCCCGCGTGCCGACGGCACCATCCCCCGGCGGGAAGTCGAGACGCTGAGGGAAATCGGCCGCTGGACGCACAAGAACGCCGAGGCGATCTACGGCACGCGGGCCGGCATCCCGCGTGACTACTACGCCGGCGCCAGCACGTTGTCGAAGGACGGCAGCACGCTGTACCTGTTCCTCGATGGCCGGCCGAACGGCCCGGTGCTGGTGAAGGGGCTGATGAACCGCGTGCTGCACGCGCGCATGGTCGGCAATGGCACCACGCTGGATACGCAGGTGGTGGGCAAGCCGTACTGGAGCAAGGTGCCGGGGCTGCTCTACATCACCGTGCCGCCGGCCACGCTGGATCCCGAGGTCACCGTGCTGGCGCTCACGCTGGACGGGCCGGCGCGGCTGTTCCACGACGAAGTGAAGCCGATCGAAAGCAACTGAATCGGGGCACCCGATCGGCGGATCGCCGGTCATATTGCATTGCGACGTGCATCGTTCCGGGGCGAGTGATAGCGTAAATATAGAACGATCTAAATTTGTCCAGGGACGAGGCTGCTAAACAGGAAGTTCTGGGAAAGAGGCGGGATCCCCGGACCGGCTTAAAGCCTCGCTGGGGCGCAAATTTCGGCAGGAATTGGCACGATCCAATCAGGCTGGAGCGGCAAGACGAAGCAAGCGGGATCGAACGGGTCAGGGGTGTCTCGCCGGTTCATGTGACAACAACAAACAACATCTTGAGGGAGGGGTTTCCATGCGTCATGCCATCGCATTGCGTCGCAATGCACTCGTGAGTGCGCTTTCCATCGCGTTGCTGTCGCCGCTTGTCGTACAGGCGCAAGCAGCCCCGTCGGGCGATGCCCAGTCCGCGCAGCCCAATTCGGCGCAGCCGGCCAACCAGAAGAATGCGGTGAAGCTGCAGGCGGTCACGGTGACCGGCTCGATGATCCCGCGCGTGGAGGTCGAAGGGCCGGCGCCGGTGGTCAGCATTTCGGGCGCAGAGATCAAGCAGCAAGGTTTCACTACGCTGTGGGAATTCCTCGATTCGCTGCCGCAGGCGGGGCCGCAGGTGCAGGATCCGGCCTCCTGGGGTGCCACGGCGGTCAACGCGCGTCCGCTCAATCTGCGCGGCCTGGGCCCCGGCTTCAGCCTGCTGCTGATCAACGGCCACCGCGTAGTGGACTACCCGCAGCCGCTCTATGCGCGCAGCAACTTCCAGAACTACAGCAACCTTCCCACCGGCATGATCGACCATGTCGAAATCCTCGCCTCCGGCGCTTCGTCGATCTACGGCTCGGACGCAGTGGCCGGCGTGGTCAACGTGATCCTGAAGAAGAACTACCAGGGTGACGACCTGAAGGTGACCGGCGGCGGTGCCCAGCGCGGAGGCCGCGCCTATGGCGACATCAATTTCTCCGGCGGCAAGTCCGGCGACAACTGGCATGTCCTCTACAACCTGGAGAAATCCAACCGCTCGGCGCTGTGGGGCATGGACCGTCCCTACCAGGACTCGGTGTCTTCTGCGGGATATGGCACCTGGGGCCCGGCCTCCCGCATGTTTGGCTACCAGTACGATGCATCGGGCAGCATCGCGCTCTCCGCGATGAACGGCAATGGCCAGTACATCACGCCACCGGCCGGTACCTGCGGGAAGTTCTCGAACTCCCAGCTGAGCCAGTCGCACACCGTCACCACCAACGGCACCCAGGTCACGGGTTCCACCGACAACGGCTACTACTGCTCGCAGCCCGCCCTGTTCCAGAACTGGGTGCTGACGCCAGGCAGCCGCAGCACCAATGGCTACGTGGCCGGCGAATACGACTTCAGCAATGGCTTGCAGCTCTACGGCTCGGCAGCGCTGTACGACACGGTGGGCATTTCCAACACCCAGCTGTGGGGCGAGGCTACCGGCGCGTTCTACGACCAGAGCACGGGCCAGGTCATCAGCCAGGCGGTGCGCCAGTTCACGGCGCAGGAGATGGGCACCTCGGGCAACACCCACGACCGCGAGCAGAACTGGAACATCACGACCGGCCTGCGCGGCACCATGTTCGACGACAACTTCAATTGGGACTTAAGCCTCAATACCCAGAAGTACATCGTGCGCGAGGACTACGCGGCTTTCAACCAGACGGCCACGAACAACTTCTTCCTCGGTCCGCAGCTGGGCACCACGAGCGCCGGTCTCCCCATCTACGCCATGAACTGGCAGCGCTGGTGGAACCCGATCACGCCGCAGCAGTACAGCCAGTTCGGGGCCAAAGGCGAGGATACCGCTTCGTCCTGGCTGGACCAGGCGCAGTTCCGCATCAACGGCGACCTGTTCAAGTTCCCGTGGGTGGACGAGTCGGTGGGTTGGGCGGCGGTGCTGGAGGCCGCGCACAACGGCTACCTGCTCTCGCCCGATGCGCGGGCAGCGAATTCGGCCACGTTCGTGAACCCGTTCTATTCCGACAACACCGGTGGCGGCACCCGCCAGCGCTACTCGCTGGGCACCGAGTTCCGCGTACCGGTGCTGAACTCGGTGACCTGGACCATCTCCGGCCGACTGGACAAGTACCACGACGCCAGTCGCGCCGACGTGGCGCGCACCTGGGGTACCGGCATCGAGTGGCGCCCGTATGACGGCCTGCTGATCCGCGGCACCTACGGCACCAACTTCAAGGCGCCGGACATGCAGGCCATCTACATCACCGGCTCGACCTCGCCGGTCGGCGATTACGCCGATCCCCTGCAATGCATCAACGACATCAAGGCGGGCGTGAACAACAGCACGTGGTGCTCCACCGTGCAGCGCCCGCAATCGCAGTACTACACCTTGCACACGAGCGGCAGCCGCTTGCTGCTGCCCCAGACCGGCCACTCCTGGACCTACGGTTTCGTGTGGCAGATCCCGGGCGTGCAGGGCCTTTCGGTGTCGGCCGACTACTGGCACATGGGCGTGGACAACGCCATCCAGTACCTCAGCAAGGAAACCGTGTTGCAAGACGAGGCCGGTTGCCTTACCGGCGTCCAGGCGAACGGTTCAACCGGTCTGTCGCCGTACACGGCGCACGTGCCGGGCTCGGCGTATTGCAACATGGTGCTGCAGATGGTTCAGCGCAATGCGGCCGGCCAGATCGTTTCGGAAGAATCCGGTCCGATCAACGAAGCGTCGCTGTACGTGAGCGGCGTGGATGCCTCGCTCGACTACAAGTGGCATAGCGCCGACTACGGTGACTTCACCACCAGCATCAACTACACCGACAACCTCGAGTACAAGCAGCGCGTGCTGGCTTCCGACCCGCTGTTGAACACGCGCTACAACAATCCGGCAAGCCGGGTTTCGTGGATCGGCAACTGGCACAAGGGCGACTGGAACGCGTCGCTTTCCGGCGTGCGTGTGGGCAGCGTGCGCGCCAATAACTATGGCGGTTGCGACGTGCTGCCCAACGGTATCCAGCCGGGCATGGTCACGGCCACGGCGGCTGACGGCACCGTCTACAGCACCGGTGTTTGCACCGTAACGCAGGACGGCAACACCGTGCCGGTTGCGGACACCATGTACAAGGGGCGCATCCCGCCATGGATCACCTGGAATGGCGCGATCGGTTGGCAGATCAACCCGGAGACGAAGCTGACCTTCACCGTGTCCAACATCTTCAACAAGATTGCGGCGATTCCGTATTACGCCGGTGGCTTCGAGTTCGTCCCGACGAACCAGTCCGCCGACGAGTACATCGGCCGCGAGATGTTCCTGACGTTTGACTACAAGCTCGACTGATCCCTCTCAGGTTGAGCTTTCCCCCGCGCCCCGGCCCTGCCGGGGCGTTTTTTTGCGCACCGCGGCAAGCCCCCGGCCTTGGGGCAAGCCCGGGGATACGCGCTTGCGACGGCGGAAACAGACATGCCCGCTTGCGCGGGCATGACGTCGACGGAACCGGACAGGGAAGGCCGCTGGCGTCAGCGCGCGCGCAGCTGGAGCAGCTCGTGGCACGCGCCCATGGTGTGGTAGTCCACCTTGCCGGCGGGGCTCTTCTCGTCACTGTACTTGCGGTTGTCGCGGGTCAGGATGCGGTACCACGCGCCGTATTCGTGGTCGACGAAGTGCTGCCATGAATAGGCCCACAGCCTGTCGTGCCACACGGCGTAGCCGGCATCGCCGGTGCGCGCGTGCAGCAGGGCGGCGGCGGCGAGCGACTCGGCCTGCACCCAGAAATACTTGTCGTCGTCGCACACGTTGCCGCCGGGCGCGAAGCCGTAGCAGAGGCCGCCGTAGGTCTCGTCCCAGGCGTGCTTCACCGCGGTGTCGAACAGGTGGCGCGCGGTAGGCACGATCCAGTGTTCCTCGCGGTTGCGTTCCAGCAGCAGCGGCTCGAGGATCATCAGCAGTTTCGCCCACTCGGTCTGGTGGCCGGGCTGGAAGCCCCAGGGTCGGAACAGGTGCTTGGGGTCGTCCTTGTGGTACTCCCAGTCGATGCGCCACTGCGTGTCGTAGTGCTCCCACACCAGGCCGTCGGCCAGCGCCGCCTGGCGGCGCGTGATGTGCTCGGCGAGCATCAGCGCACGGTCGAGGTAGCGCACCTCGTCGCTGGCCTGGTAGGCGGCCAGCATCGCCTCGCACATGTGCATGTTGGCGTTCTGGCCGCGGTAGCCGCTGAAGTTCCACTCCGCATCGGCTTCGTCGCGGTAGAGGCCGGCGCCGGCGTCCCAGAAGCGGCGTTCCAGCAGTTCCCAGGTCTCGTCCATCCACGCGGCGGCGCCGGCGATGCCGGCCTTGCGCGCGCTGGAGTACGCCAGCAGCACGAAGGCGACGCCGTAGGCATGGTTGGTGCGGTCTTCGGGCGCGCCGTCGCGGATCGTCCAGGCGTAGCCGCCCGTCTGCGCATTGCGGTGCACCTCGCGCAGGTAGCGCAGGCCGTGCTGCACGGCATCGCGGTACTCGGCGGCGAGCTTCGCGTCGTCGGCGAACTCGAGGGCGGCCATCGCGTAGTTGAAGACGAAACGGGTGCTGCTCACCAGGTGGCGATGGCTGCGCTCGTAGATCGTGCCGTCGTCCTTGAAGTAATGGAAGAAGCCGCCGGCCGGGTCGATCGCGCGCGGGTGGTAGAACGCCATGGTGTCGGCGATGTGCCGGCGCAGGAAGGCGGGCGAGTTGAAATCGGGCAGCGGCGTGGCAGGCAGTACGGGGCTCATGCGGGTCGGACTCAGGAATGGGATGCCATGAAGTCGAGAACTTCGTCGGTGGTCGGCAGCGAGACGAACGAACCCTGCCGCGTCACCGCGATCGCGGCGGCGGCGGCGGCGTGGCGCAGCGTGGCGTGCAGTCGCGGCAGCGTGGTGACCAGCGCGTCGAGCTCGCCGGCACCGATCCGCTGCTCGGCCAGCTGCTGCAGCAGGCCGCCGACGAAGGCGTCGCCCGCCGCCGTGCTGTCCACCATCGGCACGCGGTAGGCGGGCAGCTCGCCCTCGGCGTCGGGATGGAACCAGCGCAGCGGGTTGGGGCCGTCGGTGACCACCAGCAGGCGCGTACGGCCCTGCCACAGGCGTTCCAGCACGGCCTCTTCGCCGTCCACCGCCAGCCAGGCAAATTCCTCGGCGCTGAGCTTCACCAGGTCGGCGAGTTGCAGGGCGGGCCACGCTTCCGCGCGTGCATCGACGTCGCGTGGCCACAGCGCCGGCCGCAGGTTGAGGTCGAAGCTGACCAGGGCGCCGGCGGCGCGTGCGCGGCGCATGCCTTCGCGGGTGGTTTCGGCCGCGGAGGGCTCCGTCATGCTGTTGGAGCAGACGTGGAACACGGCGGTGCCGTCGAAGGCGTCCGCGCGGAAATGCTCGGGGCGGAACAGCAGGTCGGCCGAGGGCGGCCGGTAGAAACTGAAACTGCGTTCGCCGTGCGCGTCCAGCGCCACGAAGGCCAGCGCGGTATTCGCCGCGTCGGTGCGCGCCACATCGCGGGTGTCAACGCCGGCATGCTGCAGGCTGTCGAGCAGGAAATCGCCGAACAGGTCCTTGCCGAGCATGCCGGCGAAGCGCGCCGCCCCGCCCAGCTTCGCCACCGCCACCGCCACATTGGCGGGCGCGCCACCGGCGAAGGGCACGAACGCCTGCGGGTAACCTTGCGGGTCGCGGCCTTCGGCGTGGAAATCGATCAGGGCTTCGCCGAAGCAGAGTACGGAACGCATCGTGCGGGGTACCTTTAGCTGGCCTCGCGGATCTTCGATCCGCGCAGGCCGTAGAACAGGATGAAGGCGTAGCACAGCACCGGCAGCAGGAAGGCATGGTGCACGCCGAGATGGTCGGCCAGCACGCCCTGCAGCCAGGGGATCACCGCGCCGCCGACGATGGCCATGATCAGCAGGCTGGAGGCCTTGTCGGTAAGTGGCCCGAGCCGCTCGATACCCAGCGCGAAGATGGTGGGGAACATGATCGAGTTGAACAGTCCCACCGCGACGATGCTGTACATCGCCAGGTGGCCCTGGCTGGCCATGCTGGTCAGCACCAGCAGTCCGGCGACGGCGGCGAAAACCGCCAGCAGGCGACGCGGGTTGAGCCACGCGAGCAGGAAGGTGCCGAGCAGGCGGCCGATCATCGCGCCGGTCCAGTAGAAGCTCACGTAGCGCGAGGCCTGCTGCTCGGTCATGGCACCGATATCCGGCTGGGAGATGTAGCTGATCAGGAAGCTGCCGATGGCCACCTCCGCGCCGACATAGCAGAAGATCGCCAGCACGCCGTAGGCCACGTGCGGGATGCGCAGCGCATCGCCGAGCGTGTGCTTGCGGCCGTCGGCCTGCCCGCCGGCCTCGGCCAGCGGCGGCAGGTGGAACAGCGCCACGAACACGGCCAGCAGGAACAGCACGGCGGCCAGCACCAGGTAGGGCATCTGCACCGAGTGCGCCTGCTGCGCGCGATAGGCCGCCTGCTGCACGGCGGGCAGCGCGGCCACCTGGTCGGCGGTCAGCATGATGCCGGAGAGGATCAGCAGGCCGCCGGCCCAGGGTGCCACCGCGGTGCCGAACGAATTGAGCGTCTGCGCCAGCGTCAAACGGCTGGAGCCGGTCCGTGCGGGGCCGAGCAGGGCTACGTAGGGGTTGGCCGCCACCTGCAGCACGGTGATGCCGGTGGCCAGCACGAAGAACGCGAACAGGAACAGCGGGTAGCTCTGCCATTGCGCCGCCGGCCAGAACAACAGCGCGCCGATGCCCGCCACCGCGAGCCCCGCCACCATGCCGCGCTTGAAGCCCAGGCGCTCGACCAGCCGGCCAGCGGGCAGCGCCATCAGGAAGTAGGCGCCGAAGAACACCGACTGCACCAGCATCACCTGCTTGTAGTCGAGCGTGAAGAGCGCCTTCAGGTGCGGAATGAGGATGTCGTTGAGGCTGGTCAGCGCCCCCCACATGAAGAAGATCACCGAGCAGGCCATCATGGCCAGCGGGTAGTCGGTGTAGCGTCCGCTGTCGCGGCCGGTACCCGCGGCGACGGGTTGCGGCGATGTGTTGAAGGCCATGCGTTTCCCCTGTGGTGCGCGTTGTCAGATGGCGGGCGGCGGGCAGCTGCTGCCGCGCACGACCAGTTGCACCGCCGCGACCGTGCGTTGCGGTTCGGCCTGCGGGTTGCGCAGGCGCTGCAGCAGTAGTTCGGCGGCCTGCCTGCCGCGCGCACGCGGCGTCGAGGCCAGCGTGGTCAGCGGCGGCGCGCTCAAGGCCGCCTCGGCGATGTCGTCGAAACCGGTGACGGCGAAGTCGCGCCCGGGCTTGATGCCGCGCTGGTACAGGCCCAGCATCAGCCCCAGCGCCACCGCATCGTTGTAGCAGACCGCCGCGGTCGGGGCGGGCGTGTCGAAGAACAGTGCGCCGCATTGCGCCGCCGCGTCCACGCGGTTGGGCGCGCATTCGATGCGCCAGTGCGGCTCGATCGGCAGGCCCGCTGCCTGCATCGCCTCGACGTAGCCGGCATGGCGCTGCTGGCAGGAGCTGGAGCCGGCGTGGCCGCCGAAGAACGCGATGCGCTTCTGGCCCAGCGCGATCAGGTGCTCGGTGGCCAGCCGCGCGCCGCGCTGGTTGTCCAGCATCAAGCGGTCCCACGGCGCGTCGGGCGACGCCTTGCCGGCCAGTTCGCGGTTGAACAGCAGCAGCGGCGTGCGCATGCCGATGGTCTTGAGCACCTGGTCGGCCGTACTGCCCTCGGCCGGCGAGAGGATCACGCCGGCGGGGTCGTGCTCCAGCAGCGAGGCCAGCACCTGCTGCTCGCGCGCGATGGATTCGCCCGTGCTGCCCAGCAGGGTGACGTAGCCGGCGCCGCCCAGCGCCTCGTCCACGCCGGTGGCGAACTCGGCGAAGAACGGGTTGGCCAAGTCGTTCAACACCAGCGCGATACTCGACGAGGTGCGTCGGCGCAGGTTGGCCGCGGCGCGGTTGTAGACGTAACCTTGGCGACGCAGCTCCTCCTCGACCCGGGCGCGGGTGTGCTTGTTCACCAGTGGGCTGCCGCGCAGCACCAGCGACACGGTGGCCCGCGACACGTCGCAGGCGGCGGCGATGTCGGTCAGGGTGATCTTGCGGTTGGCGTGAGGTGCGCTGTCCGTGGCCATGGCTCGCCTGTGATCGCTTGGAACGATCAAAATGTAGCGTAAGCCTGACGTGTGTGGTTCCGCGATGCAACATGCAACGGTCTGCGCCGCGGTGGTAGCGTCCGCAACTTGGAACGATTCAAATTTATGATCGACCATGCCTTGGGCTTTTGCGATCGCCCATGATCGCGAGAGTCCGACGGGCAGCCGTGCATGGCTGCCTTTCAAGAAAACCGAGGGGCGACTCATGAAGCAACGCGGCAAGCAGGTTTGCTCGGCATTCGTACTGGCGGTTTCGCTGGCCGTGGTCTCCGGCGGTGCGCTGGCGGCGGGCGGCGGCCACGCGGCGGCGGTCGATCCGCGCATCGGCACCGGCGGAAACGGGCATACCTTTCCGGGCGCCACGGTGCCGTTCGGCATGATCCAGCTCTCGCCCGACACCGCGATGCCCGATTTCAGGCATGCGTACAAATGGGCTGCCGGCTACCAGTACGGCGACCCCACCATCATGGGCTTCTCGCACACGCACTTTTCCGGCTCGGGCCACTCGGACCTGGGCGACGTGCTGGTGATGCCGATCGCCGGCGACGTGAAGCTCGACCCGGGCGACGCGGACAAGCCCGGCAGCGGCTACCGCTCGCGCTTCAGCCATGCCAGCGAGGTGGAGCAGGCGGGCTATTACGCGGTGACCCTCAGCGATTACGGCATCCGCGCCGAGCTGACTGCCTCCCTGCGCGTCGGCTGGCACCGCTACACCTTCCCCAGGGACAAGCCGGCGCACCTGCTGCTCGACCTGCGCCCCAGCATCTACGACTACCCCGGCAAGGTGCTGTGGGCCAGCCTGCGCGTGCGCCCCGACGGCACGGTGACGGGTTGCCGCACCACCCGTGGCTGGGCGCCGGGGCGCAAGCTGTGCTTCGCGATGCGCTTCAACCAGCCGATGGTCTCGCGCACGCTGTACGACCGCGAGACCAACGTGGTCTACAAGGGCTTCAAGGGGCCGGGCAACCAGCCCGAGGACCATGACGCCGAGAACGGTCGCGCGCTGGAAGGCGTGTTCGACTTCGGCAAGCTGGACAAGCCGCTGCTGGTGAAGGTGGCGATTTCGTCGGTCAGCGAGGCCAATGCGATCGACAACCTCGATCGGGACGGCAAGGGCTGGGACTTCGATGCGCGCCGCGCCGACGCCACTGCGGCGTGGAACAAGGCGCTGTCCGTGATCGACGTGGACGGCACGCCGGCGCAGCGCACCGGCTTCTACACCGCGCTCTACCACACCATGCTCGCGCCCACGCTGAGCATGGACGCGAACGGCGAATACCGTGGCCCCGACCACCAGGTGCACAAGGCGGACGGCTTCGACTTCTATTCCAGCTGGTCGATGTGGGACGTGTACCGTGCCGAGGAGCCGCTGATGGTGCTGCTGCGGCCCGACCTCAGCACGCAGTTCGTCCGTTCGCTGATCGCCGCGCAGCAGGCCAGCCCGTTCGGCATGCTGCCGGTGTGGGCTTACCAGGGCCAGGAAACCTGGTGCATGACCGGCTACCACGCGGTGGCGGTCATTGCCGACGCGTACATCAAGGGCGTCCGCGGCTTCGATGCGAACGCCGCGCTGAAGGCGATGGTATCCACCGCCACCTACGGCGATTACGGCGACCTCGCCGACTACATGAAGCTCGGCTACGTACCCATCGACAAGGAAACGGAGGCCGGTTCCAAGACCCAGGAATACGCCTATGACGACTGGACCATCGCGCAGATGGCCAAGGCGATGGGCCGCAAGGGCATCTACGCCACCTTCGAAAAGCGTTCCGCCAACTGGCGCAACGTGTGGGATCCGAAGACCCGCTTCATGCGCGCCCGGCTCAGCAACGGCCAGTTCCGCACGCCGTTCGACCCCACATCCGCGGCCTACGGCAGCGACTACACCGAGGGCAACGCGTGGCAGTACTCGTGGTACGTGCCGCAGGACGTGCCGGGCCTGATCGCCGCCTACGGCGGCGACGCGAAGTTCGTCGGCAGGCTCGACCAGTTGTTCGACGCCAAGGTCGACCCGGCCGTCTTCAAGAACGTGGAGGACATCACCGGCCTGATCGGCTGGTACGCGCACGGCAACGAGCCCAGCCACCACATCGCCTACCTGTACGACTACGCCGGTGCGCCGTGGAAGACGCAGCAGCGGCTGAAGCAGATCATGGACACCCAGTACGGCATTACCCCGGATGGGCTGGCCGGCAACGACGACCTCGGCCAGATGTCGGCCTGGTACATCTTCACCGCGCTGGGCTTCTACCCGGTCACGCCGGCCAGCGACGTCTACGCGATCGGCCGGCCCTTCGTGCCGAGGGCGGTGCTGCACCTGGAAAACGGCCGGACGTTCACCATCGTGGCGGATCATCTCGACGGCGCGCACCCCTACGTCGGCGCGGTGTTCCTCGACGGCAAACCCTTGGCACGCCCCTTCCTGCACCACGGCGAGATCCTCGCCGGAGGCGAGCTTCGCTTCGTGATGCAGGCCGAGCCGAACAAGCATTGGGACGCGGCGACCGGCGCCAGGCGATAGGGTCACGGTGTCGCAGGCAGCAAGCGGGCTGGCCGCTGGCGCAAAACCTGCGCAAAATAGGCGGGTGCCCGCCGGGGAGCCGGGCGCTTTCGACCGGGAGCCGCCGATGCTGCGTGTCCGATGAAAGCCAAGGGTATGCCGCGCTGGCGGCTCGCCGGCCTGCTGTTCGCGATGGTCGTCATCGTGGCGCTGCCGTATCTCGCCACGCGCGTGATGTCCGACGAAACGCAGCGGGTCAACAGCTGGCTCAACCAGAGCAGCACGATCAAGGCGCTTGCCTACAACATTGCCTACCTGGTGCGCGACAGCGAAGCGGCGAGTTACCGCATCCTCGCCGGCGACGGCGACAGCGCCATCGAGCGGCGTGCCGACAGCGCCAAGCGCCTGGCGCCGGCGCTGCTCGACCAGTTGCGCGCGCTGACCCGCGACAACCCCGACCAGCAGGCACGCATCGGCGCGCTGGAAAGCGCGGTCAATGGCCGCATCACCCTGCTGGGCCAGGCGCTGGATCGCCTGCACCAGGGCGATACCGCGGGTGCGCGGCAATCGCTGCGCGATACCAGCGACCTGTTCCGCATGCACGCGCTGATCGGCAACATCGCGCGGGCCGCCGACCGCCTGGTGGACCAACGCCGCCGCGAGGTCGACCGGCAGATGGAGCGCAGCCGGCTGCTGCTTGCCCTGATCGCGCTGGCGCAGCTCCTGTTGCTGATCGTGGTGGTGGTCACCTCCGAGCGGCAGATCGGCAAGCGCCAACTGGCGGAAACCCGCGAGGGCCGTGCGGTGCTGCGCTCGCAGATGATCGTGCAGGCGGTGCGCGAACCCATCGCGCTGTTCGACGGACAGCTGCGCAGCCTGCTGGTGAACGCCGCGTTCGCCGAGCTTTACGGGCTGGACCCGAAGCACCAACGCGCGCTGTCGCTGCCGCAGATCGGCAACGGCGCGTGGAACGACGGTGCGCTGCTGCAGCGGCTCAACGACGTGCTGCTGCGCGACCGCGAGCTGTGGGACTACGAGGTAGTGCAGCACACGCCGGACGGCGTGGACCGCCACGTGGTGATCAACGCGCGGCGCATCCAGCAGCAGGACAGCGACGCGCAAGCGCTGCTGCTCACGGTGAGCGATGTCACCGCCCGCGCGCTGGCCGAGCTAAGGGTCAACGAGCTGAACCACCAGCTGGAAGGCAAGGTGGTGCAGATCACCGACGTCAACCGCGAGCTGGAGGCCTTCAGCTATTCGGTGTCGCACGACCTGCGCGCGCCGCTGCGCCACATTGCCGGGTTCGCACGCAAGCTGCGCCAGCACCTCGGCGAGCGGATCGACGAGACTGGCAGCCACTATCTGGACGTGATCGGCAGCTCGGCGCAGCGCATGGGCCAGCTGATCGAGGACCTGCTGGTGTTCTCGCGCCTGGGCCGGGGCGCGTTGCGCCTGCAGCCGGTGGATATGCAGTCGCTGGCCGAGGAGGCACGCGCGCTGTGCATGGCCGAGGCGCCGGAGCGGCATATCAGCTGGGCGATCGCGCCGCTGCCGATCGTGGTGGGCGACGAGAACATGCTGCGCACCGTGTGGCAGAACCTGATCGGCAACGCGGTGAAGTACACCAGCCAGCGAGAGCGCGCGCACATCGCGGTGGACGTGCAGCGCGGCCGCAACGGCGACTACGAGTTCAGCGTGAGCGACGACGGCGCCGGCTTCGACATGCAGTACGCCGACAAGCTGTTCGGCGTGTTCCAGCGCCTGCATCGCGCTTCGGATTTTCCCGGCAACGGCATCGGCCTGGCCAACGTGCGGCGCATCCTCGCCCGCCACGGCGGCCGCATCTGGGCCGTGGCGGAGCCGGGGCTTGGCGCGCGTTTCCACTTCACCTTGCCGGCGCGGGACCTGTCCGGCACAACCCACGAGAGGCTTTCATGATGAATCGCCACATCCGCACCATCCTGCTGGTCGAAGACAGCATGGCCGATGCCGAAATGTCGCTGGACGCGCTGCGCGAGGCCAACCTCGCCAATCCCGTGGTGCACCTGCAGGATGGCGTGGAATGCATGGATTGGCTGCAATGCCGCGGCGACTGGGCCAAGCGCGAGCCGGGCAACCCGGCGGTGGTGCTGCTGGACATCAAGATGCCGCGGATGGACGGCCTGGAAGTACTCAAGCGCATGCGCGCCGACGACAGCCTGCGCCGCATCCCGGTGGTGATCCTGTCCTCCTCGCGCGAAGAGAGCGACCTCGCGCGCAGCTGGGACCTGGGCGTCAACGCCTACGTCATCAAGCCGGTGGACGTGGACCAGTTCTTCAACGCCGTGCGCACGCTGGGGCAGTTCTGGGCCGTGCTGAACCAGGCACCCGACTACGACTGAGAAGGCGAATGGAAAAGCCCATACACGGTTCACACGGCAGCGACGCGCACCCGATCCGGATACTGCTGGTGGAGGACAGCCGCGAGGACGCCGAGCTGGCGTTGGCCGAACTCGCCGAGGACGCGCTCGCGCACGAGGCGCGCGTGGTGGACGACGAGGCGGCCTACCTGGCCGCCTTGCGCGATTTCGCGCCCGACATCGTGCTGTCCGACCTCAGCCTGCCGGGTTTTTCCGGCCAGCGCGCGCTGGAGCTGTTGCGCCAGCGCGACGCGGAGCTGCCCTTCATCTACGTCTCCGGCACGCTGGGTGAAGAGGCCGCCATCGCCGCGCTGCACGACGGTGCCACCGACTACATCCTCAAGCAAAACCCGGCACGCCTGGCCAGCGCGGTGCGCCGGGCGCTGGCCGAGGCCGCCGAGCATCGCGCCAGCCAGCGCGCCGAGGCCGGGCTGATCCGCGCACAGCGCTTCGAAAGCCTGGCGATGCTGGCCGGTGGCCTCAGCCACGACCTGCGCAACCTGCTGCAACCGCTGCTGCTGGCCGGCGAAAGCCTGCGCGAATACCGCGACGATCCGCAGCTCGCACGGCTGGGCGAGCTGGTGCGCGACTGCGGCAAGCGCGGCCTGGAGATGGTGCAGTCGATGCTCTCCTTCGCGCGCGGCGCACGGCGCGCCGAGCAGGTGCGCCTGGGTGCGCTGATGGATGCGCTGGAGCTGCTGTTGCAGGGCAGCGTGCCGCGCACCATCCACATGCAGGTGGCGGTGGAAGCGCCCGAACTCGAATTCGCCGGCAACCACACCGAACTGCAGCAATGCCTGCTCAATCTCTGCCTCAATGCGATCCAGGCCATGCCGAACGGCGGCGAATTGCGCATCGAAGCGGCGCAGCAGCGGCTTGAGGCGGACTTCTTTGAACCCGGCGAGCAGGCGCATCCCGGCCGTCACCTGCGCCTCAGCGTGATCGACGACGGCCCGGGCATGGGCGCTGACGTGCTGGCGCGCCTGTTCGAGCCGTTCTTCACCACCAAGGAAAGCGGCACCGGCCTCGGCCTGCTGTCGTGCCGGCGCATCATTGCCAGCCACGGCGGCGTGATGCGCGTGGACAGTGCCCCGGGTCGTGGTGCCCGCTTCGACCTCTACATCCCCTTGCAGGAGGCCGGTGCCGACGCGAACGATGGCGACGACGTCGACACGCTGGAAGGCGTCGGCGAGCGCGTGCTGGTGGTGGCCGAAGCTGCCAGCGAGCTCTCCCTGCTCAGCGACACGCTGGACGCCTGGGGCTACCGTGCCAGCGCCAGCCAAAGCGGCACCGCCGCGTTGCAATGGATCGGCGTGCACGGCCTGCCCGACCTGGTGCTGATGGATGCCGACATGAACCTATTCACCGGTACACGCATGCTGGCCGCCCTGGTCGATCAGGGTTACGACGGCGCCGTGGTGATGCTGGCGCGCCCCTACGCGCCGCCGCAGCTGGACGAGCTGCCGCCGCTGCCGCGCCTGCGCGTGCTCGACAAGCCGGTTACCACGCGGAAGCTGTTGCGTACGTTGCGGTTGGCGCTGTCGAGCACTATGGACTGACATCGCGCAAGCCCTCCCCCCAGTGGGGAGAGGGCTGTAAGCGGCATCAATCGATGCCGAGCTTCTTCAGCTTGTAGCGCAACGCGCGGAAGGTGATGCCCAGCTTCTTCGCGGCGGCGGTCTTGTTGTAGCGGGATTCTTCCAGCGCCTTCATGATCGCGCTGCGCTCGAGGTTGCTGATGTAGTCGTCGAGGCCGCCGTCGGCGGTGGCACTGGCGGGCGAGGGCGAGGGCGCGGCGGCCGGCGCGGCCGGATGGCCGGCGGCGGGGGGTACGCCTTCCGCGCGCGGCTGGCGCTGCGGCAGCATCAGGTCGGCAGCGTCGATGCGCTCGCCGTCGCACATCGCGGTGGCGCGCTCGAGGATGTTCTCCAGCTCGCGCACGTTGCCGGGGAAGTCGTAGCTCTCCAGCGCCCGTTGCGCCTCGGGCGACAACTGGCTTGGCCGGCCACCGTCCTTGCGGGCGAGACCGAGCAGGATGTGGTTGGCCAGCAGCGGCACGTCGCCGCGGCGCTCGCGCAGCGGCGGCACGCGCAGCTCGATCACGTTGATGCGGTAGAACAGGTCCTGGCGGAACTGGCCCTGCTCGACCAGGGCAGCGAGGTTCTTGTGCGTGGCGGAGAGGATGCGCACGTCCACCGGCACCTCTTCGCGCGCACCGATCGGGCGCACGGCCTTTTCCTGGATCGCGCGCAGCAGCTTCACCTGCATGTGCAGCGGCAGCTCGGCCACTTCGTCGAGGAACAGCGTGCCGCCGTGCGCGGCCTGGAACAGGCCTTCCTTGTCGGTGTGGGCGCCGGTGAAGCTGCCCCTCTTGTGGCCGAAGAACTCGCTCTCCATCAGTTCCGAGGGGATCGCGCCGCAGTTCACCGGGATGAACGGGCCGCTGGCGCGCGGGCCCTGCTCGTGGATGAGGCGTGCGACCAGTTCCTTGCCCACGCCGGATTCGCCGGCGATGTACACCGGCGCCTGGTTGCGCGCGAGCTTGGCGATGGTGGCGCGCACCTGCTGCATGGCGGGCGAGTCACCGACCAGCCGCTCGCCCGCGTTGCCGGCCTTGGCCGCGGCCTTGCCGCTGCGCCGCTCCTCGGCCAGCCGCAGCGCCGTGCGCACCAGCTGGCGCAGCATCTGGATGTCCACCGGCTTGGAGACGAAGTCGAAGGCGCCGGCCTTCAGCGCGTTCACCGCGGCGTCCACGTTGCCGTAGGCGGTGATCATCGCCGCCGGCGTTTCCGGGTGATTGGCCGAGATGTATTCGAGGATTTCGTGGCCGGTGCCGTCGGGCAGGCGCATGTCGGTGAAGCAGAGGTCGTAGCTGCGTTCGCTCAGTGCGCGGCGCGCCTCGGAAACCGTGCCCACCGCGTCTACCTGCAAATCCATGCGACCCAGCGTGATGGTGAGCAGTTCGCGGATATCGCGCTCGTCGTCGATGACCAGGACGGTCTGATGGCTCATGGTGCGTTCGGCAATGGCGGTATTGCCGACGAGGATACTCGCGGTACCGACAGCGGCAAAGCGCCATCCGGGTTCAGCGGGCCAGGCGCTGTCCGAAAAGCCGACGATAGCGGCGGGGGTCAGCGTCGATTCGTGCAGCTGCGGGCCGGAGACGAACGAATGCCGCATGCGGTCTGACACGCGTCGTGCGCTGGGCACGCCGGCTTCGCGCAGCGGCTCGTTGCGGTGCATGACCGAGCCCATCGCCGTGTCGCGCGTGCCGCTGATCGGCAGGATGGGCGGGAACTTCGCCAGCCATGCGACTGGCGGGCGCGCTGGCGCACGGCAGCAGCACGCAGGCCCGGCGATGATCCACGCTCATGGCGTCCCGGACTTAGGCTTCACGTGTTCGGTCAGCTGGTGCAGCTTGAGGTAGACACCGTTGGTCCAGCCGAAACCGACCACGTTCTGCGTGTAGCCGGCGGTGATCTTCACGTCGGCGTTGCCGCTCGCCATGTTGTATTTCTCGCGGATGGTGCCGTCGTGGGCGAAGCCGCGATCCACCGTGGCCATGAACTTCGTGGCGATGCGCCGCGCGTCGGCATCGAAGCCGTAGTCTTCCATCCCCTTCGCCACCAGCCAGTTTGTCGGCGCCCAGCCGAACGGCGCATCCCACTGCGCGCCGGTGGTGCGCGTGCTCATGGCCAGCCCGCCCGGCTTTTCGAACAACGCCAGCTTGCCGCGCAGCGCCTGTGCCTGCCCGGCGGAAGCGGCGCCGGCCCATAGCGGGTAGAACATCGTGAGGTAGGGATCGTCGGATGGCTTGCCGGTGACGAAGTCGTAGTCCAGGTACATGCCCCTGGCGGGGTGCCACAGGTACTTGTCCATCGCCGCCTTGCGTACGACCGCTGCCTGTTGCCAGCGTGCGGCGTCGGCGGTCTTGCCGAGCGTGGCGGCGAAGTCGTGCAGGTTGCGTTCGTAGCGGTACAGCAGGCTGTTCAGTCCGACCGGTGCGTAATGGTGGGTGGAGCCGGCGAACGGGCCGAAGTGGAAGTCGGTGTCGAAGCCCGATTCGCGCATCGCGCGGTCGCCGAGGTAGTAGTCGGCGGTGAGGCGGTAGCCGTCGACCCAGGCATCGGCACACACCGGCGAGGCGGCGACGTCGCAGCTCGTGGTCTTCAGCCGTGCCGCTTCGGCGGCGTCGGGGTGGTGCGGGGCCTTGAGGAGATAGCCGGGATCCTGCGCGCGATGCGCCAGCAGCCAGCGGATCACGCCCTGGTAGTAGCTGGCGTCGTGGGCTTCCAGCACCGGGCCGTGACCGTAGTCGAAATAGCGCGCCAGGCCGGTGTCGCCGGCGCGGTGCCCGGGGCGCGTCCACAGGTCGTGGTTGCGCACTGCCAGCGGATAGGCCTTGGCCAGCCACGCATGCCGTTCGGCAGCGTCGCGGAAACTGGCGGGATCGGCCAGCAGCGCGGCCATCATCGCCCCGAGGAAAGGCGGTTGCGAGCGGCTGAGGTAGTAGCTGCGGTTGGCGTTGAGCACGCCGCCGTAGTGCTGCACCTCGAACAGCGCGTTGTCCACCATGTCGCGCGCCAGCGCTTCGTGATGGTCGGCGAGCAGGCCCAGCTCGATGAAGTAGCTGTCCCAGCCATACATCTCGTTGAAGAAGCCGCCGGGCACCACGTAGGGATGCGGCAGGTAGAGCAGTCCCTGCACCGGCAGCGTGGCGGGATCGAGGCTGCCGAGTGCGCGGATGCTTTGCGGCAGCCGGCGCACTTTCACGTGGCAGGCCCTGGCGATGCGCGGCAGGTCGGCGGGCATCGGCAGGCGGTGCGGCAGGTAGATCACCAGCTGGGTGTCGCCCGGCCCCTTGCCGAAGGCGGAGCAGTCGTCCATCCGGCGCGTGAGCGTGGGCCAGGCGCGGTGGATGTAGGCCAGCGTCTTTGCGGCATCGGGCGTGGCCGCGCGGGCCATCGGCGCGGCCGACGTTGCGAGCAGCAGGGCGGCAAGGCAGGTGCGGAGTTTCATGGCTGGGTGTCCCCGGCGGAGGTAAGGGCGGTCATCGAGAGAGTGGCCGAGCCGTCGGATCGGTGGCGCACGGTTACGTCGTACCAGCGGTTGCGGAAGCGGATGCGCCTCAGCGTCAGCGACCTCCAGCCGGCGGGCAGCACCGGCGGATAGGCCGGCAGCAGTCCCCGCGGCTCGATGCGCAGTCCGGTGAAGCCGTATTCCAGGTTCTGCAGGAAGCCGCCGCTGGCGGTAAGGAAATAGCCGGTGTTGTTGCTGGGCGTCTCGGTGCGCACGGCGAACGGCGGCTTGATCACGTCCGCCTCCAGGTTGCGCTGGAACCAGTGCGCCGCACCGGCGGAGTCGCCCACGGTCGCCGCGGCGATCGACAGCGGCGCCAGCCCCATGCTGTTCATGTCCTTGTCCGCGGCGGCGAGCGCAGCGGCAGCCGCGTAGTCGTGGCGGCGCACGGCGGGCGTCATCGGCAGGTCCAGCGCGGGATAGGACAGCAGCGGCAGCGAGCCGGCGGTGCCGCTGCCGGGGCCTTGCGGCACGCTGGGATCGAAGGCGAGGTAGCGGTCTTTGCTGGTGGAGAACGGCAGGTACAGGCCGTTGGCGACCTCGGCCCAGCGCGGATCGGCCTTGGCACCCACGATGGCCGCCGCCGCGCTGGCGATCTGCAGCGTCTTGCGCGCGGAGGCGTTGGTGTAGCTGTCGTTGGGTACGTCGCTGTGGTTCTCCTGCACCGAGGTGACATGCAGGATCGCGTAACGGTGGTGTGCCGCGTCGTAGCTGGCGCGGCTGGCCCAGAAGTCGGCGAGGGCGCGGATCACCGGCCAGCCATCTCGCTGCAGCCAGGCCTTGTCGCCGCTGGCCAGCCAGTACTGCCACTGCGCCAGCGCGATGTCGGCGTCGACGTGGATTTCGCGCTCGTCCAGCACGGTGGCGGAATGTGGCGTCTGCGAGCTGCCGTCGTCGGGATCGGCCTCCCACGGATACATCGCGCCGCGCAGGCCGCGTGCGCGGGCGCGCGCCTCGGCAGCCGGCAACGTGCGCGCGCGGAAATTCACCAGGGATTCCGCCCGGTGCGGATGCAGCAGGAGCAAGGCAGGGAACACCCAGGAGTCGCTGTCCCAGAAAACGTGGCCGCCATAGCCCGGTGTCATGCCGCAGGCGCCGGTGGCCCAGGCGGTATCGGGCGTGACGTTGGACAGCAGGTAGTAGAGGTCGGCGTGCACGATGCGTTGTGCGGCCGGATCGCCGTCGATCACCACGTCGGACCGCCACAGCGCGTGCCAGGCCGCCCGCTGTGCGCGCAGCAAGGCGTTGAAGCCCCGTGCGCGCGCCTGCGTGGCCAGGGCGAGATCGGTCCGCGCATCGCCGCCCCAGCCCTCGCGCGAGACGGCGACGAACTTGGCGAAGCGGTAGTGCCGGTCCTTGCGCACGTCCAGCACCACGTCGAGCGCCAGCCGCAGGCCGTCACGCACCACCCTGGTCGATACCGGGCGCAGGCCCTGCGGCAGCGACACCGCAACGGCTTCGGCCATCCTCGCGCTGCCCGCGGCGCGACCGTCCAGCCACAGCGTGAGCTGCGCGGCATCGCCATCGTGGGCTAGCACGGCGGTGGTGCCGGGATACCACAGTGCGGCGCGATCGGGCGTGGCGGGCGCTACGGGTTCAAGTTTCAGGTGGTACTTGTCCAGTTGCTGGTGCATCTGCGCATCGGTGATGCGCGCCAGCGCGAAGCGCGGCGGGTGCGGCGGCCAGCCGTCGAGCGCGAACG
Source organism: Pseudomonadota bacterium (assembly GCA_021805685.1). Lineage (GTDB taxonomy): Bacteria > Pseudomonadota > Gammaproteobacteria > Xanthomonadales > Rhodanobacteraceae > Rhodanobacter_A. Next base: position 24,466 of record JAJZET010000201.1, read on the forward strand.
ACAGTTCCACGCGGCCGTCGAAGCGCGGTGTGAGCACGAGCCGGCTGCCGGCGAGATGCGGCGAGGCCTGGCTCACCAGCGAGGTGACTTCGACGCCGGTGACGCGCGTGCCGTCGCGGTAGTCGTAGCGCGTGGCCAGCGTGCCGTCGTGCATGTCCAGCGTCTGGACGTAGTGCCGGAAGTGCATGGCGTCCAGTGGCGCGGCATCGAGCCAGGCGCCACCAGCGGCGCGGTAGTCGATGCCGCCCCAGGCGGGCACCACGGCGGGACGCGCGACGTCGCCCGGCGTGCGGTCCATCAGGGCGACCAGGTAGGCCGGCGTGTCCTCGGTACCGCGCGGCGCGGTGAGCGTGGACGCGTAGCCGTTGCCCAGTTGGCCGGGGAAATAGTGCGACCAGTCCGCCGCGCGGGCGCGCAGCACGAAGCCGACATCGGTGGCGGCCGGCGCGGGCGCGCTCCCCAGTGCAAGCAGGGCGAAGGCCAGCGCAGCGCCTTTCATGCGGAGACCTCCGGCACGGCATCGAAAGCGACGGTCAAACGCGCGCGGTCGCCGTGGAACGGCACGGTGCCGTGCCAGGCATACGAGGGGAACAACACCAGCGTGCCGGCTGCCGGGCGCACCCTGTGCTGCGCAGGCAGGTGCGGCGTGGTGAGGATGCCGGGTTCGCCGAAGGCGAGGCAGCCATCCGGCGTGTCCGCCTCGGCCATGCCATCGGGCAGGTCGATGTAGCAGGCGGAGGAGATCCAGCCGCGCGGATGCACGTGGCTGGCGTGGAAGCCGGCGTCGCGCAGACGTACCGACCAGCTGCCGTTGAAGCGGTAGTGGCCGCGATTGCGCCGGCGCAGCGCGTCGTCGCCGTGGCCGATGTGCGCGAGGTAGTAGCGGATCGGCGCGTCGAAGGCCGCGAACAGCGCGCGGATCACCGGGTCGTCGTGGCGCGCGAGGTCCGCGGTGGTTTCGGTACCGTGGCGTAGCGACTGGAACAGCAGCGGATGGCCCTGCGGGTCGTGCAGCTTTTCCAGGCTGCGCTTGAGGTCGGCGAGGAAGTCGTCGAGCCTCGACCAGCCGTCCGGCGTCTGCAGGCGATAGGGCTTCACCAGCTGCGCGTAGTTGCAATACGCGTCGTGGCGCGCGTCGCCGAGCAAACGCCAAGCGGTGGTCTGCAGCGCGATCAGGTACTGGTCGTCCGGCGCGTCGGCGAGCAGGGCCTCGCACTCGGCCAACGCCTGTTCCGCTTCGCCGGTGCCGAGCAGGGCAGCGGCAAGCAGGTTGCTTGCCGCCGGCGTGGGCGCGCGGGCCAAAGCGCGCCCGGCCAGGTCACGCGCCAGCGCGGGGTCGACGTCGAGCGCGGCCAGCCCGGCGCGCACCAGCAGCGCCGGCGAGGCCTGCGTGCGCGCAGCCGCATCGGCAAGGCAGGCCAGCGCACCGCGTGCATCGCCGGCGCCCTGCAGGATCGCGGCCTTGGCGGCGAGCAGCGCTTCGTCGCCAGCGAAACGCTGCAGCGCTTCGTCGAGCAGCGCGGTGGCTTGCGCGCGGTCGCCGCTGCGCATCCACACAAGCCGTGCCAGGCGGTCGTGCGCCTCGACGTTGCGCGGCTCCAGCCGCAGGCCGTCGCGCAGGGCGGCCTCGGCATGCTCGAATTCGCCGAGCGCGATCAGGCTGCGCGCATGCGTGAAGTGCACGCCGGCGGTTCGGTGCCCTTGCGCCAGCGCGTGGCTGGCCATGCGTTCGGCGTCGCGGTGACGGTCGGCGGCAGCCAGCGCGACGGCCAGCGCATGGGTCGCGCCGGCATGCTCCGGCGCGGCCTCGGCATGGCGACGGTAGAAAGCGACCGCGTCGTCGCGGCGGCCCAGCGCGGCGAGCGCCGCCACATGCTGCGCGACCAGTTCGGCTGGCGCGCGGCCGGTGCCGCACCAGGGTTCGACGATGGCCAGCGCCTCGGTTGGCCGGCGCCGGTCGTTGCAGTGGCGCGCCAGCAGCACGGCGGCCTGCGGCAGCTTGGCGGCCGCGCGCCGCAGCAGCGGTTCGGCCTCGTCGTCGCGGCCGGCGTTGAGCAGCAATTCGCCCAGCGTGGCCAGCGTGGGTGCCCAGTGCGGATCCAGCGTCAGCGCCTTGCGCAGCAGCGCCTCCGCGCCGTCCACGTCGCCCCGGCCGAGGCGCAGGCCGCCGAGCAGGCGCAAGGCCTCCACGTGGTCCGGATGCTCCGCGACGATGGCCTGCAGCCGTTCGTCCGCGCCGCGCAGGTCGGCGGCGTGCAGCAGCGCGCCGACCTGGCGCATGGATTCGAGCAGGGTGGGCGCAGTAGCGGACATCGGACTAGGTCGGATCGGCCATCGGATTCAGCCGCTCATCCCGAGGATAGCGCCGAAGGCGCGGGGTCGAAGGGTGGACTGCCGGGCACATCGATTCTGCCGCTCCACGGCGACGCCCGGTGCAAACGTTTCGGGCCAGGCGGCATCAAAGCGCATGGCGCACCAGCTTCGCCTTGCCGGCGGCATCGCGTTCGACCGTGATGTCGTAGCGCTTGCCACGGAAGTGCACGTTCCTGAGCGTCACCGATTTCCAGCTCGGCGGCAGCACCGGCGCGTAGGCCGGGTCCAGCCCCTTGCCGTCGATGCGCAGGCCGGTGAGGCCGTAGGCCAGGCTCTGGATGTAGCCGGCCGAGGTGGCCAGGATGTAGCCGGCGTTGTTAGCCACGGTCTCGGTGCGCACGTTGAACGGCGGCTTGAGGAAGCCCACCAGGTTGCGCTGCAGCCAGTCGCCGGCGGCCCTGCCGTCGCCGAGTTCGGACTCGCCCACCGCCAGCATCACCATCATCATCTCGTTGGGGTCGTCGCCGTGCGTCTTCAGTTCGTGCAGCTGGAAGGCGAAGTCGTTGCGGCGCACTTGCGGCGACATCGGCAGGTCGAGGTTGGGGTACATCAGCCAGACCAGCGACGAGCCCATCCAGGTGATCTTGTCGTGCGGCACCGAGGGATCGAAGTCGTAGTGGCGCTGTGCGGCCTTGTCGAACGGGATGTACATCCGGTCGGCGATGCGTGACCACTGCGGGTCGGGCGTGGCGCCCACCTGCTTCGCCGCCTTGACCGCGATGCGCAGCGCCTTCTGCGCGGCGGCGTTGGTGAACGCGTCGTTGGGCACGTCGTTGTAGGCCTCGTCGGGCGAGGTGACGTGCAGGATCTCGTAGCGGTCGTGCGCCTTGTCCCAGGTGACGCGGCTGGCCCAGAAGTTGGCGATGCCGCGGATCACCGGCCAGCCGTCCTGCTTCAGCCAGTCCATGTCGCCGGTGGCCAGCCAGTACTGCCATTGCGCGATGGCGATGTCGGCGTTGACGTGGATCTCGCGGTAGACGTCGTAGGCGAAGTGCGGTGTGTTGTCGATGCCGGTCTGCGGGTCGGCCTCCCACGGGTACATCAGCCCCTTGGCGCCGTATTGCTTGGCGCGCTCCCGCGCGGGCTGCATGGTGCGGTGGCGGAACATGACGATCGGCTTGGCGCGCTCGGGATGCAGCAGCAGCAGCGCGGGGAACACCCACGAGTCGCTGTCCCAGAACGCATGGCCGGCGTAGTTCGGGGTCAGCGCGCAGGCGCCCATCGGCCAGGCCGTGCCCACCGTGGTGTTGGACAGCAGGTAGTACAGGTCGGAGTGCACGGCCTTCTGCACCTGCGGGTCGCCGTCGACCACGATGTCGGACCGCCACAGCCTGTGCCAGGCGTCGCGATGGCGCGTCAGCAGCCGGTCGAAGCCGCCGTCGCGCGCCTGCGTGGCGAGCGCGAGGTCGGTTTTGGCGTCGCCGCCCCAGCCCTGGCGCGAAACGGCCACGTACTTGGTGAAGGCATAGGTATGGCCCTGCTCGACGTGCACCACCAGGTCGAGCGAGAGCTTGTACGGCCCCTTGGTCACCGTCGCGCGCTTCACCGCGATGCCGGCCGGCAGCTGCAGCGCAGCCGCCTCGGCCATCGTCAGGCCCTGCTCGGCGCGGCCGTCCAGCCACAGCGTGAGCGTCTTCGCGTCGCCTCCGTTCGACAGCACCCGGGTGTAGCCGGGGTACCACACCGGCGCGCGGTCCGGCGTGGGCACCGGCTTGTTGTCCAGGTTCTGCCCGCTGGCGATCACCGCGGCGATCATCTGGTCGCCGCTCATGCTGCCGATCGGGAAGCGCGGCTGGTATTCCGACCACAGCCGGATCGGGAAGCTGAGTTGCACGTCACCGCTGAACTTCGGCGTGATGCTGAAGCGCACCGCGGCGAGGTGCGGATCGGCCTGGCTGACGAAGCTCTGCACTTCCACGCCGGTGGATTTGTTCGCGTAGTCGAAGTCGTAGCGCGTGGTGAGCGTGGCGTCGTGCAGGTTGAGCGTCTGCGCGTAGCCGGCGAAGATCTTGGCGTCCAGCCGGGTCGAGTTGAGCCAGCCGCCGCCGGGGTTGTAGTCGATCTCGTTCCAGCCGGGGATCGCCGCGGGGCGGGCGATGTCGCCCTTGGCGTAGTCCATGAACGCGACCATGTAGCCGCGGTCGGGCTCGGTGCCGCGCGGCGAGGTCATCACCGAGAAATAGCCGTTCGCCAGGTAGCTGGGGAAGTAGCTGCCGAAGTTCGCGCTGGTGCCGGTGAGCAGGAAGCTCGGATCGGTGGCGGCCATCGCCGGGGCGGCGAACAGGGCGGCGAGGGCCAGGCAGGCGAGTCGGGTTTTCATGCGTGCTCCAGCGTGGGACGGTTCACTTGGCCGCCAGGCCGACCGCAGCCGTGACGGTGGGGTTGGCGCGGTCCGTTTCGCGCTTGAAGAAGAACAGCGACAGCAGCACCAGGCTCATCGGCAGCAGCGAAAAATAGAACGCGTCGATGCCGTTGTAGCGGGCGAACACGATGGCGGTGATGCGCGAACCCAGCGTGCCGCCCAGCGCGGAGAAGATCACGATCAGGCCGGTCATCGCCGCGTGCGAGGGCTTCGGCAGCGAACTGAGTATCACCGAGTTTATGACCGGGTAGATCGGTGCCATCAGCAGGCCGACCAGCGGGAACAGCCACGCTGCGAGGGGGGCATGGCCCCAGCCGGCCGTGGTGCCGGGCACGATGCCGCGCGCCAGCGGCAGGCTCACCAGCACGATCGCCGCCATGCCGACCACGCAGACATTCAGCAGGGTGTACCAGTGCATCCGCCGCAGCGCCTGGCCGGCGCCGAGCCGTCCCAGCGCGATCGCGCCGGGCAGGATGCTGGCCAGCTGGATGCTCATGGCATTCGGCAGCTTGAGGATCTCGTTGTTGAAGGTGGGCAGCCAGGTCGAGAAGCTCTGCTCGATCAGCACGTAGAGGAAGGCCGAGATCAGGAACACGTAGACCAGCGGCCGTGCGAACAGCTGCAGCATCTCGACCAGCGATCCCCGCATGGTCGCGGTGCGCGCGTTGTGCGCGGCCGATTCGTCCATGCGCGAGCTGGCCAGCAGGGCGATCACCGCGACGCACAGCGCGGCGAGCAGCCAGTACACGCGCAGCCAGACCAGGTTGGCCGGATCGGCGTGGTCGATGAAGGCGCTGAACAGCCAGTTGCCGGCCAGTACGCCGAGCATGAACATGCCTTCGATGGTCGAGGTGAGGCGGCCGTGTGCACCGCGGTCCGCGGTCAGCAGGCCGATCGACGAGTACACGCCGACCTTGGCCAGCGCGAACGAGATGCCGACGCAGGTGAACAGCACCTCGGTGGTGCGGAAGCCCGGCCACAGCGGCATCAGCATGCAGGCGCCGCCGAGCAGGGTCAGCGCCAGGATCATCGCGCGCCGGTAGCCGA